>CAZDYU010000130.1:0-11237 GCA_964509755.1 uncultured Occallatibacter sp. | reverse complement strand
GGCTTTGCGTGCAACGTCGTCTACACGATTGCGCCGCAGAGTTCTTCCGCTTTCGGCGCGACCATCGACCTCGAAAACACGGGAACGACGGCCTGGACCACTTGGACGCTGCAGTGGATCTTCGCCAACGGACAGACTATCTCGTCTCTTTGGAACGGCGTTGAAACCCAGAGCGGCGGATTGGTGACAGTGACCCCCGAGAGCTATAACGCCGCCGTAGCCGCGGGTGGAAGCATCTCCAATATCGGCTTCAATGGAACCATAGCTACCAGCAATCCGGCTCCAACGGCATTTGCGGTGAATGGCAACCTTTGCGCTCCGTTGAGCGGCGATCCTCCGCTTGCGCCGACCGGCTTGACAGCAACATCCGGCAATGCGCAGATCGCACTTGCATGGACGGCGAGTTTGACTGCCTCCAGTTACAACGTGATGCGCTCGACCACCAATGGCGGGCCATATACAACGGTTGGCACATCCACGACAACCAGCTACACCAACACCGGCTTGACCAACGGCACCATTTATTACTATGTGGTCGCTGCTGTAAACACGGCCGGCGCAGGCGCAGTTTCAAATCAGGCATTCGCTGAAGCCGCCACAACGCCTGCCAATGTTACGATCATCGTCAATCCCTCCCAAACCGAGACGATTTCGCAGTATATCTACGGAGTCAACGAAGTCACCGGTGGGATGCCCAACATTCCCAAGGTCACCATCCAACGCTTGGGTGGCGATCGCTGGACGGCGTACAACTGGACGACGAACGCCTCCAATGCTGGCGCCGACTACATTTACAACAGTGACAACTTCCTGAGTTCGAGCACGATCCCAGGATATGCGGTGTATCCGACGATCAATGCCAACATTGCCGCCGGACAAGCCACCCTCTTCACGATACCGATACAAGGGCTGGTATCCGCGGATGAGGCCGGTCCGGTTCCCACAACCAATGCGCCGGATCTGGCAAGGTTCCAGGATGTCGTCTTCCAGAAGAGCTCTGTCACTAGCACTCCCTTTACCACCACACCACCGATCACCGTGGTCAGCGGCGAGGACACGGGCAATGTCTATGACGACGAGTTCGTCTGGGCAATGAATCAGCTTTCCACCACGCAGGCGCTTTACAACGGCACTACGGCAACACCGGCGTTTGTGGATCTGGACAATGAGCCCGATATTTGGAATTCCACGCATCTGGAAGTGCAGGGCCCGACAAATATCACGCCGGCTGCCTACATTGCCAAGACGATTTCCGTGGCGGAAGCACTGAAGACTTCTTTCCCGAACATCAAGATCTTTGGGCCCTCGCATTACGGTTTCCTTGGCATCTACAACTGGCAGGTCGGAATCACCAACACGACCCCAACCGGCGAGAACTGGTTCCCTGACGAGTATTTCCAGGCTCTGGCCACTGCATCAGCCTCCTTCGGCAAGCCGTTGGTCGATGTCTATGACTTCCACTGGTATCCAGAGGACTACGATGCGGGAGGTACGCGCGTGACGAGCTTGACGGCCGCAAGTTTGTCGGACTCGGACATGCAACTGATTGTGCAGGCTCCTCGCAATCTGTGGGATACCACGTTCACCGATCCTGGCAATAGCAATCCATGGCCCAACTCGGTGCTCGGAGGCGCACCTATTTATATGCTGGGACGCCTGCAAGCGAAGATCAATGCGGAATTCCCCTCGATCAAGCTCTCCATCAGCGAGTACGAAACGGGCGGATTCAATAACATTGCTGGTACGGTCGCACAGGCGGATCAGCTGGGCGTTTATGCCGCCAATGGCGTCTTCGCGGGCATGTTCTGGCCGCCGAGCGGAACCTACGATTATGTGCTGGCAGGCTTCCGCGCCTATCGCAACTTCGATGGCGCCGGTTCGAACTTCGGCGACACTTCGGTGGCAACGATCTCCAGCAACCCCGGGGCCGTAATGGCCTACATCAGCACCGACAGCACAACGCCCGGCCGGGTTGTGATGGTGGTCATCAATCGCGCCAACACGTCACAAGTGGCAGCGCTCAGCGGGCTTAGCCTGTCTGGCACGGCCAGCTTGTATCAAATTACCGCGGCCACGGCAGCGACACAAAGCGCTGCTGGGAGCCCGGTAACGCCAGTGTCCATAGGAACGCAGGCGGTCAGTGGCTCATCACTGACTCTGACACTGCCTGCATACAGCGTCACAACCATTAACATTCCGTAAACTCGTTGAGTATGGAATAACCCGAAACCAGAGTTGATGTGTCTTGGTGGTTTTCTAGCAAGCCGGTGCTTCCTTCGGGTTGCACCGGCCTGCAAATTGAAACTCAGGGATACAGAGACTCTGGTTTTGTTTCAAGAAATCTTAGACCAAGTTGATGTCTTGAATGATCGCTACTTCAGCTTGCTCTGATACAAGGCATCGCTTCGGTTGAGTTTTTCCGCGGCCTATAAAGGCGTGCCATATCAAAGCACGAACTTAATCAGAGATTCTCAGATGATTATTAACTCAAGAAATCGCCTATAACCGAAACTTCAAAGCGAAACTTATCCCGCCTTCTCGGTCAACTCCGCCCAGCGAGCGTAGAGCGCGTCGTTTTCATGCTGTGCTGCGTCGAGTTCGCGCAGCGCTTCTTCAAGCGCGGCGGCGTTGGTGGCAATCTCCGGACCCTCGGCGCGATCACGGGCCTCGCTGAGACGCGCATCGGAGACTTCGACCCGCTCCTCGATGGCGGCAAACTCGCGGGCTTCCAGATAGGAAAGCTTCTTTTTGGCGGAGTTAGTGGAGTTCGACTTAGGCTCGGGTTTCGCCTTCGACGCTGCCTGCTGCGCCGCGTCGTCCTGCTCCTCGAGCCAATCCTCCCATTGCTCGTAGTCAGCAAAGCGTCCGACATGGCCGCGCCCATCCAGGCCTAAAACCGTCGAAGATACGCGGTTGAGCAGATAGCGGTCGTGCGTGACCAGCACCAGCGCGCCGGGAAAGTCGAGGAGGTTTTCTTCGAGAATCTCCAGCGTCGGAATGTCCAGATCGTTGGTCGGCTCGTCAAGCAGCAACACGTCGGCCGGCTCCAGCATGAGTTTGGCAATCAGCACTCGCGCCCGCTCACCGCCACTGAGATTGCGGACTGGCTGATTCAGTTGCTCGCTGGTAAAGAGGAAGCGCGCCGCCCAACTGGCCACATGGACCTCGCGTCCCTGGTGCAGTACGCCGTCGCCCTCTGGCGCCAGCGCGCGGCGCAGCGTCAGGCTCTCATCCAGCTCGCGCGTCTGGCTGAAGTAGACCATGCGCAGGGCGTCGGCGCGGCGAATGAAGCCCCCGGCCGGCTCTATCTCACCGCGCAGCAGGCGCAGCAGCGTTGTCTTGCCGCTGCCATTGGGACCGACCAGGCCGACCTTCATTCCGGCGGTAAGAATGAAGTTGAGGCCGGTAAACAAGCGCCTTCCGGGAAGAATCTGGCCGGGCTCGCCTGGCGCTTCGCTACCCAGTGCTTCTTGGCCCGGCACGTCGCAAGCAACGCCCTTGAACTCGACCAGGCGCTTGGTTTTGCGCAGGCTGGCGTCGAAATCAATTCCAGCCGACGAGACCGCTGTGCGCGCATTCAGCTCCGCCAACTCGCCGATCATCGCGTTGGCGGAATCGATGCGGGCCTTTGATTTTGTAGTGCGCGCCTTGGGTCCGCGCCTGAGCCATTCGATCTCGGTCTTCACCTGGTTGCGCAGGCTCTCCTGCTGGCGGCTCTGCGCCTCCAGATAAGCTTGCTTCTCTTCCAGAAAGCGGCTGAAGTTGCCTTTGACGCGCAGCAGGCCACCGGCAAAAATGCGATTCAGCTCGACGATCTGGCTTGAGGTGGACTCGAGAAAATAGCGGTCGTGGCTGACAGTGACGGCGGCAAAGCTGTCCGAGGAGAGCAGCCCCTCCAGCCACTCGATGCCGGCAAGATCGAGATGGTTAGTGGGCTCGTCGAGCAGCATCACCTCGGGCTCGCAGACCAGCGCCTCGGCAATGGCCAGCCGCTTGCGCCAACCGCCAGAGAGCGAGGCAGCCTCGGCGTTGAGGTCGGTGAAGCCGGCGCGGCCAGAGAGCTCGCGCAGACGGCCCTCGCGTTCGCTTTCATTCACATGCGCGGCAGCTAATGCGGCCTCCAAGACCTGGCGGATGCTGAGCCCGGCGGCAAAGCGCGAGTCCTGCGGCACATAGGCGGCGCGGGCGCGCTTGCGCACGGCCACCTCGCCCGAATCCGGCTCAACCTGCCCGGCAAGAATGGCCAGCAGCGTCGATTTACCCGCGCCGTTGGGGCCGATCAGCCCGATCCGGTCGCCGTCTTCGATGGTGAGCGAAATGTTGAGGAAGAGCGGCTTGGCACCGAACTGTTTGGTCACTGACTGCGCATTGAGAATAGGTGGCATCTCTCTCAAGAGTACCGTGCGGCCCCACGGCATCGCTGATAGGCCGCCGATTGCATTAGATGAGAACGCAATCTACAGTCCGGGTAAATCTCCGCAATGGTCACAAAAAACAACCACGATTTCCACACCCCCAGCTTTTTCACAGCATAACCCTTGTAGAATTGCAGCACGGAGGAGGTTGAGTGCAAACAATTACGCTCTACAAACCAAAGGGGGATCCAGTCACGTATATGGATCCTGCGAAAGTCAGTGTCGAGGGCGGTGTTTTGACGTTTTTCTGGACCAAGGAAATCTCCGGACAGGCGCAGCAGATCGTCACCAACTTGCCCTTCATCATCCAGCACGACAAGAAATCGGAGGGATCGGGAGGAGCTGCAAGCGGGCCTGGCTATTCGCTTTAAGTTATTTTATACCTTACTCTTGCATCCTCCAGCGCGCTTCCTCCCCCGCGCTGGATTCCGATTCACAACATGCAGTTGGGCGATCTCCGCCGGGTGAGCGCCTATAATCCTTTTCTGATAGCGAATTTCATTTTGAGGGAGCACTCGAATGCCTTCCGCAGCCGTGAGTTATGCCCGTGAGAACCACCCACGCTTTTTACAGGAACTGAAGTCGCTGTTGCGCATTCCTTCAGTCTCCACGCTACCCGAGCACGACGGCGACTGCCGGCGCGCGGCCGAAACGCTGCTGGCGGAGTTGACGCGCATTGGTTTTCAGAACGCGCGCCTGATAGAGACTGAGGGCCATCCGCTGGTCTACGCCGACTGGCTTTACGCTGAAGGCAAGCCCACCGCTCTTTTTTACGGCCATTACGATGTTCAGCCCACCGACCCGATCGACGAATGGCTCTCGCCGCCCTTTGATCCTGAAGAGCGCGACGGCAATCTCTACGCCCGCGGCTCGGCCGACGACAAAGGACAAGTTTGGGCTCAGATCAAAGGCCTGGAATCGCTGCTGGCCGCGAACGGCAAGCTGCCCATCAATGTGCGTGTTTTATTGGAAGGCGAGGAAGAGGTTGGCGGCGAGGGAATCGAAGCTTTTGTCGCCTCAAAGCCGCCCGAACTAAAGTCGGATTTTGCGCTGGTTTCCGATACGGAGCTTTTTGCGCCGGGCCTGCCCACGCTCTGCGTTGGCCTGCGCGGCATGATCTATACCGAACTTGAGGTGCGCGGCGCAAAAACCGATCTGCACTCCGGCATGTATGGCGGCGCGGCTCCCAATCCCTTCATGGCGCTGGCGCAGATGCTGGCCCGCCTCAAGGACGAGGACGGGCACATTCTCATCCCCGGCATCTACGACGACATCATCCCGCCCAGCCCCGAGGAGTTGGCCGCATGGCGCAGCCTGCCATTCGACGAGGAACAGTACCGCATCGCCGAGGTCGGCTCACGCACGCTGGTTGGCGAGGCAGGCTACAGCGTTCTGGAGCGCACCTGGGCGCGACCCACACTGGATGTGCATGGCATTCCCGGCGGCTTCATTGGCGCGGGCGCTAAGACGGTGATTCCCGCCAAGGCCCTGGCCAAGGTCTCGATGCGCCTGGTTCCCGGCATGACGCCAGCCAGGACCTTCGCACTCTACAAGGCGTACGTTGAGGAGATTGCGCCCGCAGGCGTCGATGTCGAGGTGCGGTTGATCAGCGCGGGCGACCCTTGCCTGATTCCCGTCGACAACCCCTATGTGAGAGCCGCCACGCGAGCATTGCACGAGGTCTGGGGTCAGGATACGGTCTTCATCCGCTCTGGCGGGTCGATCCCGATTGTTGGCGACTTCGACCGCCATCTGGGCATTCCCAGCGTGATGATGGGCTTCGGACTGCCGGATGACAACATCCACGCGCCGAATGAGAAGTTTCACCTGAAAAACTTTGAGCTGGGGATTGAGTCGATAGTGCGATTCCTGGAGGAAGTTGGGCGGTAGAACAGGTCACCTATATTCTCCAATTGAGACCTTGACACTCGCCGATCTTCGCAGAATGCTTCTCTGCAAAAATCTCCTGGAGTGCAATATGTGCATACGATTAGGGTGGTATGAACTGCGAATGAGATCCCCGGAAGGCCGAGACAAATTTCAGAAAGAATGGGGTTAGCTTTACTGAGGCGGTGCCAGTCTTTGTGGACGATTATGCAGTTACGAACACGGACCATGAATCGGACCCACACGAGTTGCGATATGTTTCAGCTGGGACGGGCATGAAGGGGAGGGTTTTGGTTGTGGTTTACCGCTATCGCGGCAGAAAGATTCGCATTGTCTCCGCACGGCCGGCAGAGGCGCATGAGCGCCAGCAATACGAGGAGCAAAGGGCTACCAGACGCTAATCAACGAAGCCCTGCGTCAGCACGTGGTAGGCAAAGCGCCGAAACTGGAAGAGACTCTGCGCCGCGTGTTGCGCGAAGAGTTGCGGGTGGCAAGCTGAAGTGCCGCGGAATACGAGCATTCTGAAGATGCAGTCTGCGCAGAATGCGTATAACTTTGAGCCGGTTTTCATCGTATTTTCGATAGTTCCGCCGTGCAGGTCGAGTACCTGCCGCCAGTCCAAGCCAGAATTCGCGCGGCCTGGGCAGTTTCACTGTCGCGCTCTTCCGCACTGCCGCGGATTCCGGCTTCGCCTTGAGTCAGGTCGAGAATGGCGGAACCCAGTTCGCGCGAGGCCATGCGCGGACGGCGTTCCGCGGCAGGTTTGCTCCACATTGTCGAGGTGAGCAGCCGTGATGGAATCGGCGTTCATGTGCGATGACTGTGGATGAACGGGAGTTTGACTGGAGTTCGTGGTTCCCACCCTAGCGACAGAAACAAGAACGTCGCGAGGGTGGGGTACCCGCACGAGGGCGGAAAAAACATCGGAAGCGGAGTTGCCATTCACTGATAACTGACAACCGCACTTAGTAGGCGGTGTTGTTGGTGTCGGTAAGCGCATCCATGTAAGCCACGTCGTAGGCCGTGCCAGTCACCGTAACATTGGAATTGTCGATCGCCGAGCCATTGACGGTCGAGTAGATGTAGATTTGTCCGCCCTCGGCTGTATAGATCTTGTGCAGCCCGGTTACCGCGGCAATCCCGGTTGCGTCGCCGTTATAAGGAAGCAGCGTAGCGGCATTGGTAGTCGTATTCACCATGGTCAGGCAACCGTACGGAAGGCCATTGCTGGCCCGCTCGCCGTTGGTGCACTTGGACATTCCGATCCACAGGGTATCGTCGTCCGCCAGTAACATGCGGCTGATCGCGCCCGGCGCGCCGTCGCTGATCGAGAGCGAAGCAGACATTGTCATCGTCGTGCCCGCGCTGTTCGACAATCCCAAGACAGTCAAGTAGCCGCCCCAATAGCCGTCGGGCTGCTGCTGCTGGCCGGCAACGTAGAGTGTGGAGCTGGCGCTATCCGCCAGCGCGTTGCTGGCGCCGCCGGGGGTGGGAGTGCATCCTGAAGCGATGTTCACCGACCCGCATTGCGCGCTGGGAGCGGTCGTCGTGGCAGGCAGCGAACCCGAGGACTGGCCGAGGAGAAAGATCAACGGCGCTACCGGCAACGACGTAACTGAGGCTTTATTCCCACCGCACTCAGGTCCGCAACTGAGAATGTAAGCCGTCCCGCCGTCTGCCGAGAAGACCGCCTTCACTGGCCGGTCGAAGGTGAGTGGATTTCCTTTTGGATCCAGCGCCTGAAAGAGGCACATCCCGGGCAGGTTCAGCGGTTCGCAATCCTCCGCGCCGGTGGGCCAGGTGCTGGGGCCGCCGGAGTAAGCCTGGGACTCGGAGGCGGTCAACTGCCGCGGATAATAAATGTAATTCGAGTTCTGCACAAAGGCCAGAGCCATGGAGCCGCCCGGATTCACGCTGACGCGATAAACGCCGGGAAGACTCAGCGGGTAGCTGGTGTTTGTCAACCGGTTTACCACGGTCAAAATGTGGGAACTCTGGCTGGCGGCAACCGCGAACTGCTGATTCCGCGTAACAAAGGCGCTGGCAGAGAAGCCGTTCAGCCCGTTGACGGCCGGGTTGGTAATCTCTTTGGTGTAATTGATGAGCGCCAAAACACCGTCGCCTGTAGAATAAACCGCTCCCAGCCGCTCTTCCGGCATGTTCTGGATGGTCGAGGGAAGCTTTGCCGAATAGCCGGAGATGGCAAATTGCGGACCGGTATTGGTGCTGTTGTAGTGATATCGAATGTCGTAGAAAGCATCCACGAACTCCAGAATTCCTCCAGAGGAAGGGCTGGGATTCTGGATTGAGATCAGAACGCGATTGGTCAGCCCGCTGGGCGGCAGCGACCGGCCAGCAAAATAGGTGGTGCTTCCACAACCCGACAGCGCGACAGCAACCAAAAGGGCCGCACCGCCGCTTATGCAAAGACTTCTGTTGTTCAAAATCGCTACCCTCGACGGAAAGACGCGGAATCTGCCGCGCAGTATGCCCACGGCCTGAGCCGCGGCGTGAACGAATTGACAGCCATTGCGCGCAGCAGTCAGACCGCGAAAAAGACCGGTCCAAATCCGATGCGGCTCTGGCTAATGACTACCGAAGTATAACAAAGCTGCCTGACATCTTGGCGCGCCCCGCCCGCATCGCTTAGCATGGCTATAGAATGTCGCAATTCGCCAACATCTTCGCCAGCCGTTCCGTCCTCGCCGATGGCGCGATGGGAACGGTCCTTTATGCGCGCGGCATTTTGATTAACCGCTGCTACGACGAGCTGAACCTCTCCGACCCCGCGCTGATCCTGGCCATTCACGAAGAGTACTTGCAGGCCGGAGCCGAAGTGCTTGAGACCAACACCTTTGGCGCCAATCGCTTTCGACTGGGCCGCCACGGCCTGGCCAGTCAAGTGGCGCAAATCAATACCGCCGGCGTTCGCATTGCCCGCCAGGCCGCCGCCCGGCTCCATGAAAAGCAGGGAGGCAATGCCTGGGTCTCCGGCTCCGTCGGCCCCCTTGGTGTGCGCTTGGAACCGCTGGGCAAGACCGGCCTGGACGAGGCCCGCGCCGCCTTTGCCGAGCAGATTCGCGCCCTCTCCGACGCTGGCGTAGATATGCTGAGCATCGAGACGATGCCCGCGCTCAACGAGGCCCGGGAGGCTCTGGCCGCGGCCCGCGAGGTGGCTCCCCATCTGCCTGTTCTGGTCATGGTCACGGTGGATGACGAGAGCAACTGCCTCGACGGCTCCTCGCCGGCACAGGCCGCCGCGCTGCTTACCGAGTGGGGCGCGGATGCCGTCGGCGTCAACTGTTCCACCGGTCCCACCACCGTACTGACCGCCATTGAGGCGATGCGCGCCGCCACCTCGCTGCCCCTGGCCGCCATGCCCAACGCCGGCTTGCCCCGCGCCGTCGAGGGACGCAACATCTACCTCTGCTCGCCTGAGTACATGGCCAGCTTCGCGCGCAAGGCCATCCAGGCCGGCGTGCAGATGGTGGGCGGATGCTGCGGCACCACTCCAAACCACATTCGCGCCATGCGCTCGGCGATGCGCGCCATGGACGGACAGACTTATATTGCAGTTGCCGGAACAGCGCCGCCGCTGAACACTGAAACCCCGCCCGAACCCATCAATGCTCGTTCCCGCATTGGCGCGCTGGTGGCCGAGGGCCGCTTCGTCACGCTGGTCGAGATCACGCCCCCGCGCGGCATCGACTGCTCCAAGGAAATCGAGGGCGCGCGCCTTCTGGCCTCGCTCGGCGTCCACGCCATCAACGTGCCGGACTCGCCCTCGGCCGCCGCCCGAATGAGTGCGCAGAGCCTCTGCATCCAGATTCAGCAGCACACCAGTATTGAGACGGTTCTCCATTACACCTGCCGCGATCGCAATCTGCTCTCTATCCAATCCGACTTGCTCGGCGCCTCTTCCATCGGGCTGCACAATATCCTCTGCCTTACCGGCGAACCGACCAAGCAAGGCAACTATCTTGACGCCACCACAGTCTTTGACGTCGATTCCATTGGCTTGGTCAACATCGTCCGCCGCCTCAATCACGGCCTCGACATCGGAGCCAATGCCATTGGCGCCAGCACCAACTTCACCATCGGCGTTTCCGCCAATCCCGGCGTCGCCGACATCGAGCAGGAACTCCGCCGCTTTGCCTACAAAGTCGAGGCTGGAGCCGAGTACGTCATTACCCAGCCGGTCTTTGACCTGCGCCTGCTGGAGAATTTCCTCGAGCGCATTCGCGAGCACCACATCCCCGTCATCGCCGGCATCTTCCCGCTCACCAGCCTGCGCAATGCCGAGTTGATGAAGAACGACCTGCGCGTCTCGATGCCAGAAGAGATCATGCTGCGCATGGCCCAGGCCGACACCCCCGACGCCGCCCGCCGCGAGGGCATCCTCATCGCTCAAGAGATGATCGAGGCCGTTCGCCCGCTCGTCCAGGGAGTGCAAGTCACCGCTTCTCTGGGCCGCTACTCTACCGCCGCTGAAGTCATCTCCAGCGTTTTACCGAAGTCTGTGTAAAGGTGGATGGAAGTGATTGTGGCTTTAGCAGCCGGACTTCGACGCAGATCCAACTGCGTCTCAGGGCAATTGCATTTGAAGCTTAGGCGAGAGTTGACGGACAGGTGTTTTGGAGGTTCTGAAGCGAGGGCTGAGTTTGAGAAAGACCGGCGGAAAGCAGTGGCGGAAATCGGCGAAAAAGGGGCGTTTTTGGCAAAAAGAGGGTCATATTTTGCCAAGAACGGCCAAAAAAGGC
Source organism: uncultured Occallatibacter sp. (assembly GCA_964509755.1). Classification (GTDB taxonomy): domain Bacteria; phylum Acidobacteriota; class Terriglobia; order Terriglobales; family Acidobacteriaceae; genus Telmatobacter. The sequence goes on along the minus strand of CAZDYU010000130.1, from coordinate 175 downwards.
AATAAAACGTTACTGATTGGTAACTAGTTTTCGGCCTTAACCTATTCAAATCGTGCTAGTTACAAAAATATGAGGAGGCAGAAAAGGGTAGGGGGGGGTGGGGTACGCAGGGATTTTTGACGAAGAATCGACGAAACAAGGAGTAAGAAATAGGGGGCAGCGAAGAGAAACTGAG
>CAZDYU010000129.1:0-11367 GCA_964509755.1 uncultured Occallatibacter sp. | reverse complement strand
GGTGAACTCGAACCCGGCCACCATCATGACCGATCCCGACCTTGCCGACCGCACATATATTGAGCCGCTGACGCGCGAGTATGTCGAGGAGATCATCCGGCTTGAGGCGGAGCTGCTGGTCAATGGACCGGGACTTGCTTCTGGCGGAAATGGCACGGATGGCGCGGGCGCAAACCTTCCCGGCAAATTTGCGCTACTGCCCACCGTGGGCGGGCAGACGGCGCTGAATCTGGCCGTCGATCTGGCCGATGCGGGGATTCTGGACCGCTATAGCGTCGAATTGATTGGCGCCAAACTTGAAGCGATCAAGAAGGCCGAGGACCGGCTGCTCTTCAAGGACGCAATGCTGCGCATTGGCCTGGATGTTTCTAAATCGGCGCTGGTCAATAATCTTCGAGATGGCTTGGAGTTTGCCTCGAAACTCGGTTTTCCTGTACTGATTCGTCCCAGCTTTACTTTAGGCGGAACCGGCGGCGGCATTGCATACAACCGCGAAGAATTGATGGAGATTCTTGCGCGCGGCCTCGACCTTTCTCCAGTGCATGAGTGTTTGATCGAAGAGAGCGTGCTGGGTTGGAAAGAATATGAATTAGAAGTCATGCGCGACCTTGCCGATAACGTGATTATTATTTGTTCCATTGAGAATTTCGATCCGATGGGCGTGCATACCGGCGATTCAATTACAGTCGCTCCGGCGCAGACGCTGACCGACCGCGAGTATCAGAAGATGCGCGATGCTGCGATTGCCGTGATGCGCGAGATTGGCGTCGAGACCGGCGGATCGAATGTGCAGTTTGCAGTGAATCCGATCGACGGGCGCATGACGGTGATCGAGATGAATCCGCGCGTCTCGCGCTCCTCGGCGCTGGCATCGAAGGCTACCGGATTTCCGATTGCAAAAATTGCAGCGAAGTTAGCGGTGGGTTATACGCTCGATGAGATTCCCAACGATATTACGCGCAAGACGCCGGCTTGCTTTGAGCCGACTATTGATTATGTAGTAACTAAAATACCTAAGTGGCAGTTTGAAAAATTCCCAGGATCAGATGAAACTCTCGGCCCGCAGATGAAGTCGGTGGGCGAGGTGATGTGCATCGGGCGCACCTTCAAGGAATCGCTGATGAAAGCCTGGCGTGCGCTTGAAACCGGCAAGAAGACCGGCGCGGAGATACTGGAGCCGCGGCGTCTGACGCAGATGCTGGTCACTCCGCGGCCGGAGCGGCTGGGATATATTCGCTACGCATTTGAGCGCGGCTTGAGCGTGCGTGAAGTGGCGCGGCTGACGACGATGGACCCATGGTTCCTGCATCAGATTCGCGAGATAGTGCTGGCGCAGATGGCCATCTCCGAGACAACTTCGGAGACAATCAGCACGGAACAACTGCGCCAATTGAAGCGCCTCGGCTTGAGCGACGAGCGCATTGCAACCGAGTGGAAGCTGGAAGGCCACGCCGGTACGCAACAAGTGAGAGAGCTGCGCGAGAGCAAAGGCATCAAGCCGGTTTTCAAGTTAGTGGATACATGCGCGGCTGAGTTTGAGTCCATGACTCCTTACTTGTATTCGACTTATGACGAAGAGGATGAAGCGCCGCCGACGCAGACCAAGAAAGTCATCATTCTCGGTTCGGGGCCGAATCGAATTGGGCAGGGCATTGAGTTCGATTACTGCTGCTGCCACGCGGCTTTTGCGCTGAAGGAAGACGGCTTCGAGACGATCATGGTGAATTGCAATCCAGAGACGGTCTCGACTGATTACGACACCAGCGACCGGTTGTATTTTGAACCGCTGGTGCTGGAAGACGTGCTGGCGATCTACAACCACGAGGCGCAATCGGGCGCGCAGATCGGCATGATTGTGCAGTTTGGCGGGCAGACGCCGCTGAATCTGGCCAAGCGGCTGCTGGCGGCCGGCGTACCTATTATTGGTACCTCGCCTGATTCCATCGATCTGGCCGAAGACCGCAAGCGCTTTGGCAAACTGCTGGACGATCTGAAGATTCCGCAGCCCGCGGGCGGCACGGCGACGAGCGTTGAAGAGGCGCTTGCTGTTGGTGAGCGGATCGGTTATCCGGTGCTGGTGAGGCCGAGTTATGTGCTGGGCGGGCGCGCGATGGTGATTGCTTACGACGCCGAAGCGGTGGCCAAGTACATGCGCGAGGCGGTGGAGTATTCGCAAGAGCGTCCGGTGCTTGTCGATCACTTCCTGGAGAATGCGGTCGAGGTGGATGTGGATGCGCTTTGCGATTCGGAGGATGTGATTATCGCCGGCATCATGCAGCACATTGAAGAAGCCGGCATTCACTCCGGCGATTCCTCCTGCGTGCTGCCGGCGGTGAGCATTCGCGAAGAGACGCTGGAGGTGCTGCGCACTTATACGCGCAAGCTGGCTTTGGCGCTGAAGGTTGTTGGCCTGGTGAATTTGCAGTTCGCCATTCAGCGCGACGCTGAAGGCAAGGATCATGTGTACGTCATTGAGGTGAATCCACGCGCCTCGCGGACGGTGCCGTATGTCTCAAAGGCAACGGGAATTCCGCTGGCCAAAGTTGCGGCGCGGCTGATGACGGGCAAGAAGCTGCGCGAGTTGTTGCCAGAGCAGCTTGCCAGCGGCAAGGATCTGGAAACGGGCACGCATTCTTATGTGAAGTCGCCGGTATTTCCATGGAGCAAATTCGCGGGCGTCGATACGGTTCTTGGACCGGAGATGCGCTCGACGGGCGAAGTGATGGGCGTGGCGGCAACCTTTGGCGAGGCCTTCGCCAAGGCGCAGCTCTCCGCCGGGCAGGTTCTGCCCACGGGCGGCACGGTCTTCTTCAGCGTCAACGATCACGACAAGGAAGCGGCCATCGATCTGGCGCGGCGTTACGTCGATCTGGGCTTCAAAATCATTGCCACCGAGGGCACGGCCAATGTGCTGGAAAAGTCCGGCCTGATTATCGAGCGGGTCTTCAAGGTGAAGGAAGGCCGGCCCAACGTTGTCGATCTGATCAAGGGCGACCGCATTCAACTTATCGTCAATACTCCGCGCGGACAGGATACATTCTTTGACGAGAAGGCGATTCGGAGAGCCGCGGTGCTGGCGCGGATTCCTACGATTACGACGATTGCCGCCGCGCAGGCCGCCGTCGAGGGCATTGCCGCCATGCAGCGCCGCCAGACGACGGTTTATGACTTGCAGCAGTTACATGCGGTGACACGAGGCTGAGCACCTGCGGTGCGGCCAGCCGCTCGCTGCTTGCTCGCATGGGCTTTGGTTGAATAGACTGCGGAAAAAGAAGAAAGCGAAATAAATCAGAGGCTGCTTCAGCCTGCAACTTTCTTGAGCAGCCAAGCCATGTTTTGCCCCAGCGTTTTCATGGTGCGGATGCCTTCTTCGTCGCGCTCGACGTCGCCCTTCTCAAGGCCGAAGCCGATATTCCAATAGGACGAGCCGGGCACGATCATCTCGCTGATCAGGAACATGTGATTCAAGGTATCGAAGGCGTGGATGGCGCCGGCGCGGCGCACCGCTACGACGGCAGCGCCCACCTTGCGGCGGAAGATGCCTCCGTTGGCTTTGGAGACCAGACAGGCGCGGTCGATGAGCGCCTTGATCTCCGGCGACACATCGGTCACATAAGTTGGCGAGCCGAGCAGAATGCCGTCGGCCTGCTCCATTTTTTCAATGAAGGCATTGCCCATGTCGCCGGTCTGTCCGCAGCGTCGATTCTTGTTATTGGAACACTCGCGGCAGGCGAGGCAGCCGTGAATGGTGGCTCCGCTCATTTCGATGAGTTCGGTTTCAATTCCTTCGGTTTCAAGTTCCCTGAGAACGTATCCGAGCAGAATAGCCGTGTTTCCGCCTTTGCGGGCGCTGCCGTTGAAGGCTACAACTTTGATCTTATTTCCTTGCATGGTTTGGTCTCCTGTCTTGCGATTCCGGCCTCCTGACGCAATGGAGAAAGGCCGATCTCAAGAACTATTCATTATGCATCCTCAAAGGCAAACTGCCCGTGCCATAAAGCACAGTGCGGCCGGGGTGCGGATGCAAACCCTGGCGCGGGTTCTACAATCGAATCATGCTGATTGAAGGCATTTTTGCCGCGGTTCCTACGCCGTTTTATCCGGATGAGCGGGTTTATTATCGCAAACTTGAGGCCAATGTGGCCCACTACTCGCGCAGTTTGCTGGCGGGAATGCTGCTGCTGGGCTCGACGGGCGAGGCCGCGATGCTGGACGACGCGGAGAGCCGCGAGGTACTGCGCGTGGCCGCCGAGGCTGCCGCTACCGATAAGGTGCTGATCGCTGGCGTTGGCCGCGAGAGCGTGAAGGGCACGGTGGAGTTGGCCGAGACCGCGGCCGGTTTTGGCTACGACGCCGTTCTGGTGCGCACGCCGACTTACTATGCAAAGCAGATGAATGCCGCGGCGGTGCTGCATTACTTCCGCAGCGTGGCTGACCGGTCGCCGCTGCCGGTTCTGTTGTACAGCGTTCCGCAGTGCGTGCCGTATGAGATTCCCATCGAGCTGGCGGCGGAGCTGGCGCAGCACCCGAATATTCTGGGCATCAAGGATTCCAGCGGCAGCGTGGAACGGATCGGCGCGCTGGTGAAGGCGACCGGCGGCGCGGCGCGGCGAACGGTGACGGTGACGCCGATCTTTGAGGCGGTGACGGGACGGATGCTGACGCCCAAAGTTGAAAGCGAAGATACACTGATTTCGATTGGCGGCCTTCATGTTTCGGAGGGGAAAGAGCATGGAATTGAGTCCCACGCTAGCGACAAAAACGTCGCGAGGGTGGAGCACCCTGCACCGATCAAGACGCGAACCAAGGAGATTGGCTTTCAGGTGCTGTGCGGCTCGGCGGGGGCGCTGCTGGGCTCTCTTGAAGCCGGGGCGAGCGGGGGAATCCTGGCGCTGGCCGCCTGCGCTCCTCAAGCCTGCCAGGAGGTTTATCTGGCCTGGAAGGATCACGACCCGCGGCTGGCCGCGGAGAAGCAGGAGCGCATAACCGAAGCCAACCGGCGGATTGTGAGCGAGTTGGGAGTTGCGGGATTGAAGTATGGCTGCGACTTCAACGGCTACTACGGAGGGCGGGCGCGTGCGCCGCTGCTGGCGGCGACGGCAGCACAGAAGCTGGAAATTGAGGGTCTGTTGGCCGGGATTCGGAATTAGTCGATCACAGCATCAAGAAGAAATCAAAGTTGTCATTTTCGTGTGAATCCTCTTGCTTCAAGCCTTCATTTGTGTCAGATTGATCTCGGCTTCTATCCCCCATTGTGCACGCCACTTTACAGAAGCCGGAGAAAAACATGCAAATTCGAGCGATTCTCTTCGCCGCCGTTCTTGGCGCCGCGTCGTGCGGTATTGCCCTTGGACAGCAGGCAGCAGCCGCTGCAAAAGTCCCCAGCGGCATCAACTTCGCCTTCGATGCGCAACACGGTCAGATGACCGCAAGCGGTTACACATTGAAACCGGCTTCAAGCGAGGCGACTTCAACCAGTGTTTCAGGCACCGTCGAGGTGACGCTTACTCTGAACCTTGTAACCAAATTCAAGCGGGACACGGTCTTTCCGTGCGCCGCGATCATGATTGGCGGTCAGATCGACACCGACAACTTCATCTTGGACGGAGGCGTGGAAACTGCCAGCGGAGTTGCGCATGTCAGCAGCGCGAATTCGACGACGGCTACCTGCAAGTTGGCCATTCCCTATAGCTGGACGCTGCAGAACGATAGCGGCGCCAGCAGCGGGCTGCTGATCGCATTTGCCGCCGCCGGAGTCAACCAGGGAGGAGCGACGGCGCGCTCCACTCTTCAGATCACCGGCATTCAAGCTCTGCCAGCCAGCGGCGCTACAACGGCCTATGCATTCAACGCGACGCTATAAAGATCAGCCAGTGCATTTCCGCCGGAAGTTTGAAAAAGGACGCCAGCTTCCGGCGGAATAAATTATAGAGCGAATGAAGAAGGCGCTCGCCGCACTATAATCGGCGCATGAAGTCCAGTGGCGATCCCCGGTGGCGTTCCGTTGCGTTGTATGCCTGCGGTGTGCTGCTGATCTTTGTGGCGCTGGGCGGTATGCAGGCCTTCGACACAAAGAAAGTGCCCTTTCTGAATCCGGAGACGGCGGGCGAGACGCTGCTTTCGGTCAGCCTGACGGTTCTGTTTTTTCTTTTGCTGCTACTGCTGCTGGTGCTGCTGCTGCGCGACACCTTGAAGGTCTACGCGGGGCAGGGAAGCAGCGGGCTGGGGGCGCGGCTGCGTTCGCGCATGGTGCTGGGCGCGGTGCTGATTGCGCTGGCGCCGGCGGTCTTCATGTTTCTCTTCAGCTTTTTGCTGATGAATCGCTCGCTTGACCGCTGGTTCTCGCCGAATATTTCAGAGCTGCGCGAGGACTCAACCAGAGTAGTGGTGGAACTGGCTCAGTATGTGACCAGCAATGCGCGGGGAGAGGCGGAGTCGATTGCGGCTTCGGGCGCGCCGGACGGTCCGCTGCCGGCATTGCAATCTGTCTTGAGTTCGCACCGCATCACGCTGGATGGCGGCTTTGCCATCGTGTACGACAAAGATATGCATAAAATGGCCGACTTTGAGGCTCCGCCTGAGTTGAGTCAGGCCACTTTGGTTCCGTGGCTGGAGGAGGGTGAGCAGGGAAGGACCGTGGTGCTGAATGGTCCGCTCTCAGCCAACCTGCTTAGCGCGGCGCGGCGCACCGACGAGCCGATGGTCAAAGTGGCTGGCCGGGAGTATGCGCTGGGCATAGCCGATACTGCATCGGGCAAGGTGGTGGTGACGGCGCTGCCCATGCCCCAGGGACTGAACCAGGCCGCAATGCGCATCCGCTCCGGATCGGACACCTATTTGGCTCTTTTTCATAGGCGCAATCAGATTCGCACATGGTTCTTTTTGATTTTGCTGGTAGTGACGGTGCTGGCGTTCTTTTTGAGCGTTTGGGTGGCGCGCTTTCTCTCCAATCAGGTCACGCGTCCGGTGGAGGCATTGGCCGTGGCAATGGCCGAGATTGCAACCGGAAAGTACGACCATCGCGTCGAGCTTGCCGCCACAGGCGAGATGGGCGAACTGGTGCGCGCCTTTAACCGCATGGCAGCCGATCTGGATACGAGCCGGCAGTTGGCGGAGAGCTCATCGGCGCAACTGACCGCGGCCAATCTGGCGATTGAAGAGCGGCGGCGCGAGTTGGAAACGATCGTCGAGACGATTCCCTCGGGCGTGGTGACGCTGGACGGAAGCGGGACGATCTTGCAATCCAATCGCGCCTTTGCCGCGCTGCTGGGCCGGCGCATTGATCTTGGCCTGGGCGGAGAGAAGATTGAGACCTTGTTTCCCGCCGAGTGCGCCGGCGATATAGCGGGCGTGATCCGCCGCGGGCGGCGCATGGGCTCGGCCTTTACGGAGATTGAGTTCCACGCCATGGCGCGCACCATGCACCTGGCCATTACCAGCGCGCGGCTGGAGCTGACGCGCGGCCAGCCGGGAACGGTTCTGGTGGCTGAAGACACTTCGGATTTGCTGCGCGCGCAGAGGCAGTTGGCGTGGAAGGAGGTGGCGCAGCGAGTGGCGCACGAAATCAAGAATCCTTTGACGCCGATTGCGCTTTCGGCCGAGCGGATTGCGCGCCATCTGGATCGCCGCCAGACGGATTCGCCGGCCATCATTCGCAAATGCAGCGAGGTGATTCTAGGCTGCGTTGGCACGCTGCGGACGCTGGTGGATCAGTTCTCGGCGCTGGCCGAGTTTCCCGCGCCGCAGCCGCGCGCCTGCGAGATGAATAAAGTGGCCGAGGAAGCCCTGGCGCTCTTTGCCGGAAGGCTGGAGGGAATTACCGTCAAGCTCGATCTGGAGCCCAATCTGCCGCCGGTGCTGGCCGATCCCGAGGCCGTGCGCCGCGCGCTGGCCAACCTGATCGACAATGCCGCCGAGGCAATGCAGGGCAGCCTGCTACGGGTTCTGGGGATCAGCAGCACGCTTTGCGAAGATGGCGCGGCGGTCGAGGTCGAGGTCTCAGACACCGGCCACGGGCTGACCGACGAGATTCGCGAGCGGCTCTTTCTGCCGTTTTATTCCACCAAGCAGCGCGGCACCGGATTGGGGCTTTCAATTGCGGCCAAGATTGTGCAGGAGCATGGCGGCAGCCTGCGCGCCGAGACCAATAGTCCCAAAGGCGCGCGCTTTCTGATGCGCCTGCCGCTGATGGAGCCGTTTCCAACGCCAGTTTTATCGCCGGCCACCGAGCAGGCTGCCGAGGCTGAAACCGCGTCCGAAAATACTTCTGGAGGCTCGCTGCAATGAACCACATTCTAGTGGTCGATGACGAGGCGGAGATTCGTTCTTCGCTGGAAGAGATTCTGCGCGAAGAGGGCTATGGCGTGGCCAGCGCTGCCACCGCGGCCGAGGCGCTGGTGCTGCTGGATGATGCCTCCTACGATGTGGTGTTGTTGGATATTTGGCTGCCGGATCGCGACGGCCTGGATGTGCTGGCCGACATTCACGGCTTGGCCGCCGCGGCGCGGCCTGAGGTGGTGATTATCAGCGGCCACGGCAGCATCGAGACCGCCGTGAAAGCCACCAAGCTGGGCGCGTACGACTTTCTGGAAAAGCCGCTCTCGCTGGAACGGACGCTGATTGTGCTGAAGAATGCCGTCGAGGCTCGCCGCCTGCGCACCGAGAACCAGGAGTTCAAGCGGCAGTTCAATGTGGGTTCAGTGCTGACCGGCGACAGTGTGCCGGTGAAGGCGCTGCGGCAGCAGATTCGCCTGATGGCCCCCACCAATGGCCGGGTGCTGATCTACGGCGAATCGGGCACGGGCAAGGAGCTGATCGCCCGCGCCATTCACGCCGAGAGCCTGCGCCGCGATCAGATCTTCGTCGAGCTGAACTGCGCGGCGATTCCCGAGGCGCACATCGAGTCGGAACTCTTCGGCTACCGGCACGGCGCGCAGCCTGGCGGACGGCCTGAGCAGAGGGGCACGCTGGAGCGCGCCGACGGCGGAACGCTCTTCCTCGACGAGGTCGGCGACATGAGTCTCAAGACGCAATCCAAGGTTCTCAGCGCGCTTGACGACCAGCAGTTTACCCCGGTTGGCGGCACGCAACCCATCCGCGTGGACGTGCGCCTGATCGCCTCCACCAACAAGGATCTGGAAGAGGAGATTGCCAAGGGCAACTTCCGCGAGGATCTTTTTTACCGGCTTAACGTGGTGCCCTTCGCCGTGCCGCCGCTGCGGGAGCGCAAGCAGGATATTCCGCCGCTGACGCGCGAGTTTCTGGGCGAGTTTGGCCGCCAGTACGGCCGCCCGCGCATGGAGATTGCCGACGATGCGTTGGACGCGCTGGCCCAATACCACTGGCCCGGCAACGTCCGCGAGTTGAAGAATGTCGTCGAGCGCGTGCTGATCCTGAACCCGCGTACTTTGCGTATCGAGCGCAAGCACCTGCCGCCGCTCACCCACAAGGCCGGCACGCGCTCCACCGAGGAGTTTTCAACGCTACAGCAGGCCCGCGACGCCTACGAACGCGAGTTCATTCTGAAGAAAATTGAGGAAGCCCGCAACAATGTCAGCCGCGCCGCCGAGTTGCTCGGCCTGGAGCGCAGCCACCTCTATCGCAAGATGAAGGCGCTGGGAATCAGCGTTCGGGAGTAGCCGATAGCGGTGACGGAATAATAGTCGGTTGGAAGCGAACCGAAGGGACAGGGCAGATGAGAGCGTGTCCTGAAAGGTATTGCTACCGATTTTCAAACGGAGTTTTTGAAAATATACTATTTTTATCCAAAATAACTCTTGCAAGCAGAATTGGCAATCGTGTAGCATCCCTTCAAGTCGGTTTCCCCTAGGCTCGTTTCTATCTTCCCCTAGGCCTAATTTCAGTTCGCCGGTACGTCCACTTCCCTGAATGCCTCGCACTCCCACGTGCGCGTATTGGCAATTTTCATTTGCATCCAGCAACCGCAGAGATCGCTTTATTCGTTTTTTCGATCCATCACAACGGGATGTGAAATTCCATTTCAACAGGAGTCAGCGATGATCTTGAAGACTGTTCTTTTCTCTTGCAAGCACTGTATTTTCACCGCCGTCCTGGTTGCGGCGCTTGGGGTTGGCATGAGCTTGACTGGCTTCGCCCAGTCCGCGTCTCCGGCTGGCGGGCCGCCGGGAATGCTGGCGTGGGGCGCGGGGAGCGTGCATACTACCGGAGCAACTTCGGCTGCACCATCGGGCCGGATGCCGGGTGCGCTCGGCTCTTTGGCTGACGCCCGCGAGGGCAGTGTGCAGAAGGACTCAGGCGGCTTGAATCAAGGCATCAAGATGCATGGCCACTGGGTGATCGACATCAAGAATCCCGACGGAAGCCTGGCGCAGCACCATGAGTTTGAGAATGCCATTCAGTATGACGGCCAGAACTATCTGATCGGGTTGATGTCCGGCTATGGCGCCGCCGGGCCTTGGGAGATCTACTTTTCCAGCACGGGCGCCGTCGCCAGCACTTCGCCCTGCAATACCGCGCAGTATCCTTATTGCGCCATTGTTTATTCAACGACGTCACAGCCGGGATCGTTTGTCTGCAATGGTCTTTATACCTGCGCGGGAGGGTTGACGATCACGCCTACTTTTGGCTTAGGTCCAACTCTCAAGCTAGCTGGTTCCATCGTAGCTACGCAGGCCGGCTCAATTGGGTTTGTGGGAACCGGAATGAACGCTTGCGGCGGCGCTGCCGGCTCGAACGGATACCCAACCACCATCTCCACCATCACTCCGGCTGCCTGCTATACGTCCACTACAACAAGTTTCAGCGGCACGGCGACCTCAACCAACTTGGGGTCGCCAATTTCCGTGGCCAGCGGCCAAATCATCCAGGTGTCGGTAACGCTGAGCCTCTCGTAGTGGACTTTCTGAATTCCAGTGCGGCTGGCTTTTGATCCAGAAGGAGTTTGCAATGATCTCAGAGGCTGTTTTTCGCTCTCGCAAGCAATTCTTCCACATCGCCGTCCTGGTTGCAGCACTCGGACTTGGCTTGTGCCAATTGGCCAACGGGCAATCGGCGGTCTCAGGCGCTTCACATGTGGGCGTCAATGCGGCAGGCGTATTCACAACCGGGGAAACGCCGGTTGCCAGTTCCTCGCTAATGGGCGTCAATGGCGGCGGGGTTGCATCGGGAAAGATCGCGGAGATTGAACCAGCGCGCGATCGTGCCGCTTCGGGATCGGCTGACGGGGGCTCCGTCAACCAGGGATTCAGAGTGCATGGACACTGGGTCATCGACATCAAGAATCCCGACGGCACACTCGCCCAGCATCATGAATTCGAAAATATGTTGCAAGGCGGCGGAGCGGCCTACCTGATTGGGCTGATGGCCGGATATGCCGTCAACAGCGAC
>CAZDYU010000128.1:5074-11367 GCA_964509755.1 uncultured Occallatibacter sp. | reverse complement strand
AGCTGGATGGCACAGGTTCCATTCCGAAACCTGTGCCATCCAGCTTCTTTCTTAAAACCTAATCCCTGAGCCTAGAATCCCATGATGTTATAGCCGCAATCGACGTACATGATCTCGCCGGTGATGGCGCTGGATAAGTCACTGGCCAGAAACAGCGCCGCGCCGCCGACCTCCGATTGGTCGATGTTGCGATTCAGCGGAGCGCGCTCGGCATGGGAGCGCATCATCTCGCTGAGGTCGCCGACGCCGCGGGCGGCAAGGGTTTTAACGGGACCGGCGGAGATGGCGTTGACGCGGATATTTTTGCGTCCGAGGTTATAGGCGAGATAGCGAACCGTGGATTCGAGGCCGGCCTTGGCTACCGCCATGACGTTGTAATTGGGCACGACTTTTTCAGCGGCGTAGTAACTCAAAGTCATGATGCTGCCGCCCTCCGTCATCAGGGGCGCCGCGCCGCGGCTGACGGCGATCAACGAGTAGACGCTGATGTCGTTGGCGATGCGGAAGCCTTCGCGCGAAGTGTCGATGAACTCGCCGCGCAATTCTTCCGCGGGCGCGTAGGCAATGGCGTGGACGAGGATATCGAGCTTGCCGAATTTTTCTTTGAAGGTGGCGAAAACCGCCTCAATTTCGGCGTCGTTGGATACATCGCACTGGTATCCGCTGGCCCCCGGCAACTCGTCGATGAGGCTCTGGGCTTCAAGCTTCATGCGCTCGTTTTGATAGCAGATAGCCAGGGTTGCGCCGGCCTCGTGAAGTTTTTGGGCGATGCCCCAGGCAATGGAACGCTTGTTAGCCAGCCCGAAGACGACGGCTGTCTTACCCGCCAAATTAATCATGCTTGCTTTCTTCCTCCAGGGTCCGTGTATTGGGGATGCATATCTTGGGGATGAAGAACCCGCCTGTCTAGAATATCAGCGAATTGATCCGACTGGCGATTATCCACCCAAATCGACCAAATCGACCTTTCCAGTGGGCCAGCCGAGAAAGCGGGAGCCAAGGCGCTCAAATTTTTCTACCGAGTCGGTGGCGAAGCAGCGGAGGGCCGGCGTGACCGGGAATTGCGCGTTGGGCAAATGTCCTTCCGATTCGTGCTTGCCGAAGAGGCGCGCGGCGGCTTCTGCGGCGGCTTGGGCGGAGTCGATGACTCGCATTCCGGCAGGCACGGCTTTCTCGATCCATGGCCGCAGCAGGGGATAATGCGTGCAGCCCAGAACCAGCGTGTCGGCGTTCATGCCCAGCGAGGCAGCCTCGGCATTGAGTTCAGCCAGATAGATGCGGATGACTTCGGCGGTGACTTCCACCTGCGCTTGAGCGGCCACCTGCAGTGGGGCGGACGCGTCTTGTGCCGCAATATCTTCTGGTCCGGTCCAGCCTTCTTCAACCAGCGGCACCAGCAGCGGGCAGGCCATTTCCAGAGCGCGCAGGCCTTGAGCGTGGCAGGCGGCGGCGTAGGCATGGCTTTGCACCGTGGCATCGGTGGCGATGACCAGCACATCCCCCGTCCGGGAGGCACCGCGGGCGGCTTCAGCGCCGGGCTCAATGACGCCCAGCACCGGAACCGGAACCGCATCCTGAATGGCGTCGAGCGCCAGAGCGCTGGCTGTGTTGCAGGCGATGACCAGAAACTCCGCGCCTTGCTCGCGCACCAGAAACTGCGCGCTCTGCGCGGCGTAACGAGCAATGGTGCGGCGGGATTTGGAGCCATAGGGCAGGCGGGCCGTATCGCCCAGAAAAGCAAAGCGCGCCCGCGGCAGCCTCGCCGCCAATGCGCGCAGCACGGTGAGGCCGCCAAATCCGGAATCGAAGACGCCGATGGTTGAGTTCATTTCATTCCTGATGAAAAAATTCCCTGGCTGAACTTTTTGGAACCCTGCCTAAAAGTCGGCGTCTGCAATTCGCAACCTCTTACTCCCCTTCAAGTTCCATTGCAAATTCACACCTTGGTTTTCTTGCAATCTCTTAAAACGGCTAATGCCTACAGCGTCCAAGGATATAAAGCAGAGTTCTTTGAAAAAAGTTGCAGAGTAGATGCTGGGCGTTCCAGTCGTGGCCAGAATTCTGCCGATCTTACGTTCTATAAGGTCATAGGCCTTCATCATTTCTCCTACAGGTGGAGCATCTCGAAATACAAACGCGCTTTGCAGTTCACTGAATATACCTGTAACAGTGCCTTCATGAATATAAGGATCGGCGCCGTTGAGGTCGCTTATCGAATGCTGCATTCTGTATTTTTCGGACTCCCATACGAACCAGGTGTGGCGCTTGGGGTATAACTTAGCCCATGCAATGGTCATACCCAACTCCAAAGGCATATTGAAGCGCGGAGTGGACGGCGATGCAACGTTCAATTCGACTCGGGATAGATCGTGGATTAAATAACGGCAATTTCTGATGAGGGTGAGGACTCTGTCCAGCCTGCGCTCTCCGCCGGGGATTCCAGATGCCAGAAAAGGAACGAGGCCGAGTTGATAAAGGCCGACCACATAAGCGAGATAGAGTTTATCGAACTCTTCGTCGTAAGGGATGTTCAAAAAAACCGAATTCGGATCAACGAGTGGTCGCGGCACGCTGGAGATTCTCTCCTGGTCTGAATGCGCTGATCCTAGAGATTAGCTTGATTTCCTGCGTGGCTGGTGAATCCGAGTCCGGCTCGCGCATAATCGCAAGCCACTCCTTCTGCCGTGCCTTGGGGATGCGAAGACGCTTGATCCGCGATTCCAGCGGCTCAATTGGGGTCGTGATGTGGATAGGGCGCGGCATATCTACTCCTTTATCATAACTCCCTTACTAGCTGGCGGCGAAGGCACGCTTGCGCCTCTTTTCCGGTTCGATGGAGGTCGTGGGCGCTTCTTCCCGATGGGAAAGGAGGGCCTTGAACTCGTTCACGAGTGCCTGAAACTCGTGCCTGCGAACTTTTGGGATAGGGAATCGCTTCTCTATCTCTTCCTGGGTGGGCCAGGGGGCCGTGTGTGTGCGACAGGGCGTGACATGGCTGCTCCTTCTTCATCTTACCGCGAATTGGATGGAATGGATCGAGCACTTTTTCCAGCACAAGATGAGCATGGGAAGGCTCTGGAAGTCTCCGCGACGAAACCGGTTTTGTGTCAGGTCGCGGAAGAATCATTCCACCAGATTGAGCAGCAATGAGCGATGAAAAACTTAGACAATAGTAATGGGCAGGAGAGCGGCAAGTTATCGCGCAACTCGGAGGCCCCTGGATGCGAAAACTCTGTGTTTACGGGGCCAATGAATTATTCGCGAATACTCCCGTGGCCGGTCAGGCAGTGACGAGCGGTCCCGAGGAGCGGTATTCATCGTCTTCCGCTGTATTCCGGGCTTGCGAAACTTTTCCCCGCCGTCCGGGTTCAAGTAGATGACAGCTTCCGCGATCCCCCGTCTAACAGGGGTAGGCCGGGAGCGAAACTTCAGGCGCAGGAGAGAGAAAACGATGAATCGGCCATTAATTGCAAGAGTGTTCCCCAAGGCTCTAGCCATGACGGTGGCAGTAGCGCTGTGCGGCGCAATGGAACTGGCTCAGAATCAAGCTGTCCAGGCTGCCCAGACTGACCAAGCTGCCGCCCCAGCCACAACTGCTGCCGCTCCAGCATCGGCTTCCCGCACCGACGGCCAGATCGAGATGGACGTGGTTCATGCCCTGGACGCCTCCAAGGCTCTCAAAGAGGATTTGATTACCGCGGCGACCATCGAGAGCGAGGTTACGCTCTCTGGCACCGTCTCCACCGAGGCTTCCAGCGAGCTGGCCGAGGCCATCGCGAGCCATGTCGCCGGAGTGACCAAGGTGCATAACAATCTGCAAGTAGGCAACCCGCAAGCCGCGGCCAACGCCGCCGACGCTCCAGCGCAGCCGCCGACGGAGAGCGACCCCGCGGGTAATGGGGCCGTCGAACCACCGCCAGCTCCCGGCGACGGGCCGATGAATGTTCCAGACCAGTCTCCCGCCCAGTCTCAGAATACTGCTCCTCCGCATCCGCGGCCCCAGTATCGGCCGGCACTGCCTCCGGCTCAGGCCGAGGAAGCGCCCAAGGGCCCGGTGACTATTGCCGAGGGAACGCTGCTGCAACTGCGGACCAATGAGCCGGTTAGCACCAAGCATGCCAAGGATGGCGAGGCGGTCCAGTTCACCGTGATCCGCGATGTGAACATCGGCGGCGTACTGGCCATTCCGCGGGGCGCAACGGTTCATGGAGTGGTGACCGAGGTCAAGAAGGCTGGGGATCTGGCCGGCGCTCCCGAGCTGGCTCTCAAACTGACGTCTCTCGATCTGGGCGGGCAGAATTATCCAGTCGAGACCGATCTCTTCAAGGTGAAGGGGCCGGGCAAGGGCGGACAGACGGCCGGCAATATTGTCGGCGGCGCCGCATTGGGCGCAATGATCGGCGCAATAGCGGGCCGCGGACCAGGCGCTGCCATCGGTGCGGTGGCCGGCGCGGGCGCGGGCACAGCGGCTTCGGCGGCTTCTCCCGGACCGGGCCTTTGGATTCCCACCGAGGCGCGTGTCGATTTCCACCTCAGCAAGCCGCTTACGGTCACTCCGGTCAGTTCGCAAGAAGCTTCCCGGCTGGCGCAGGGGCTCTATACCGGCGGCCCGAATCTCTACCGGCGCGGCTACAACGGCTATGGCCAGCCTTATTACGTCGGCTATCCGTATGGCTATCCTCCGGTCTACTTCCGACCGTATTATGTTGTTGGCGGCTACTACTACTGGCGGTAAGAGCAGGCAGTCCTCCCCCTCTGAAAGCAGCGGGCACCCCAGTCTTCAGGGTGCCCGCATTGCGTTCAGGCGAAGAACACTGACTGCGTCCAATCCGGAATGAATCTCCGTCCAATCCGGAATGAAGTCTCGTCTAATCCGGATTGAAGACTCGTCCAATCCGGATTCTATCTCAGTTCCACAAGCAGGAGATGGGAGCGGCGAAGAGGCGATCTCCGAAGGGAACAACCTGCGTTCCGTCGTAGAGCACCACGCCCAGCTTCAGATTGTCGCCGCTTGTTTTCAAGACCTTGCGAATTCCCTTGAAGTCGCTGGCATAGACGGTCGCGCTGGCCTTGACTTCAATGGCCACCAGCGCGCCGCGCTCATCCTCGATGAGAATATCGACCTCGTCCTGATCCTTGTCCCGGTAGTGCGAGAGGGTGTAGCCGCCGTCGCTCCACGAGATTTGCTTCATGACCTCGGAAAAGACAAAAGTCTCCAGCGGCGCGCCAAAGGCGGTGCGGTTCCTGGCGATCTCCTCGGCCGTCAGTCCTTGCAGCGCGGCCAGCAATCCAGAGTCAAGGAAGTGCAGCTTGGGCGTTTTGACCATGCGCTTGAGCTGATTGTGAAACCAGGGCGGAAGGCGATGCACCAGAAAGAGTTGCTCCAGAATGCCGACGTACTTGCGCGTGGTCTTGTCGTCAAGGCCGAGCTGGCCGCCGAGTTGCGTGAAGTTGGCAAGCTGCCCGGAGTGGTGAGCCAGCGCCTGAAGCAGCACCGGCAGGCGGTCGAGCTTCTCCACCTCGGCAATATCCCGCACATCCCGCTGGACAATGGCCTTGACGTAGTCGCGCGCCCAGGCCTGGCGTCGCCGCGCCGTGGGGCGGCGCAGCATCTCCGGATAGCCGCCCACCAGAACCGCATGAACCAGCTCGTCGCCGATGAGCGCGGTGCCGGGCCTCACCACTTTGCCATTGAATGCGGCCTTCAGGAAGCCAGGCCTTTTGCCTCTGCTCTCGGCTATTGAAATTGGCAGCAGCGTGACGATTTCCATGCGCCCCGCCAGGCTCTCAGAGACCTGCGGCAAGGTCAAAATATTGGCCGAGCCGGTCAGAATGAAGCGGCCCGCTCTACGGTCGTTGTCGACGGAGAGCTTGATGGCGCGCAGAAGTTCCGGAGCCCGCTGCACTTCGTCGATGGCGGCCCGGTCGAGCCCGCGCACAAAGCCGGCCGGATCGCCGCGGGCCGCGCCCAGCACGGTGTCGTCGTCCAGAGTGATATAGACGTAGCCCTTGGCGGCGAACTGCTGAACCAGCGTTGTCTTGCCGCACTGGCGCGGGCCAATCACCATGACGACAGGAGTATCGGCTAGCGCGGTCGAGATCGGCGAGGCGGCAAACCGCTGGATAATTTGGAGGTTGGGCGCGTCCATCTCGGATTATTATATCGTCCAATCCGGAATCTAGCAACGGATATTCCGGAATATATGTACGACCAATCCGGAATATAATAGCGTCCAATCCGGATTATTACGGCGTCTAATCCGGATTATGGCAGCGTCCATCCCGGATTATGA
>CAZDYU010000128.1:0-4974 GCA_964509755.1 uncultured Occallatibacter sp. | reverse complement strand
CCGGATTATGACAGCGTCCAATCCGCCTCGCCGCTCTCTGGCGGCGGAATCTGAATCCATCCCGCGCACTCTGGAAGCCAGTCCCCCTCCCGCTCGTCTATAATGGCAAAGAATCGCGTCAAGCGAGAATTGCGCATTCAGCCGGACACCCGGCGGCCAGTCGAAACCGCGCTGGCTCAGGGGTTCCCCCGGCATCTTTGCGCGTAGAGAGCTGAAGGTCCGAGTCCGTCCATGATCCGTTTCCTGCAAAGAGACAATCGCCTTACCAAGGCATTCTTCGTGGTCATCATCGCTGCCGCCTCGGTAGGCATGGTGGTGTACCTTATTCCCGGCCTCACCGGCATGGGAGCCTCAACCGCCGACACCTACGCCACCATTTACCCGCACTGGTACAGCCATTTTCTCTCTTCTGGAGTAACGGTGAGCCAGCAGCAGGTGAGCCTGCGCGCCCGTCAGCAGATTCAGCGGCAGAACCCGCAATACGCCGACAATCCGATGATCGTGCATTACATTGAGCAGCAGGTTGCCCAGCAGATGGTGCAGGAGCAGGTTCTGGCCATCGAAGCCGAAAAGCTCGGCGTCCAGGCCACCGAAGCGGATGTGGCGCATCTGCTTCACACCGGCCAGATCGGCCAGGTTCTCTTTCCCAACGGCCAGTACATCGGCGACGACCGCTATGCCGCGATCATTGCCACGCAGCGCAACGAGTCGGTCGCGGATTTCGAGAAGGAAGTCAAGCAAGACATCCTTATAGGACGGCTGCGGGCGCTGATCACCGCCGGCGTCACGGTGGGCGATCAGGAAGCTCGCGACAGCTATCGCAAGGAAAACATCAAGATCAAATTCGAGTACGCGGTGATTGAAGCCAGCAAGCTGCGGGATACGATCAATCCCTCCGACGGCGACCTGGAGGGCTTTTTCAAGAAGAACGCGGCGCGCTACAACACGGCCGTGCCTGAGCAGCGCCGGATCACCTATCTTGCCTTTTCCGGCGATCAGGTTCCGGGCAGCATTCAGCCGCCCACGCAGTTGGAGATTCAGCAGTACTTTGCCGCGCACCAGAGCGATTATCAGCTTCCCGAGCAGGCTCGCGCCCGCCACATCCTTATCAAGGTGGCTGCCGGCGCCGACGCCAAGACCGACGCCGCGGCCAAAGCCAAGGCCGAGGCGCTGCTCAAGCAGATTCAGGGCGGCGCCAACTTTGCCGATCTGGCCGCCAAGAACTCTGAAGACCCAGGCAGCAAAGACAAGGGCGGCGAATTGGGCTTTGCCCGCCGCGGCATGATGGTGCCGGAGTTCGACAACGCCATCTTCACGCAAAATATCGGCGATACCAAGATCGTGAAATCGCAGTACGGCTATCACATCATCCAGGTGGAAGAGCGGCAGGCGGCGCACGCCCAGGCCATCAACGAAGTTCTGCCCACCATTCAGGCCACGCTCTTCCGCCAGAAGTCGGCTGCGGCTCAAGAAAACTATGCGCAGGCGCTCACCTCCGAGGCCATCAAAAACGGCCTGGACAAGACCGCCGCTGCACACCACCTGCAACTGGCAACCACGCCGCTGGTTGGGCCGCACGATGTAATTCCGGCGCTGCCCGACTCTTCGCAGATCATCTCCAAGGCCTTCGACTCCAAGCAGGGCGATCCGCCGCAGTTTGCCGCCACCGGCGAAGGTTACGCTGTCTTCCAGGTGACCAGTGTCCAGCCGGCCCACGCGCCCAACTTTGCCGATTGGAAAGGCCACGTGCTGGACGACTTCCGCAATGAGCAACTGCCTGCGCTGCTGGGCCAGAAGACGTCCGAGCTGGCCGACAAAGCCCGCGATCTGCATGATCTGGACAAGGCCGCGGCGGCTGTGGGCGCGGAGATCAAAACCAGCGACCTGGTTGGCGAGAGTGGCCAGGTGCCCGACTTCGGCCAGGTTGGCCAGGTTGCGCCGCACCTCTTCGACCTTGCCGTTGGCAATATCAGCGGCGCCATCAACGCGCAGCGCACCGGCGTCGTGGCCAAGATCCTGGAAAAGCAGGAGCCCACCGCCGACGAGATCGCCAAGAACCTGGACCAGACCCGCGATCAGATGCTTAGCCAGCGCCGTTCGGAGGCCTTTAACGTCTTCCTCAGCGGCCTTATGGACGACTACACCAAGCACAAGCGCATCCAGCTTCCCAAGGAAAAGGCCGGCGCGGTTCCCACCACGTAAGAAGCAGCCCGGTACCCAACAAAAGGCCCGCAGCCGCTCTGGTTGCGGGTTTTTTTGTGGTCTGCAAAGCCCTGATGCGGTGAACCCAAGCGCACTTACCCCCAAATCATTTACCCTCAAAACATCCCTTTCCGAGTTTTAGAGTCTCCGAGTCTTCGATGCCCAACGCCGCCGCCCAAGCTCGCTATCCACTAACTCAAGGCGTGAACCCGTGGCTGGTCACCCTCTCGGTGATGCTGCCCACCTTCATGGAAGTGCTGGACACGGCCATCGCCTCGGTCGCGCTGCCGTATATTGCCGGCTCGCTCTCGGCCTCGAACTCCGAAGCCACCTGGGTGCTCACCAGTTATCTGGTCGCCAACGCCGTGATCCTGCCGGCGTCCAACTGGTTTGCCCGCCGCTGGGGCCGCAAGCGCTTTCTGCTCTCTTGCGTCATCATCTTCACCATCGCCTCGTTCTTCTGCGGCGCCGCGCCTTCGCTGGGCGTGATACTGCTGGCTCGCGTGCTGCAAGGGGCTGGCGGCGGAGCACTGCAGCCGCTCTCGCAGTCGATTCTGCTGGAAAGCTTTCCCATCCAGAAGCGCTCCATGGCGATGGCCGCCTATGGCCTGGGCATTGTCGTCGCGCCGGTGCTGGGGCCCACGCTGGGCGGCTGGCTGACCGATACCTTCAGTTGGCGCTACGCCTTCTACATCAATATCCCTGTCGGCATTCTCGCCGTCATTCTCATCACCCGCTTTGTCCACGATCCGCCCTACATCAAGAACGCCAAGGTCAGCCCCTTTGACAACATCGGCTTTGGCCTGCTGATGGTCTGGACCGGAGCGTTGCAAATTGTGTTGGACAAGGGCCAGGAGGACGACTGGTTTGGCGCGCTCTGGGTTCGCTGGGCCGTGGCCGCGCTCTGCACAGCGCTGGTGCTGTGGATCTGGCGCTCATGGACAAACCCCAAGGGCCTTGTCGATCTGCATATCCTGAAGGACCGCAACTTCCGCACCGGCTGTTTTTTGATCGCGATGCTGGGCATGGCCATCTACATCACCATCGCCATACTGCCGCTTTACTATCAGGAGGTACTCGGCTACACCGCCTTCACTGCCGGCCTAGTCGTCGGCCCGCGCGGCATCGGGTCGTTTATCGGATCGCCGGTCGTCGGCCTCCTTGGTTCGCGCATCGATAACCGGAAACTGCTCTGCGCAGGCTTTCTGGGCTTTGGCATCTGCGCGCTTTACTTCGGCATGGTGAATCTAGACATCGGCCCTTACACGCTGCTGGTTCCCATCACCCTCACCGGCTTTGCGCTGAGCTTTGTCTTTGTGCCGCTGGCCACCATGGCCACCTCCACCATTCCGCGCGAGGAGATGGGCAACGCCACGGGCCTCTTCAACATGCTGCGCAACATCGGCGGGTCGATTGGAATTTCCATGGCCACCACGGCTCTGATTCGGAGGGCCGCCATGCACCAGACCGAACTTGGCGCGAATCTCGACCCATCGAATATGGTTTTGCAGCAGAAGTCCGCCGCCATTGCCGGCTACCTGGGCCACCACATCGGCCCCGCCGCCGGCCGCCCCGGCTCATTTGGATTGATCTACGGCCTCATGGAGCGCCAATCCGCGCTGATGGCCTATGTGGATGTCTTCCGCTGGACGGCGCTGCTAGCCTTCTTCTGCGCCGCCGCCGCTTGGCTCTTCAAGAAGCCCAAGAAATACGCTGCTCCGCCGCCGGGGGTGCATTGAGGAGGTGCGGGCTGGAATATCGAAATTACTGGATAAGAGGCGACTTATCATTCCTTATCTGCCGTCGACGAGCGCATTGGCGATTTGGCGACAACTGAGAATCTTGCGTAGCGACATGCTCGTTTATAGGGCGTAATATCGTTTCAACTAAGCTTTCGTATCCTTCACTGGAGTTTCTTCCATCAGAACGTGCTCGCCTGGAGGAAACTATCCGCTAAGCCATCGCGATGCCACCTTCATTCGCGTCTATTGCTCTTGCCCAGTAGCAATGTCATTCGTGGCATCCTTCCCTTATTTCTTGAACTGTTCCACAGCCTTGAGCAAGGCGGTGTTGATCTTGTCGCTATCCGGCGCGAAGTGAGCCTCCCGGTGACAGTTCGGACACAGTGCCACGCAGTTATATACGCGGTCACTAGTGCCGATACCAAGAATGTGATGCACGTCTAGAAAGCCCGAATAGCTACGGCTTTCAGCACAACGCTCGCATTTCCCTACAGCCCTTTTCATGATTGCTTTACGAACCTTTTGATCTCGTTTATAGCCAGAGTATAGTGAGATAGTCTTGGCTGTTCCGTCGCTGCCTAACAAGGACAAATCGACACCTGGAAGATCGTTAAACATATCGTCGGAATTGGACAGTGGATTAGCAGAATGCAAAGCAATAGCAGGCAGTTTCACAAGGTCAATTACTCCCTTGTGCTGCCAGAGCGCGACTGGAACATCTGGATAATTCTGTGTTGCTAGCCATATTGTCGGGCTTCTGCCGTTCATTGCATGGTTTGCGTTCATACTCTTGCCCGCCTTGATGCTCGCATCGCGTTGCTTGCACCACACAGATACCAACTCGGTTGCAGGAATTAATGCCGCGAGGGTGACTAGATTTTCTTCCGGCTGAACAAAGAGAAAGTGGGTGATACCCTTCTTCATTGCCCGAGAGGCGTAGCCTTGTACTGTCTCTACCCAAGCATTGTCTTTCACCTCGAGGGTGTAAAACATTTTGTGTAAACGGTCTTTTCGACTCTGTTAAACAGAG
>CAZDYU010000127.1:0-11448 GCA_964509755.1 uncultured Occallatibacter sp. | reverse complement strand
GGCGGATTCAGAAACAGCGTCTTCAAAGGCATAGGCATCCCTTCTATTCTAACATTCCGGCAGATTTCAGCCGCTTTCTATGGTTTTCGGTTTACTTTCCGTGCAGTTCGTTGAGCCAGTCTTCCATGTGGCCCAGGGAGCGCAGCAGGCTGAGCCGTGCTTTGCTGAGGTCGAAGCCCGCCTCCAGCGAGTCTTCAAACTTCTGCCGCTCATCGATGCGGGCAAGCTGCTCGGCCTTGGGCGTCAATTGCGCCGCCGCGCCTGCGCCAGCGGTCGCGCCATTGCCCAATTCCAGTTGCGCCAGCACCGATTGAAGCTGCTCATGAGCGATCTGCTGCTTTAGACTCGCAATCTCCGCCAAAGTATTCAATTCCCGCAGGCTGCCGGTCAACTCGGCAATGGCGAGGTCGTTCTGGTGCTCGGCTTGCTCAGCTTCGACTTTGGCGCGGAGCGCGTCCGCCGCCGACTGTTTGGCTTTGGCGCGCGCCCCAAGATCGAAAAGCGGAAACTGAATCGAGACACCGAAGCTGACGTTGTTAGGCGTGAAATGTTGATAGTAATGGCTGTAATCGTTCAGTGCATCTGAGTCCAGATTGTAAGTAGCCCCAAAGGCAATCTGCGGCCAACGTCCGGCCAGGTTGTCACCACTGGACTGCAACTGCTTCGATCGAGCCAGCGCCTGAGCGGACTCGACTCCCGCGGAGATGCGTGAAGGCTGTTCCGCCTTCAGCGCCGGAATCTCCGGAATACTGGAGCGGTCCGGTGTAACCGAGCCAATTGGCAGTCCGGTCAGCGAGGCAAGTTGCTTGGTGAGCTTAACCGCGCGCGTCTCCAGATGAAAGCGTTTGAGCTTCAACTGTGCTGCTGTCAACTGAGTTTGCAACAAATCGCTCAACGGGTCCACACCTGCCTCGGTGCGCTGCTGTTCGATGTCCACCAGCCGCTCGGCGAATGCCTGCTGCTGCTGTGATGACTCGATCTCACGCTGAACTGTGTCCAGTTCAATATAAGCGGTCGAGGCCGCAAGCGCCGCTTCTTCGCGGGCGTCCTTCAGTGTTAGTGAAGCCGCTTTGACGCCGGCCTGCGCGGCGCGAATGTATTGCCGCTGAGGGATGCTGAGTACTAGCGACTGCATTGTGGCATTGGCAATGGAGGGTTCTCCGGTAGGAAATCCGTGTGTGTATCCGGCCGTTGTTCCAACCATGAGGCTGGGAACAAAAACGTCTTCAGACTGTGCCACGAGGGAGTTGGCTTTCTGCAAATCCGCCTCGGCCATCCGCACCGCGGTTGAGTTGCGCTGCGCCAGATCCACCACGGTGCTCAGCGAGACCTGCGCGGAAAGCAGTGCCGGCGCTATTATCAACGCCACCGCCAGCAGCACTGCCGCCCAGCCCATCCGTGGATTGTCTTGGACTCTCACTTTAGCTTTTGCCCCCGATATTTCCAATCGATACTTACCGAAATGTTTCAATTCAATGCTTCAATTCCTGCGCTGGCTTGTACTCCCGCGCCAAAGCCAGCGCCGCATCCCGCTCCCGGCCGGCTGCCGGCGCATCACCCAATTGCAGTTTCAACCGCGCCAGCCAGGTGTGCGCCACAAAGGCTGGCGCTTGCTCGCTCTTCGCGTTGCCCGCCAGATAACTCTCCAGCATCTTGACCGCCCGCGCCGGATCGCGATTGGTTCGAATCAGCAAAGCGGCCCCGTTGTAGAGCGCCACGCCCGCTCGCTTTTCCCGCTCCGCCGCACTCTCTCCGCTGCGCACCGCGGTCTCCATCTCCGTCCAGCGCTCGCGGCTGCGATAAAAGCCGGCCAGCGTGATCCACAGCGCTGCGGGATGAGCTGAAACCGCGACTGCCTGCTTGAACTCCCGCTCCGCCGTGCCGTAATCCTTGCGCTGCTCGGCAATATGGCCCCGCAATTCATGGCCCTGCGCCGGGTCAATCTTCTCCAACTGCGCGGCCACGCCCTCGGCCTTGTCAATTCCGCCGCCTACAGCGCCGGGAGCTGAATAATAAAACTCACCCAGATCAGCCAGCGCATCATTGTTGCGTGGATTGAGGCGGACCGCTTCTTCAAACTCGCCGCGCACCCGCTTGGCCAGCGAATACGCGCTCAGAAACGAAGCCCGGCTGGCCCTTTCGCCCAACGCGCGCCCCAGCCATAGATGATCGTCCGAGTTCTGCCCATCCAATTTCACCGCCTGCTCACAATCGCCCGCTGCGCGGTCCCACTGTTCCAGAGAGTATTCCACGCGGCATTTCAGGTTGAAGGCTTCCGCGGTTCCGCCTGGCTGGGCCAGGGGATTGAGCAACGCCAGAGCCTTGTCCGCCTCACCGGCCTGCAACGCAGCGTGGGCCTGCGTCAGCGGCAGGCTGCCGCCCAACGCCGAGGCTGAAAGGCTCCCGGCCAGAATCAGTCCCGCCAGTACCCTCACGGCACAACCTTTACCGAAACGCCCTCGCGCAAGGGCTCTCCGTTGACCGCGCCGGTGGCTACAATATCGCCCTCGTTCAGGCCGGAGAGGATAGGCGCCAGGGTCAGATTCGGCGTTCCAATGATGACTGGCGTTCTCTGCAACTCGCCCTTCACCACTTTGTAGACATAGGTCTTGCCATTCTCGGCGTGCAGCGCATCGCGGGGAATGCTCAGCGCGTTGGGATCGCTGGAGATGGTCACCGTCACCGTAACGTTGGTGTCGGGCACCAGATCGCCGTCAGCGTCGTCGATCTTGACCAGAACCTCGCCCACGCTTCGCGTGCCCAGATTGATCACCGTAACCGGCGTCCGTTCGATATGCCCGATCCAGGTATTGGTGGGTTTGGCGTCCCACTTGATCTGGATCTGCTGGCCAACCGCCAGCCGCCCGATCTCCGGCTCGTCAAAGTAGGCGCGCACCCGCTCATGGTGCAGATCGGCCAACTGCAAGAGCAGCTTGCCCTCTTCCACATACTCGGTAGCTCCGGCATCCAGGCTGTAGACGGTTCCCGCCGCCGGCGCACGGGCTGAGGTCTGCTCCACCACCTGCCGCGCCGCCACAAGGCTGGCTTCGGCGTCGGCCAGCGCGGCCCGCGACTGATCGATCTCGGAGGCTGAAAAACGGCTATCGGAGCTCAACTCGGCAGCATGAAGATTGCCTTCGGCCGCATCCAGCCGCTGCAGCGCCGCGGTCACTTCACTGCCTGAAGCTGCCCCGGCCGCATTGAGCTTGGTCAGAGCCGCCAGGCTTTTGCGCGCTTCATCGCATTCCAGGTGCGCGCGGGCCAGCGTTGCCGCCGCCGCCTGGCGCTCCTGCTGGGTGCCGTTGTGGGTTGCAGCCTCAAGCGCTGCCTGCGCGGTCTTCACGGCGCTTTCTGCCGCGGCCTCGCGCGCCCGCGCCTGCACATCGTCCAGCACCAGCAGCAGTTTGCCCGCCACAACTTGATCGCCAGGCTGTACATACACAGCCTTGACGATGCCCGCAACCGGGCTGTGAATCTCATAATTCTGTTCCGGCTCAACCCGTCCATTGGTGCTGATGGTGCTGACCAGCGGCTTGTGCGCAGCCGTTGCCGCATGAATCTGCAACTGGTCCCTGGTCAGGGCCCGCACCGCGAAAAACACCACGATTACCAGGACGGCCAGGCTTCTGTAAATCCAAAGCCGGATGGTTTGCGTTCGTTCTTGAGTCATTCGGTCAACCTTTGCCAGTATATAGGAGTCGGAAACCGGAGGTTGGGATCAGGGAAATTGACGGGCAAGAAATCTGGCCAGCATTTGGCGCGCCTCGTACAATCGTTCTATGGCATCTGAACCGCGCTACACTCTCGATCACGCCAAGGCCGGCCTCGATTTCCCGTTCCCGGAGATCGAAACCTGGCAGAATCAGTTTCCCAGCTACGAGATCGTCATCGACGACCCGGAGCTGACCTCGGTCTGCCCCAAGACCGGCCTGCCCGACTTTGGCACGCTGACCATCCGCTACATGCCCCGGCAGCGCTGCCTGGAGCTGAAGTCGCTGAAAGAATATCTCTTCAGCTACCGCAATCTGGGAATCTTTCAGGAGAATATCGTCAACCAGGTGCTGAATGACGTGGTGAAGGCCTGCGCTCCGGACTGGGCCGTGGTGCGCTGCGAGTTTCGCCCAAGAGGCGGCATTGGGACGACGGTTGAGGCGCGCTGGCCGCGGCCGGGCAGCCGGCTGTAAATTCGTGCTTGCCGGGAATCTCTAACGCGCCGTCGGATTTTTTTTGCGCTGAGACCGTTCGGCCTGGATACCGGTCTGCAAAAACCTCGCATTTGTATTGACGCAAAATCCGTCCTGCGGTAAACTCACGGCAGTAGGTGTTCCGCCACCCTGAGTGCGGACCTGAAAAAGTAGGTGTTCCGCTGCCCTAATGCGGGCCTGAAAAAGTAGGTGTTCCGCCACCCTGAGCGCGGACCTGAAAGACGAATGCGGGTCGTTGGACCGCTCAAAGAGGATGACCGAAAGGTCATCCTCTTTTGTAGAGGATCAAAGTGGATTTTTATATCGTTTCCGATGCCTACATTGAATTTCTGTTCAGTTTCGACCCAAAGGTTTTCTACAATAAAAGCGCGACAAATACTCGCCCCTATGTTGGGATTGTGCTTGAGACCGGCGGCCACAAATACCTTGCGCCCCTCACGTCGTACAAGCCAAAGCAGGACTCATTTCGCGCATCCGACCCGAGGATTTTCAAGATTCATGCCAAGGGCGACGAATCGAGAAAGCTGGGCATGGTTTCCTTCAACAACATGATTCCCGTTATCGATTCGGAGATAAGCAAGATCGACTTTCGTTCTCAACCGGAGAAATACCGAAGGTTGCTTTTGCTGCAACATGAATATTTATCCAGTCAAACAAGAACAGTCCTGGACAAGGCCAGAAAGCTTCATGAGTTGGTTGCCATAAAAGGACATGCTTTTATTCGAGGACTTGCTGCAATTTTCTGCTGCTTGAAGCAAAATATCGAGATTTTCACACGCAATGAGGGGTCGTGTTTATCGCTAAAGACAACAGAAAAAGGCTATCTGGCCCGTTTATTGATAATGGCCAGACCAACATCGCTAGAGGGGCTTGTGATATTCCCGTGAAATACTGAGACCGATCCGCAAAGGCCGTCTGTGACCCAAGTCCTTCGCCCGACCCCGAGACGCATCACCCCCGCCCAGGGGACGCTGGTGCTGCTCATCGGGCTGAATCTACTCAATTACATTGACCGCTATATCTTTCCCGGCGAACTGTCGCTGATCCAGCGCGACTTCCACTCGACCGACCACCAGATGGGCGCGCTGACGACGGCGCTGTTTCTTTTTTACATGATTGCCGCGCCGCTCACCGGCTGGCTTGGCGATCGCTTTCCGCGCAAGCCGATGATCATTGCCGGCGCGGTGCTTTGGAGCCTGGCCACGCTGGCCACGGTCTGGGTGCACGGGTACTGGACCTTCTACGCCCGCCAGGCTCTGGTGGGCATCGGCGAGGCTACATTTGGAATTTTTGCGCCCGCCGTGCTGGCCGACTTCTATCCCGAGCGCGACCGCAATCGCATCCTCTCCGTCTTCTATCTCGCCATTCCGGTTGGCGCGGCGCTGGGGTATCTAGCCGGTGGGCAGATGGGCCCGCACTGGGGCTGGCGCGCGCCATTCTTTGTATGTGCTATTCCCGGCTTTGTTGTGGCCGCGTTCTATGGCTTCTGGGGGCGCGAACCCGTGCGCGGCTCGTGCGATCGGATCAGCCCCACGCTCAACCGAACCACATTTCGAGGGCTCTTCACCAACCGGGCCTATCTCACCGCGACCTTCGGCCTGGCCGCGCTGACTTTCGCGATGGGCGGGATTTCGGCGTGGGTTCCCACTTTTCTGAATCGCTTCGCCGGCCTCTCGGTGGGCAACGCCAGCCTGGCCGTTGGCGCAATCACCGTCGTTGATGGCATTGCCGGAACCCTCGTCGGCGGCTGGATTGCCCAGCGCTGGCTGCGGACCAATCACCGCGCGCTTTATCTGCTCTCTTTTTGGAGTGTGGCGCTGACGCTGCCCTGCGGCGTACTGGTCTTCTTCGGCCCGGCAGGCTGGGCGATCCCCGCGCTCTTTGCAGCCGAGTTCTTTCTCTTCCTCAACACTGGGCCGCTCAACGCCGCAATTGTGAATGCGGTCAATGGGCCGGTTCGCGCCACCGCCATCGCCTGCAATCTATTTATCATTCACTGCTTCGGCGACACCTTCTCGCCGCAGATCATCGGCTATATCTCCGACCGCGTACATAGCCTGCGCATCGCACTGGGAGCTACGCTGGTTGCGATGATTGTCTCCTGCGTGATTCTCAGCGCCGGCGCGCGATTTGCCCCGAGGCTGGAAGAGCCAACGTCAGCACGTGGCGGAAAAAGGCCTGAATTTGGGCGGAATCCTTGAAAAACATCCCTCCGAGGCTAAAAAGGCTGCGGAAAAAGGGCTATTCGGAATTTGCGATCACCATTGAGCGTAGCAGGGGCTAAAGCCCAACGTTGATATGAGTGGCTTTATCGGCCCGACTAAAGTCGTGCCCTGGTTACAAAGCCTTCAAGAATTGCCTCGCGATGAGTTTTTCCGCAGCCTGTAAAGCCATGTTTGTCCAATCGGCTTTATACGGGGGTTAAAACCCCCATCTCTCTCCGTGTTTTTCTGTAGGCTGTAAAGCCAAACTTGCTCCAGATCATGCAATCCAACTTGTGCGCCTCTACGAACGGTTAGATTGAAGAGATGGGGCAAGAGCAAGCCAAGTGGAGGCCGGAGCTGCGGGCGATGATCGCGCTGGCCATCCCTGTCGTTCTCAGCGAGTTGGGCTGGACCGCGCAGGGCATCGTGGACACCATCATGGTGGGGCGGCTGGGTCCGGCGGCCATCGGCGCGGTCGCTTTGGGCAACGCTGTCTACTTTACGCCCACGCTCTTCTGCTTTGGCCTGCTGCTGGGCCTGGACACTCTAGTTGCGCAGGCCCATGGGCGCAAGGATTACGACGAATGCCATCGCTGGCTGGCGCAAGGCGTCTACATGGCCTGCATTCTGACCGTGCCGCTGATGGCGCTGCTGTTTGCGGCCAGCTTTGGCTTTGGACCGTTTGGAATTACGGCGGAGGTGGCTGTTCCGGCGGCCTCTTATCTGCGTATTCTTACCTGGGGAACGCTGCCCCTGGTGGTCTACGGCGGCACGCGGCGCTATTTGCAAGGCGTGGGCCAGGTGCGGGCGGTGACCGTCACCATCGTTGCCGGCAATTTGCTGAACTGGTTTTTCAATTGGATTCTGATTTACGGCCGGCTTGGTTTTCCCGCGCTCGGCGTCAATGGCTCTGCGCTTTCGACGACGATCTCGCGGATCTTTATTGCTTTGGCGATGATGGGCTTTGCGTGGCGCTATGAACGACGGCGAGGCCACCCGCTCTTTGCGCGTTGGGCAGGGCCCAGCCTGGCCCGGCTGCGGCAATTGGCGCGGCTTGGGCTGCCCGCGGCGGGGCAGATGCTGCTGGAAGTGGGCGCCTGGAATCTGGTGACGCTCTGCGCCGGAAAGCTGACGCCGGTGGAGTTGGCGACACACACCATTGTCTTCAAC
The DNA here is from genome assembly GCA_964509755.1 of uncultured Occallatibacter sp. Classification (GTDB taxonomy): domain Bacteria; phylum Acidobacteriota; class Terriglobia; order Terriglobales; family Acidobacteriaceae; genus Telmatobacter. Next base: position 3,869 of record CAZDYU010000127.1, on the reverse strand, counting down.
TACGCCAGCCTGACTTTTATGGTGCCGCTGGGCGTTTCGGCTGCGGCTGCAGTGAGCGTGGGCCATGCCGTGGGCGCGGGCGACGGAGCCAGAGCGCGACGCGCCGGTTGGCTGGCGTTGGGGCTGGGCACAGCCTTTATGCTGCTGGCGGCGGCAGCTTACCTGGCCGTTCCAGGGCCGCTGATTGCGCTTTACACAAGCAATCCGGAGGTGCTGGCGCTGGGGCGCAGATTGCTTTGGGTGGTGGCGGCTTTCGAGGTCTTTGACGGCGCGCAGACGGTTTGCACCGGGGCGCTGCGAGGGCTGGGCGAGACGCGGGTGCCGATGCTAGCCAATCTGGCCGGTTACTGGGTGCTGGGATTGCCGCTGGGCCTCACGCTCTGCTTTGTGCTGGGCTGGGGGATCTTCGGCCTCTGGATTGGACTGCTGGTGGCGCTGGCAGCGATCTCGTCCACGCTGGTTGCGCGCTGGCGGCGGGATGCGGCCCGACTGGCGCTCCCAGCATCTTCAGCGCACAACCGCCCCTTTTTGGAAAGAGGTTGAGACTATTCCCATTCTGTGGGACTCAAAAGGGTTAACCTACTAGTGAGAAGCGCGACGAAGCGCATCCAATGTGACTATAATCACATATGAGAGAATACGATAATCTCTCTTATGTTTCAGGAAGGGAACTCCGCCCAATGGCGACAGGAGACCTGGCTCTCGGTCAAGTGGAGAGCGCTTTGAGTACGCGGCATCGTGTCATCAACGATTTCAGCATCAACGTAGCAACGGTGAACGGCTCCGGCTCGCAATCCGCCAATAGCGTTCTGCTGAAAGCCATCTTTGGAATGGGCGTTCCGGTCAGCGGCAAGAATCTTTTCCCATCGAATATCGCCGGCCAGCCTACGTGGTTTCTAATCCGCGCCAGCAAAGATGGGTACCTTGCTCGCAAGCGCGAGGCGGAGATTCTGGTCGCCCTGAACCCAGAGACAGCGCGGGCCGATATTGCGGCGCTGCCCACGGGCGGCGTGGCCATCCATGAAGAGAGCCTCAAGCTGGATGAGGCGCGCGAGGATGTCTTCTTTTATCCGGTGCCTTTTGACAAGATTACGGCCGCGATATGCCCCGAGGCCAAGCTGCGCAAGCTGGTCAAGAACATGGTCTACGTGGGCGTCACCGCGCAGTTGCTGGCGGTGGATCTGAGCGTGGTGGAAAACGGCCTGCGCCGCCAGTTTGCCAAGAAGCAGAAAGTCTTCGACCTGAACTTTGGCGCCGTCAAGGCGGGCTATGATTATGCCCTGCAGAACCTGACCAAGCAAGATCCCTACTCGATCGAGCGGATGGACAAAACGGCTGGGAAGATTGTCATCGACGGCAATGCGGCCTGCGGCATGGGCGCGGTCTTTGCCGGCGTCACGGTGGTTGCCTGGTACCCCATCACGCCTTCCACTTCAGTCATCGAAGCTACATCCGACCTGCTCAAGAAGCTGCGCATTACGCCGGAAGGCAAGGCCACCTTTGCCGTGATTCAGGCCGAGGACGAGCTAGCCGCCATCGGCATGGTAATCGGCGCGGGCTGGGCAGGAGCGCGCTCCATGACCGCAACTTCGGGCCCCGGCATCTCGCTGATGGCTGAGTTCAGCGGCCTGGGCTACTATGCGGAGATTCCCGGCGTGATTGTGGATGTGCAGCGTACAGGGCCCTCGACTGGAATGCCGACGCGCACCCAGCAATCGGACCTTCTCTCGGTCGCCTTCCTCTCGCACGGCGATACGCGGCACATCGTTCTGCTTCCTGGTTCGGTCAAAGAATGCTTTGAGATGACCATGGCGGCCTTCGACTTGGCCGAGCGGCTGCAAACGCCGGTGTTTGTGCTCAGCGACCTGGATCTGGGCATGAATAACTGGATGTCGGAGCCCTTCGAGTATCCCGAAAAGCCTCTGGATCGCGGCAAAGTCCTGACTGCGGAAGATTTGAATCGCCTGGGCGGCTTTGCCCGTTATCGCGACGTGGACGGCGACGGCGTGGGCTGGCGTACGCTGCCGGGAACGAATCACCCCAAAGCCGCTTATTTTACGCGTGGCACCGGCCATACCGACGCGGCGCAGTATACCGAGAGCCCGGAGGAGTACGTCGCTGGAATGGAACGGCTGGCGCGCAAATTCAATAGCGCGCGGGCGTTGGTTCCCGCTCCGGTTGCGGTCAGAAGCGGCGGCCAGAAGATCGGCTTCATCGCCTTCGGTTCCACCGATTGCGCCCTCGGCGAAAGCCTGGACCAGATAGAGAAGCGCTACGGCGTGCGCGCCGATTATCTGCGCGTACGGGCTTATCCATTTGCGCATGAGATTCACGACTTCGTCACCAGCCATGAGCGCGTCTATGTCGTCGAGCAGAATCGCGACGCGCAGATGGCCAGCCTGCTTAAGCTTGATCTGCCCGCCGATCAGGTGGTGAAGCTGCGCAGCATTCTCCACTACAACGGTCTGCCGGTCGACGCCGAATCCATCACCGAAGAGTTCGCGATCAAGGAGGGATTGTAATGGCGACCGCAACTGCAACGCCCACCCCCAAACTCAACCACATCGGCCTGCCGATTCTGGATTATCGCGGCGGCAAAAGCACCCTGTGCGCCGGCTGCGGCCACAACGCCATCTCTGAGCGCATTATCGACGCGCTCTTTGAGATGGGCGTCGAGCCGGAGCGGGTGATGAAGATGAGCGGCATCGGCTGCTCGTCGAAGAGCCCGGCTTACTTTCTCAGTCGCGCGCACAGCTTCAACAGCGTGCACGGCCGCATGCCGGCCGTTTCGACTGGCGCAATCCTGGCTAATCACACCATGACGACGATTGGAGTCTCGGGCGACGGCGACACCGCCTCGATCGGCATGGGCCAGTTTGTTCACATGATGAGGCGCAATTTGCCGATGATTTACATCATCGAAAACAACGGCGTTTACGGGCTGACGAAGGGCCAATTCTCAGCGACAGCCGACCTCGGCTCCAAACTTAAGACCGGTGTCATTAACGACCTGCCGCCGATCGATACCTGCGCCTTGGCCATTCAGCTTGGCGCCACTTTCGTCGGCCGCTCTTTCTCTGGCGACAAAAAGCAGTTGCTCTCCATGCTCAAGGCCGCCATCGCCCACAAGGGCACGGTGCTGCTGGATGTCATCAGCCCTTGCGTCACCTTCAACGACCATGAAGGCTCGACCAAAAGCTACAAATTCATGCAGGAAAACGACGAGCCTATCAACGAAATCGGCTTTGTGGCCAGCTTCGATGAGATCGAGGTCGATTACGACTCCGGCGAGATCTACGAAGTCGAGATGCACGACGGCTCGAATCTGCGCCTGCGCAAGCTGCTTGAAGACTACGATCCCACCGACAAGGCCAACGCCGTTCGCACCATAATGGAGGCGCAGGAGAAGGACGAAATTCTCACCGGCGTCTTCTACATTGACACCAACAAACCCACTTTCATCGATCATCTGAATGTTGTCGATGAACCGCTGGGCACACTGCCGGAATCGATCACGCGGCCATCCAGGGAAGCTTTCGATGGGCTGATGGCGAGCATGCGATAGCCGGCGGGCTTTCCGCGATCGAAACGTTGACAACCCGCGAGAACTGTCAATTCTCCATCCTGAGCCTTCCGGAGTATCGCGAGGCTGTGTGCCAGGTGCACATACATCGCGACATGGATATAAAGTTGTCGGCTCAAGCAGAGGCGGCGCAAGGTCAGTTTGTAGTGGCGCCGCAGACAAACACTGCCATGGTGCAATAAACGAGGGTTGAAATGTGGGTTGTTTTATTCGGCTGTAAAGGCCGTAAGCTATAGATTTCTATGGTGGGCGCTGCAGGATTCGAACCTGCGACTTCCACCGTGTG
>CAZDYU010000126.1:0-11741 GCA_964509755.1 uncultured Occallatibacter sp. | reverse complement strand
TTGCGGAGACTTACCAACTTTGTACCGGACCGCCCGCTCCACCAACCGGAGGTGGCCATAGTGGCAACGCCTGCAACCCAACTGCGACAACAAACTTTAACGTGACTGGACCGGGTACCGGAACAATGCTAGTCACGCCTTACTTTCGTCTCACGATAGCCGATCTTGCGGCTTGCCCAGCTTATCCGGCCAGCCCATGGTTGGCTTATGGCGGAAGTCTTTCAGGAGATTGTTTGGATACAGTCGGTATTCCCGGCGTAAAATTCAATTCACCAATCGGCTATTCGGAGGGACAAGATGGTTTATTCACAGTCATCCAAGTAATCAATAACAACATAACCAACGGATCTGGACCTGGAGGAAATTACAGCATCGGACCTTGGAATAATGAACTTGATGGGTTTCTTCCGTACGGCACATTTCCTGGCGCTGTCTCTGATACACCAATGACTGAGCTTACTCCATATTATACGAATGTTAACCGCAATATGATAGCGACAACGTTTCTCATGTGGCAATCGCCGCCACCATCTATAGCTGTCCCGCTAGGCTACCAACAATGGACATTTTCTGGAATGGCGACATGCTCAACAGATTGTGAATTGGCGGCTAATTGGATTGCAACAACAAATGGAAATCCGCATTTGGTTAGCTCATTTACCACAAGTGATCCATCTCAAACTTCAGTTGGCGATCCACCAAACAGTATTCCATTGCAATACGGATATCCAGCATGGATTGGAGATACCGATGATCATTAAGATTCGAGGAGGAATTATGAAGGCATCAGGATTGTGCACATTGTTATTCTTTGCTCTAGCCGCTTTCTGCCAGTTATCAACGAAGGAGCAAGCTAGCCAACCTTACATCATCAACATAAGCGCCGTTAAACCCACATTTAAGTTAGGAGCACGCATTGAACTTAAGGTTCAGAAAACCAACATATCGAGTCATGACATAAATGGCTCGGCCAATTACGCAGGGGGGACGATTGTAGGTTATCATTGCGATCTTCGAGACTCGACTGGGGCAGTAGTACAAAAGAAAGAGCGAATGAATCCATCGGGACCGCCAATTCCTGCGGAATTGAGTGCCAGGTTACTTGTCCTCAAACCGAATGAAAGTGTCGTATACAATACATTTGCCTGCAAGGACTTCGATATAAATCAACCTGGTGAATACACCGTCCAGCTTTATGAACAAATTAATGGAAACAATTCTGACGAAGTTGTGAAGTCAAATATCATCACTATCACTATCGTTGCACCTGAGAACAAGGAGCCTGAGGAAGACAAGAAGAATGCGGGGAACAAACTGCCAACGGCAAACCCACCGTCTGGGAACGATATACCGAAGTAATTCACCATTTTCAGTTTGTATCCAGATTGGAAGGCGTAGTGAATTGATGGAAACATTGTCTATATTCTTGCTCACCAGTGCATTCGCCATTGCGTCCGGTCAATCTGCCGATCAACCGTTTACTCTCACAATCAGGGACAGTAAAACAACAGAAATCGCAGGCTCAGACATTTTCATTTGGGTAAAAATGACAAACACCTCCGATCACGTTGTGGATTGTACGGCAGGGCAAATGGACGGTACCGATGTAAGTTATCACTATGATGCTTGGGATGAAAATGCAAAGCCGGTCCATAAAATTGATTATGGCATTCCTTACATTAGCGGAGCTCATATTAGTAGCCATGGCGCAATATGCAATCTTGAACCAGGAAAATCTTTTGAAAAAGAACTTATAATTAGTTATTTATACGATTTTAGCAAGTCTGGCAAGTATCAGATACAACTGTCGCGGCGGGCTTCGCTTGATTCGAATGGTTACCGAGTGGGAGAATTTGTAAAATCAAACATCATCACTATCACCGTACTTCCAGCGGAGAGCAAGCCGATGGTGGAGGTCGAACCCGCCGAGGGAAGCATACCATCCGCCGACGAGCCGTCCTCGGAAACAACAAAGCAACCGTTCTCCATCAAAATCAACGCGGGGCATTCCCATGTAAAAGTGGGTGATCCCGTGTACGTCGGCATCGAAATGAGAAACACCTCCGACCATGAGATCGACTGCACAGCAATGACCGGAAATAATGGCATAGACGGGAACTTTCAATACGAAATTCTTGACGATAACGGCGACCCCGCACCGAAAATCGCAGCGGGAAAAACATTCCCTGAAGCAATTCCATGCACTCTCAAGCCGGAGAATAATTATTCCACTGGCGGCGAGATCAGCAGGATTTTCGATTTCAGCCGTCCCGGCAAATACACAATTCAGCTTTCGCGTCCCATCTGGGGCAACGATCAAATTCTGGGGACAGGCCGAACGCCGCAAAATAGCGAAGCAGTCGTCAAATCTAATAAAATCACCGTCACGGTACTTCTGGCGGACGCGCCCTAGCCCAGCGCTAAGGCGATTCAGCCGGCCAACCGAAGCGAAGGGCTCCTCGCTCCAGTTGGCAGCGATAGTCCCGGATGAAATGTAGAGAGTACGCTATGAATAAATCGGCTTGCGTGATCGCAAGCAATTGGACGTCAGCCACTGTTGGAACACCAGGCCCGATGGGCGGATTTGTACCAAGTTCCCCCTCCCAAGCAAATGTGGGCAACCATACACTAGTGGATGGCTATCCAACCTGGACAAGCCCCTTACAATGACTCGATATGCATGGAGATGGTATTTGAATTGTTCGGAATTGTAACGCCTGTGGATTTGATGGCCTATCAGCTTCTTACTGGCCTTACGAGACAGGCCCCAACCAGAGCATGAGTAGAAAATTATTCATGGGGGGATTATGAGAATCATTGTCGCGGTGTTTTTGCTCGTCTGCTCTTCTATAGCAGTGTCCAGCCAATCCGCAGTCTCTAGGCAGACTGAGGATGGCAAACCACCGTTCACAATCACAATCAGTTGCACCACTACTAACCCCACTCTAGAAAATTCTGTCGACCAGACCGTAAATGCCGGAGCACCGCTTGGATTATTGATTCGAAAGACGAACACCTCAAATCACGAGATCATTAAATGGCCGGAAACAGGCGGGCCATTTGGCGACTTATTTGATTTGCGCGACGGCAGCGGCCACTTACTCGAGCCGAGGAAGTCGAACGAAGTAGTTACGACGAGCGACGGGGAGGGGCGGATTATCGGTACAAAAGATATGGTGCTACAGCCTGGCGAAAGCAAGGTTGATTTCGCACCTTTAAGTCTTTGGTACGATATGAACCAGCCCGGAACCTACACAATTCAGGTGTCATCGCATATCACAAATGATCCAAAATCTGATATTGTGAAATCCAACACCATCACTATCACCGTACTTCCAGCGGAGAGCAAGCCGATGGCGGAGATCGAACCCGCCGAGGGAAGCATACCATCTGCGGACGAGCCGTCCCCGGAAACAACAAAGCAACCGTTCTCCATCAAAATCAACGCGGGGCATTCTCATGTAAAAGTGGGTGATCCCGTGTACGTCGGCATCGAAATGAGAAACACCTCCGACCATGAGATCGACTGCACAGCAATGACCGGAAATAATGGCATAGACGGGAACTTTCAATACGAAATTCTTGACGATAACGGCGACCCCGCACCGAAAATCGCAGCGGGAAAAACATTCCCTGAAGCAATTCCATGCACTCTCAAGCCGGAGAATAATTATTCCACTGGCGGCGAGATCAGCAGGATTTTCGATTTCAGCCGTCCCGGCAAATACACGATTCAGCTTTCGCGTCCCATCTGGGGCAACGATCAAATTCCGGGGACAGGCAGGACGGTGCAGAACGGCCAAGCAGTCGTCAAATCCAACAAAATCACTATCACGGTCGTCGCGGCAGAGCCGTAAGCTAACACAGCAAATTAAAATAAGTCCCCGGAAGCGCCACTACGGCCCCACACCACCATGATTTACGCTGAAAGCGCGGGCTCGCACTTTCGACCGGGCCGCGCCCAAAGGGGGGCTTGCGTGACCTGGATGCTGCTGCTGGTGGGGTTGGTGGTCGGAATGGTCTCTGGCGTGGTGGGCATTGGCGGCGGCATTCTGTTTGTTCCCGCGCTGATCTGGCTGGCGGGCATGAATCAGCACAAGGCTCAGGGCACATCGCTTGGCGCGTTGCTGCTGCCCGTAGGGATTTTCGCTTTTTGGGAGTACTACCGCAAGGGCAACGCCGACTTGCGCGTGGCGCTGCTGCTGGCTGGTGGATTTCTGGTTGGCGGATACTTTGGGGCCGTGGGCGCGCAATACATTTCAGAGCTCTGGCTGCGGCGTATCTTTGCGCTGACGCTGATTGCCGTTGGCGGACGGATGTGGTTCAGCCGGTGAAGCTGGCTGTTTGGCAGCGGTTATTCGGGATGGTCCGGCGTCATCAGGCAGATGTCGGGCAGGTTGCGGTAGCGTTCGGCGTAGTCCATGCCGTAGCCGATGACGAAGAGGTTGGGAATGGAGAAGCCGACATAATCGGCCTCGATTTTTTCAATGCGGCGGGAGGGCTTGTCAAGCAGGGTGGCAATGCGCAGCGTCTTGGGGCGCTGCTGCTGGAAGTGCTTGCGCAGGTAAGAGAGGGTAAGGCCGGTATCGAGAATGTCCTCGACGATCAGCACGTTTTTGCACTCGATGGGCTCGTCCAGATCCTTGATAAGCTTGACGGCGCCCGAGGAGCGCTGGCCCTTGCCGTAGCTGGAAGTGGCTACGAAATCGAAGGTCGCCTCGATCCGCACGGCCCGCGCCAGATCGGCCAGAAAAGGCGCGGCACCCTTGAGCACGCCAATCATCACCAGTTTCTCGCCAGCCAGATCGCGGGTAATCTGCGCGCCCATCTCCTGGACGCGTTCGGCAATCTGCTGGCGGGTGTAGAGGACTTCAAGATCTTTGTAGTTGTCGTGCGGCATGTTTCTAGTATCGCCTGAAGTTGTGGATTAATGGCGAGGCTGCCTGTGTAAATTTTGGCGTATCTTGCATTTTGCTCCAATCGCCCGGCGCGCCCAATTGCCCGCCCGCCCGTCTATACTTGAGAGCATATGCTGCCTTTTCTTCACCTCAACCTGTACTTCTTCCACCGGGATCAGCCCACCTTTGGATTGATGATGTGGCTTGCGGCGGTTACGGCCGCTTACGTGCTGCACCTCAGCTTTCGCCGCGCGCGCATTGATGCCGACGCCATCGGCATTGTGGCCGTGGCGGTCGTGGCTGGCATTGTAGGCGCCAAGCTGTGGCACGTGTTGGACACGCCGGATGAGTTTCGCCTGATGGGCTGGAGCGTACTGTGGGATACGGACGGCTTTGCCTGGTTTGGCGGAATGCTTTTCGGCATCTCGGCGCTCTCCTTCCAGGGCTGGCGGGCAAAAATAGGCGGCCTGCGTATTCTGGATCTGGCCGCTCCGGGCGCGGCGATTGGCTACGGCATTGGGCGGATTGGCTGCTTTCTCTCCGGCGACGGATGCTACGGCATTCCGACTGCACCGGTACATTTTCTGTCGTTTACCTTTCATCCCTGGGGCATGGCCTTCCCGAATGGCGTCTGGCCGACGATGGTTGCTGTCTACCCCACGCCGCTTTATGAGATGACCGCGAATTTTCTGATCGGCGGATGGCTTTGGTGGCGATTGGGCAAGGAACAGCGCGCGGGCGCGATTCTGGGCCAATATCTGGTTCTGACCGGCACTGCGCGTTTCCTGGTGGAGTTTGTGCGGCGCAATCCGAAGGTGCTGTGGGGCCTGTCGAATGCGCAATTGGCCAGCGCTGGCTCGGTGATTGCAGGTATTGCGCTGCTGCTTTGGCTGGCGCGGCGGCCGGTTGCCGGGCCGGATGAGGCAGCGGTCGCGGTCTAGAAAGCAACTTGAATTACGCGCCGCCGCGGAATTGGATGATGCGGCGGCGGTCGCGCTTCGAGGGGCGATGCTCGGGCAAGGGCGCGAACTGCTGCATGGTTTTGCGGTCTGCGGTTGCCTTGGCGCGCGCTGCAATGCTGGCTTCGGTTTCGCGATAGAGTGTCTGCGCCACGGCAGCCGGACCGCGCATCAGACTGAGCGCAAGAACCTCGATGTGAAAGTCGCCGCCCTCGTTCTTCACTTCCAGCTTGTCGCCGATGCGGATCTCGCGCGAAGGCTTGGCCTCATGCCCGTTGAAGAGAATGCGGCCCAGGTCGCAGGCCTTGGAGGCCAGCGCCCGCGTCTTGAAGAAGCGCGCCGCCCACAACCATTTGTCGATGCGGATGGTATCCATTAGGCTATTGTCTCCCGAACAAACGGTTAGGGGTTAGAGATCAGTCGTCAGGGGTCAGGGAATAAACGTGGGAGCTGAGATGACCGGGCAATGTAGGCAATGTATCAGACCACGAATTCAGCCGTACACCCTCAAAGCATCGACTTAATCAAAGACCCGCTATTGACCATCAATGAGTTCTTTCAGGATGCACCTCAAGTAGACTGGTGCATGGGAGTTGCTGATGCCAACCTTGTGGAGACGGACGCGGACGACGCTGGAGATGATCAAGTGGGAGCACTCGATCTTTGCGCTGCCGTTTGCGCTGACGGCGGTGCTGCTGGCGGCGGGCGGGCTGGGGGATTGGCGGACGGTGCTGCCGGGGAAGGTGGCCTGGATTCTGGTGGCGATGGTATCGGCGCGGTCGGCGGCGATGGCGTTTAACCGCTGGGCCGATGCGGAACTGGACGCGGCAAATCCCCGGACTCAGTCGCGCGCGATACCGGCGGGGCTGCTGACGCCGCGCTTCGTGTTGGGCTTTACGGTGCTGGCGGCGGCGGTCTTTGTAGGGGCTTCGGCAGAGCTGAACCGGCTGACGCTTTATCTTTCGCCGCTGGTGCTGGTGGTGCTGCTGGGTTATAGCTACTTAAAGCGCGTGACGCGGTGGTCGCATCTGGGGCTGGGCCTCGCGCTGGGCCTGGCGCCCTCGGCGGCTTGGATTGCGGTGCGCGGCTCTCTGGACCCGAGGATTCTGGTGCTGACGGCGGCGGTGACGCTGTGGGCAGGCGGCTTTGATGTGCTCTACAGTTGCCAGGACTGTGAGCACGATCGCGAGGCCGGGCTGCACAGCTTGCCGCAGGCGGTGGGGATTCCGGTGGCCTTCTGGGTGGCGCGAGGGATGCATGTTTTGATGCTGTGTCTGCTGGTTTGGTTTGGGGAGTTGTTTCACTTTGGCTGGATGGGGTGGATGGGTGTGGGAGCCGTGGGGCTGCTGCTGGGCTATGAGCACTCGCTGGTGTCACCCAAGGATTTGCGGCGGTTGAATGCGGCTTTTTTTACGATGAATGGCGTGATTGCGATGGTGTTTCTGGGGTTTGTGGCGGGGGATTTGTGGGTGAAATAAGGTGGGATGGATTGTAGTTTCCCAGGTCGCATATCCGGACCTGGGGCACCCGGAGTTTTTGGGCCTGGGAGAAAAGGAAAGACGATGAAGATTGCAATTCAGGGTGCGCCGGGATCTTTCAGCCACGAAGCGGCGTTGAAGCTGGTTCCGGAGGGGGAGGTTGTTCCATGCTCGCTTTCGGCGGAGGTCTTTGCGGCGTTGAGCGGTGGCGCGGTGGACGTGGCCGTGATTCCCATCGAGAACAGCCTGGCGGGGTCGGTACTGGAGCATTTTGACCTGCTGCTGACGCACGATGTGCGTGTGGAGCGGGAGACGCTGCTGCGGATTCGGCATAATCTGATTGCGCTGCCGGGCGTGACTATCCACGAGATCGACCGAGTCTTTTCGCATCCTGTGGCGCTGGCGCAGTGTAGGCGGTTCCTGGCCGCGCATCCGGCGATGACGGCTCTTGCGGCGTACGACACGGCGGGGAGCGTGAAGCAGTTGGTGGAAGGGCGCGACAGGAGAGCGGCGGCGATTGCCAGCGAGGCGGCAGCGCGGCATTACGGCGCGGAGATTTTGGCGGCCGACATCGAGGACAATCCAGAGAATTTTACGCGCTTTTTTCTGGTGCGGCGAGCAGCCGAGGCGGTGACCGATGCGGCGGCCAACAAGATCAGCCTGGCGTTTTCCGTGGAGCATCGTCCGGGATCGCTGGTGGCGGCGCTGAATGGGCTGGCGGCGATGGGGACGAATTTGACGAAGATCGAGTCGCGGCCGGTGCACGGCAAGCCCTGGGAGTACATCTTCTATGTAGATCTGCTGATTGAGGCGGGCGAGGCGAGCATACGGGCGATCGAGGCGCTGCGGCCGCATTGCGATCTAGTGAAGGAACTGGGGCGGTACCGGGAGGCGAGCAGTTAGAGGCTGCTGAATAGGGCCGAGACTACCCAGGTTCCGGAACCGGAACCTGGGGCGCACGAACCAAAAGGCTGTCTGACGGGAAAGAGTTCTGTTGTGTTCAGTTCTTGGGGAAGGATATAGGGGAAAAAACGAACGGCCGGGAGCGAAGCCAGCCTTTCTGGATTTGCCCTGGCCGTTCGAGGAGACCACACATCTTCTGCTTCTGTTTCTGCCCTTGTGAAGCTTGTAAATTAACTTTGGCATAGACGGAGATAATTCTCCGCAAAAACCTCTGAATTATTTTTGGGGGCCGGAGCGGCTGTTTCATTCCGGGAGCGTAGGCAGATGCTGGCGCAAGGCCTGATCGAGGCGAGGGCTGGCGGTTTCCGCAACAACTCTTTGCAAGCGGGCGCGCAACTGGGGTGAAGGGGAACTCTGAGCAAGGGCTTCTATGGCCGCCGGGGCTTCGCGCGCCTCGCTCTGGATGAGGGCGAGCAGGAAGTCGGCGGCCTCGGGCAGGCGGGTGAGGGCGATGGCGCTCAACAGCACCGAAGCGAACCAGCTATCCGCGCCTGTGCGGAGGCGCGTCGTGAGAGCCGAGAGAGCTTCAGGGAGACGCATCTCAGCCAGCGCGAAGGCTGCCTCGGCGGCGAGGTCGTCGCCGGGCTCGAGGGCAGAAGCGACAATAGGGATGGCGCGTGGGCCTTCGACAGCGAGCAGGGCTGAGTAGACTGCTCCTAGAACTTCAGGCTCGGGCTCGTGCTTGCCCAGCAGCGCTGAGAGGCGCAGCAGTAGCGCGGCGCTTGGTCCGCCGACTTGGCCAATGGCGCGCGCGGCCTCGATGCGGACAGTCTTGTCGCTGTCGGTGAGCGGCTCCAGCAGGATGGCGAGCAGATCGGCGTCGGAGATGCCGGGGCAATCGGCCATGGCATGGGCGCAGGCACCGCGCAGGGCCCCTGAGGTGTCAGATGCGCCGCCCCATGCGCCCTCCATCTGATGGTGGCGCAGGCCGCGCAGGTAGGCGTCCTTGTGGCGATGCTCCAGCTTGACCAGCGTCTTGACCAGCGCATTCTTGGCCCAGCATTGCGGGTCGGATTTTGCGGCGTCGATGAAGAAGCGGTCGTAGGCGGCAAGCACATCGGGCAGCAGCGCGAAGAGTTCTGCTTCGGCGACCATGCGCGCGGCTTTGGCAACCAGGAAATTGCTGCGATGCGCCAAGGCGTTGCGGAGACGCTCGGGCTCGACGGTCCCACCGGTTTTCATAGCTTCGCCCAGAGCCTCTAGTTCGGCAAGCTCTCTGTCGAAGCCGCGCGCGGCGGGTTTGGTTGTCTGCTTGGCGCTCATGGTCCGCTCCTGCTTCAGGATATTGCAAATCGCCAAGCGGTATCTTTCTATCGCGTCGCGGCACTACAATCCATCATCAAGGAGGTCGAGATGAAAACGAATCGAGACAGGATTCTCTGCGCGGTGTTGGCGTTTTTTGCGTTGATTTGCGGGGCGGGAGCCAGCAGCCAGCAGCTCTCACCCAAGCTGCGGAATGCGGTGGGTCATTGGCAGGTGGTCAACAGCGACGGTTCGCACGGTGGGCAGGTGGAGACCTACCTGGAAAATGGCAAGCTCTTTGGACGCGTAACCATGGTTCGACCGGGCCGCACTCCGCAAGATATCTGCGACAAGTGCTCCGGTGAATATAAGAACCAGCTCATTCTTGGGATGGTCTTTCTGCGGAATTTTCATTCCGAGGGCGACGATTGGGTGGATGGGACGGCGGTGGACCCGGACAATGGCAAAGTCTACAACGCCAAAATCTGGGCTGAGGGAAACAACGGTCTGCACTTGCGCGGGTTTATCGGTATTTCGCTGCTGGGCCGGACGGAGAACTGGGTGAGGATTCCGTAGCCAAATGCGTTGCGGCAGTCGTTCGCTATTCGCTCGCACAAGATTCGAGATATTCCAACCTTCCGCACTGGCCGCGGAAGGATGGAATACCCAATTGTTGAGTGTAAAGCTGGTTAGAGTCTGTGAAATCCCTGCCTCTAAAGCTGGTTAGGGATGGGGCGTGTTTGCAGGTTCAGAGCTGGGCTTTACGGGAGCAATCATTCGGCCCGGCACAACGCGTCGCGCGTGAGTGTTGAATGCTGTGGTCAATGGCGATCTGGCCAACGTGACCGGTTTGCGTGGAATGCTCGAATTCATAGCCATGAGTGCCGTTTTCTGTTCGGCGTTGAAGCGTTCGGTTACATCGACGAGCCGTTGGGCCTCAAAGCCGCGGCGCTTGGCTACGATGCGGTAATCGAAGCTCAGCGACGATTTTCCGCCGCCCGATTCGCGCACCTCGAAGGTGGTTGCTGTCTTGGCAGTGACATAAAGCCCGTTGGAATCGCCGTTGGGAGTCAGGAAGACGTGGTAGCTGGCGTCGCCGGTTACCGTTTCCGCAAAGGCGGCGTCGATTGTGACCACCGCGGCCCCAGCGTGCAACTCCGCGGAACCGAAGTCTTCCATCCAGTTCTCCGGCGATTGCACAGAGTAGGTTTCCACCGTGCGCGCTCCGCCACCGGCGCTGACCAGGCCCTTGATGGGTCCGGTGCAGCTTAGGCTGCCGCCGCTGCCGATGCCGCAAGTGCCGTCGGAACTGGACGCCATGAGGGTCTTGAAGAGGCCCACTGATTGGCCGGTGCCGCCAGTGCTGTAATTTTCAACATATATCGTGGAAAACCCCGCGCTGTTGTTCAGAAAGACGCCGGCATGGCCGTCGTCGGCGGTGCCCAGTACGCCGATGGCCCACGCGGGAGCGACGGTCGTGCTACTGGTGCCAGTGTCGCCCCATACGCCGGCGTAAATGTTATAGTCTCCCCCGAGGACGCTGGATGTGTTGGCAATTCCCAGCACCCCGGCTTCTTGCTCCGCGGCGGACGATGTAAAGCCTTCCACTCCGTTTCCACCGCCGTTGGTCGAGCCGTAGAGACCGGTGCCAGTGTTGGTCGATGCGGACGCGCCATAGCCTGTGGACGCTTCGAATTCCGCGCCTGTTCCACCATTGTTATCGACGAACAATCCCGGAAAATCAGCTCCATTGGTGACAATCACGGTGCCGTATACGTCATCCCCGGTGGCAAAAAAAGCTACGGGGACGCCAGTGCCGGCTGCGGAAGAATCGGCCCATACGCCGGCATCCGCGATCCCGGATTCAGAGCTGTAACTGGCGCTGAAAGCGTTGCCAGTGAAGCCTAAAACACCTGCTGAACCAGCTGCGGGAGTCGTTACTTGCGAGTACACCCCGAATCCAGATGTGCTCTCTCCCTGTACGCCGTAGCCGGTGTCAGAGTCGCCAAACGCGCCGACTGAGCCACTGGATCCCCAACCGAGAAGTGCGGCATTCCCCGGTCCGGAGGTCTGGTACGCTTCAAGGTAGCTTGAGAAGATATTCCCGACGGCCAGCCGAGGATACACAGAGTTCAAAGTGGTCTCAAGCGCCCCCGTATTCAGCCCCAGCGCGACGGGCCCGGAGGTTCCGCTGCCGGTGA
>CAZDYU010000125.1:0-11786 GCA_964509755.1 uncultured Occallatibacter sp. | reverse complement strand
CGATTTCCGCCACTGCTCTCCGCCGGTCTTTCTCAAACTCAGCCCTCATTCCAGAACCTCCAAAACAACCGTCTTTCCTTTTCGCCCAAACTTCAAATGCAATTGCCCTGACGGCGGAGACTTGGAGGCACAGCGATAAACTGTAGAGCAAGCCATGCTGCTCCCGATAAAATGCGTAGCCTTCGATGCGGTCGAGTCGGCCGATGCTCGAGTGCTGATTCTCGGTACGCTGCCCAGCATCAAGTCGCTGGAGCGCGGCGAGTACTATGCGCATCCCAGAAACAGTTTTTGGTGGATCATGGGTGAGCTGATTGGAGCCGCGCCCGATCTGCCCTATGCTGCCCGTCTGCGGCGGCTGCGCCTCAGCGGCATTGCGCTCTGGGATGTCTGCCGCGCCGCCGAGCGCGCTGGAAGCAGCGATGCAAAGATACGATTGGAATCGGTCGAGCCCAATGACTTCAAATCATTTCTAGCAAATCATCCGCGGATTGAGCTGATCTGCTTCAACGGTCAACCGGCGCACATGCTCTTCCGCCGCAAAGTATTGCCTTCGCTCGCGGGCCTTCGCCCAATTCCGCGGAAGGTGCTCGACTCGACCAGTCCCGCTAGCGCGCGGATTACGCGGGAAGAGAAACTGGCGCGCTGGCGGGAGTGTCTGAAGCTCCTGGTGAAATCAAAAACTCCCTGAAACGAAAAAAATGAGAATCGACCTCCAAAAACTTCAACTTGATTTAGTGATCTTAGTGGCAGCAAGGAGAGCCTCTCGCAGAATTACCGCAACATAATCGTGTACTGTGAACGAACAGCGAGAGTCTTGGAGGCCAAACAAGATGAATCAACCAATCGGTGAAGCAAAGGACAGAGCCCGCGAATGCCGAGCCTCGCCTTCGGAATCAATGAATGGGCCAACTGCCGATTTCCACGCCTCCCACGCGCTCCGGCCTAGTAAAATCAATTGAAACCTGCCTCATTCCGGCGCTGGAGGCCACTTGCTTTACTGGCTGCTTTACGAAAAGCTCTTTCCGTTCTTTCACCCCTTTCGCATCTTCCGCTACCTCACGTTCCGGACTGCCTTTGCGTCGGGCACTGCGCTGCTGATTGCGCTCTTCATCGGGCCGTGGGTGATTCAAAAGCTGCGCGAATTTCAGATCGGCCAGTACGTGCGCGACGACGGCCCGCAGACGCATCTGAAGAAGTCCGGCACGCCGACAATGGGCGGTGTTCTGATCGGCATTGCGATTCTGCTGCCCACCGTTCTCTGGTCTGACCCGGCCAATCCCTTCGTCTGGATCGCGGTCTTTGCCACGCTGGCCTTTGGCGCAATCGGCTTTGCGGACGACTACATCAAGGTTGTCCAAAAGCGCAGCCTGGGCCTGACGGCGCGGGCCAAGCTGCTTTACCAGGGGCTGGTAGGCGCGGCGGTCGCGGTGGCGCTGGTGGTCTTGCAGCAGTTCAAGCTCTTCTCCACGCAGTTGACGGTTCCGTTTTTGAAGAGCTGGCGGCCGGACCTGGAATGGCATTGGATGGGCTCGATTCCGCACTTGGGACTGCTGGCATTTCTGCCTTTCGTTCTGTTTGTGATTTTCGTGCTGATGGGCTCGTCCAATGCCGTCAACCTGACCGACGGGCTGGATGGCCTCGCCATCGGCTGCACCATCATTGCCGCGGGCGCATTGGCCGTGTTGACCTACGTCAGCGGCCACGTCGTCTTTGCCGACTACCTCGAACTCCAGCGCATGCCCATGGTCGGCGAGCTGACCGTCTTCTGCGGCTCCATGGTGGGTGCCTCCATCGGCTTTCTCTGGTACAACGCCCACCCGGCGGAGATATTCATGGGCGACGTGGGCTCGCTGGCGCTGGGCGGGGCCATTGGCACGGTGGCGATCATCATCCGCCAGGAACTGCTGCTGCCGTTTATCGGCGGCATCTTTATCATTGAGGCGGGCTCTGTCATCCTGCAGGTAGGCAGCTACAAGCTGCGCAACAAGAAGCGCATCTTCAAGATGGCTCCGCTGCATCATCACTTTGAGCAGTTGGGCTGGGCCGAGTCCAAGGTCATCGCCCGCTTCTGGATTGGCGCATTGGTGTTTGCATTGTTTGCACTCACGACGTTGAAATTGCGGTAGACGGAGCCCGTTCGGTGCACAATAAGAACAGCGCGGAAGCTTGAGGAAAAGACTCAATGATGGAACTAAAAAACAAGAAAGTTCTGGTTGTAGGCCTGGGAAAATCCGGTTTGGCGGCGGCCTTGTTTTTGCGCCATCGCGGCGCGCAGGTTACGGTCTCAGACCTGCGCTCGGCCGAGCAGTTGGCCAAAGAGATTCCCGCGCTGATTGAAGAGGGCATCATGGTTGAGGCTGGCGGCCACGGGCTGCTCACCTTCCGCCGCCAAGACCTCATCGTCGTCAGCCCCGGCGTGCCGCTGGACACCCCCGAACTGGCGCAGGTGAGGCACTTCGGCCTGCCGGTAATCGGCGAGTTGGAGTTGGCCGCGCGCTTTCTCAAAGGCAAGATGCTGGCCGTCACCGGCTCCAATGGCAAGACCACAACGACGACGCTGCTGGGCGAGATTCTTGAGGCCGGCGGGCTCACTACGCTGGTCGGCGGCAACATCGGCGTGCCGGTCGTTTCGTTGATCGTCCAAAGCACCGACGAGAGCTGGTCGGTGCTCGAAGTTTCCAGCTTCCAGCTTGAAAGCACCGTCGAGTTCCATCCCGCCATTGCCGTGATTCTCAACATTACGCCGGATCATTTGGATCGTCACGGCAGCTTTGAGAATTACGCCGCGGCCAAGGAGCGCATCTTCGCCACGCAGACTGCCGAAGACTCCCTGGTGCTGAACGCCGACAACACGCGCACTGCCAAATCCGCTGCACGTTCTGCGGCACGCGTCTATTGGTTCTCCGTCGAGCATCCGGTGAGCAAGGGCGCATGGCTTGAGCAGGGCTGGGTCGTCTATCGCTCCGCTCTGGATGCGGCCACGGAGAAGGTGATGCCTTCAAGGGCCATACCGCTCAAGGGCGCGCACAACATTGAGAATGTGCTGGCGGCGGTGGTGGCCGCGCGCCTCGCCGGCGTTCCGGCAGAGGTGATTCGCCGCGCTGTCGAGTCCTTTCAGGCCGTCGAGCATCGCCTCGAGTACGTGGCCACGCGCAACGGCGTCGAGTTCTACAACGACTCCAAGGCCACCAATGTGGATGCGACCGCCAAGGCCATAGAGGCCTTCAGCGGCGGCGTGCATCTGATCCTGGGCGGCAAGGACAAGAACTCCGATTACCGTGAGCTGGCCGACCTGCTGCGCGAGCGCGTAAGCGCCGTTTATACCATTGGCGCGGCTGCC
This sequence comes from uncultured Occallatibacter sp., assembly GCA_964509755.1. Lineage (GTDB taxonomy): Bacteria > Acidobacteriota > Terriglobia > Terriglobales > Acidobacteriaceae > Telmatobacter. The sequence continues at coordinate 8,446 of CAZDYU010000125.1, read as the reverse complement.
AGCAAGATCGAATCGCACCTGCGCGGCGTGGTGGCGATTCACTCCTGCGAGACGCTGGAAAAGGCGATCCCGGTGGCTGCGGCTGCCGCGCGGCCCGGCGAGGTGGTGCTGCTGGCGCCGGCCTGCTCCAGCTTCGATCAGTTTGAGAACTTCGAGCATCGCGGGCGCGTCTTCAAAAAGATTGTCAAAGAATTGCGAGACTAGCGACATGCCCAAGCGCATTGGCGGAGACAAATGGCTCTTCTTTACCACGCTGCTGCTGGTAGTGGCCGGCCTCGCGATGGTCTTCTCGGCCTCGGCCGTGGTGGCGCAGGAGAAGTATCACTCCGAGTTTGCCTTTGTGGGCAAGCAGGCCTTGTGGGCGCTTGCGGGCATGGGTGCGCTGCTGCTGCTCTCGCGCATCGACTACAAACTTTATAACTCGCAGCGATTTATCTACTCGGCTCTTTCGCTGACCACCTGCCTGCTGGTGCTGGTTTTCCTGATGCCGGGCTCGCACAACACGCACCGCTGGATTCGCTTTGGCGGGCTCTTCACGCTTCAGCCTTCAGAGCTGGCCAAACCCGTGCTGGTGCTTTTTCTGGCATGGTTTCTCGCCACGCGCCTCGGCAAAATGGGCGAGTGGAAGAGCACGGTGCTGCGCGCGGCACTGATTCCGGCAGTTTTTATCGTGCTGATTGTCGCGCAACCCGACCTGGGCACGGCGCTGGTGCTGGCCGGCGTGACGGCGCTGATGTTTTTTCTGGCCGGCATCAAGTGGAAGTACCTGGTAGGCGGCATCTGTCTCGCCCTGCCCCCGCTGGCCGCGCTGCTGATCTTTGTTCCCTGGCGGCTCAAGCGCGTGCTGGTCTTTCTGCATCCCAACTGCGACGCCAAGGAGATTCCCGCCGCCAGCTATCACGTCTGCCAATCGCTGATCGCCGTCGGCGCGGGCGGCGTTACCGGGCGCGGCTATATGGAGGGCGTGCAGAAGCTCTTCTTTCTGCCCGAGGCGCACACCGACTTTATCTTTGCCAACATCGGCGAGGAGTTGGGGCTGATCGGCTCGGTTATTATCGTGCTGCTCTTTGTGGTTTTTGGTTATCGCGGCTTGCGCGTGGCCTTCCGCGTTCAAGACCCATTTGCGCGTCTCGCCGCCTTTGGCATTACCACCGCCATTCTTATCCAGGCCTTCTTCAACATCAGCGTCGTGCTGGCCCTCGTGCCCACCAAGGGCATTCCGCTGCCGCTGATCTCCTCGGGCGGGACATCGGTCTTTGTTACCTTGGCCTCGATCGGAATACTGCTGAACATCAGCCGCAAGGCCGACTGAAGTCGGGGTATCTGTTCTGTTTTGCTCAGTCCAGAAAAATCTTTCCAAGCATGAAACCGCGAAACTGCGATCATGACGAGCTAATGTGACCATATTCCATCGCTCAATTCTGCCAAGATCCTCTAAGACGCGGCGGAACGCAAACATCTGTTTTTGAATGCGCCCTGCATATCAAAGGGTAACGATGCTGATCGGAGTAGAGCCCATGACAATGGCGATGCGTAGGAATAATTCGAATTTCTTGCGAGACTGCCACGATGATTTGCCGCAATTGCGTACCGTGCGGACAAATAATTGGCCATTCGATTTCTGCATTCGCGGAATTATCTTCATCTGCATTGGCGTTGCGCTCTTGGGCATTCCGTCGCTATCCGCAAAATCCCAATCGCTGGCCCCTGTTTCGGAGAAGTCCTCAATTGTAGAGAGCCCGGCTCCTGCGCAATTTGATGAATCGTACATGCGTCCCTCGCATAGAACGATGGTTGTCAATTATGTTTTCGATGCCTATGGGCCATATCCGATTGTAGGTGCCGGACTTGTTGCCGCCTATAACCAGTTAGGAAATTCTCCGCCAGAGTGGAACCAGGGAGCTGAAGGATTCGGCAAACGATACGGATCGGACTTTGCCATCGCTGCAATTGGAACAACAACCCGATATGGCTTGTCGGAAGCCTTCAAGGAAGATGCTTTATATTATCGGTGCGAATGCCGCGGATTCCTCCCGCGGTTAAACCATGCCGCGCTTTCAACTTTTACAGCGCGGCATGGCGAAGACGGTCATCGTGTCTTTTCCATTCCGGCGCTTGTCGCGCCATATACGGGTTCGATGACGGCTATTTATGGCTGGTATCCCGATCGTTTCGGAGCAAAAGATGCGTTCCGCATGGGCAACTACAACCTGCTGATTTATTTGGCGGGAAACATATCGCTCGAGTTCTTTTATAGTGGTCCCCATTCATTACTCGCTAAAATTCATCTGAACAATGCGCACGGCTCCATGCAGGAAGGGCCCAACAAGTGAGCGGCGGCGCGGCCAATTCGGTAAAAGCCATCCATCCGCCGATTCTCGAGCGGCGAACCGAACTTATGCCTTCCGTCGCGGATCCTGTAACAACGCTGGTAAACGGCTTCTTCGAGTGGTTTGGCAGCCTGAGCATTTTTTTCTGGAAGGTTATTCGGGCAGCGGCGACGCCACCTTATGAGTGGCGGGAACTAATTCGGCAACTCGACGAAGTAGGGTCCAAGTCATTCCCGTTAATTGCCTTGGCTGGTGCCGCAATCGGCGTGGTGATCTCAATGGAAGCCCGTTACAGCCTCACTCGATTCGGCGCTAAATCGATGTTTCCCGCAACACTTGTCTACTCGGTCATTCAGGTGATGGGCCCGATCATCACTGGACTGATTGTGAGCGGTCGCGTGGGCGCGGGCATTGGCGCGGAACTGGCGTCAATGAAAGTCAGCGAGCAGATTGACGCAATAGAAGCATCCGCGATTAATCCTTACAGACTTCTTGCGGCAACACGAATTCTCGCTTGCGTTCTGATGCTGCCGCTGCTGACTATTGCAGCCGATGCAGCCGGCCTGTTGACCGGATGGTTCGCGCAATCTTTGGTTGAACCACTCTCGTTTCATCAATTCATCGAAAGCGGCTTTCAGGGCGCGACCTTCAATGCCTTTCTGCCGCAAACCTTCAAAACTGCAATATATGGCCTGATTATTGGCACTATTGCGTGCTTTCTGGGAATGCGCACGCGTGGCGGCGCTGAGGGCGTGGGCCGCGCAGCCACCAACTCCGTGGTTATCGCATCGCTCTTCGTAATCCTTGCGGATGTCGTATTGGTGAAATTTATCCTGGTTGTTTTCCCTTAACACTGAATCTGATTATCGAGGCTTTGATGATTACTGCCGATGACATCGCGACCGCAAGATCGGAACCTGTACTAGATAGCCGCGCGTCCGTGGTCGCAGTCAATAATTTGCAAAAAGCCTTCGGAACGCACCGGGTTCTTAATGGAATAACTCTGAGCGTCAATCGCGGCGAAACCCTGGCGGTGCTTGGACGCAGCGGGACTGGTAAAAGCGTGTTGCTGCGGCTTATCATCGGCCTTGAAAAACCCGATGCTGGATCAATCTTCATTCATGGTCAAAACATCGTCGGTCTGGCGCTTGATCGAATGGGAGAAATCAGAAAGAAAATGGGCTTTCTATTTCAGCATGCGGCGCTTTACGATTCGCTGACGGTTGCGGAGAACGTTGCGTTTCCTCTTGTTCACCACCGGAAAAATATCTCCAAGACCGAGCGAGCCGATCGCGTCAAGCAGTTGCTGACAGAGGTGGGCATGGAAGGCAATCTGGATAAGATGCCTTCCGATATATCCGGGGGAATGCAGAAGCGCGTTGGCCTTGCGCGCGCGCTCGCGCTGGAACCGGAGATTCTGCTTCTCGATGAACCTACAGCTGGGCTAGACCCCATCAGCTCAGGGGAGATCGACGAACTGATTCTCAAGCTCCAGCGGGAGCGTCATATGGCGTCCATCGTAGTAACTCACGATTTGCACAGCGCCAAAACGATTGCCAATTGTCTTGCCCTGCTGGATCAAGGGAACGTTGTGATCGAAGGCGCGTTTGAAGACCTTCAGAACAGTGACATCAAGTTTGTAAAGGATTTTTTGAAGCAATCATAGGAGTGAGTTATGTCGAGAGTAGCGCGTCTGGGAGCATTCGTCGTTGTGACACTGGCTGTTCTGGCTGCCGGAGTCTTTGTTATTGGGAGCAGAGAGTACCTGTTCCGCTCCACATACCAGCTCAAAGCGCAATTCGACAATGTTGCGGGCTTGGCCGCTGGCGCGGACGTGCAGGTGGGCGGAGTTCACAGCGGCACTGTGGAAAGCATCGCGCTGCCTCACAAAACAGGTGAGCAAGTTACGGTTATCATGGACCTCGACAAATCGACGCACGAAATCATCAAGCAGGACTCAGTGGCTTCAATCGAAACCGAGGGAGTGTTGGGCAACCAGTTTGTGGCAATTTCATTTGGATCTGCCGGGCAGGCAGAAGTCAAAGATGGCGAGATCATTCCAAGTGAACCGCCTTTACAGATCTCCGATCTGTTCAAGAAGACGAGCGGCATCCTGGACAGCAGTCAACTAGCGATCAACAATGCGGCTTTGGCTACTGCGCATTTGAACTCGGTAAGCGCCAAAATCGATTCGGGCCAGGGAACCGTTGGAGCATTGGTAAATGACAAGCAACTCTATAGCAACCTGGAAGAGTCGACGGCGACTCTGCATGCAACCATGCTTCAGGCACAGACCGGAGTGACGGATTTTCAAGAGAATATGGAGGCCTTGAAACACAACTTTTTATTGAGCGGTTTTTTTAAGAAGCGCGGATACGAGGATTCTGAAGATTTGACAAATAATAAAATTGAAACTCTCCCGCAGAGTGCCCCGCTTAAAGTGTTTACATATCGTGTCAATCAGCTTTTCGACGGCCGCGATTCTGCAAAACTGAAAAGCCCGAAGGTTCTCAATCTCGCAGGCGAATTCCTCGCACAGAACCAATTCAGCTTTGCCGTTGTGGTGGTATCTGCGGGAATAGAAGGCGACACACAAAAGGATCTTGTACTTACCGAGGCCAGAGCTATGATCGTGCGCAAATACTTGGTTGAGAATTATGGGTTTGACGACAATCAGCTTAAGACGCTGGGAATGGGTAAGCAGTTGGGAGCGGGTGTGATGTCGGCGGGAAACATAGATATGGGGTCAATCCAAATTCTCATATTTCCAATAGGGGCAGAGCCTCCTACGAACAAGGTGAAGCCTGGAGGCATCACAACCGTTACCGATCCGGGCAAATCGTCCTATACCACGACTATGGCTGTTGGTAAGCCGTAGCAAATGAATTTGTGAACGAACTCAGGCAATGAGCTTCATGGCGTCAGAGGAGTTTCAAATCCTCCTCGGCCTTTTTCACAGTGTCCCATGTGATGTCTTCATTTTCGAATTTGGTATTGCCATACGCGAAGCTGATTCTCTGCACTTGCCTATCGTCGTCGCTCATTTCGACTCTTCGCGCCATCTCAATCAACTGATTCAGTTCGGGAGACATTCGTCACCCCCTTTTGAAAATCTTCTATTCGATCAGGAATGATCATAAGCTAAATCTACTGTTGTCAAGGAAAAAATAGAACTGGCTCAAAAGACACAAGTACCCAAAAGGAAAAATCGTTCTGCATTGGATCAATCGAAATTGAAAATCTGGGCTTCCGTTGAAGGGAAGCCCAGACCTGAATTACATCTGTACAAAGCCGGTTTACTTGGCGGCAGCCTTCAAGCCGGCTTGCTCGGCAAGAGCGGCGGCCTTGTCTGTGGCCTCCCAGGTGAACTCCGGCTCGGTGCGGCCAAAGTGGCCGTAGGCGGCGGTCTTCTGATAGATGGGCCGGCGGAGATTCAGGCTCTCGATGATGCCCTTGGGAGTGAGTGCAAAGTTCTTGCGGACCAGTTCGGTCAGCTTGGCTTCGCCCACCTTGCCAGTGCCGAAGGTCTCAATGCGCACACTGACCGGATCGGCAACGCCGATGGCGTAGGCGAGCTGGACTTCAGCGCGATCCGCAAGGCCAGAGGCCACGATGTTCTTGGCGATGTAACGCGCCATGTAAGCAGCGCTGCGATCGACCTTCGTCGGATCTTTTCCGCTAAATGCGCCGCCGCCGTGACGGCCCGCGCCGCCGTAAGTGTCGACGATGATCTTGCGGCCGGTAAGGCCGGTGTCGCCCATGGGTCCGCCGATGACGAAGCGGCCGGTCGGGTTGATGTGGTACTTCGTATGCTCGTCGAGCCACTCAGGCGGCAGAACGGCTTGAATGACGTGCTTGAGAATGTCGGCGTGCAGTTCTTCGTTGCTGACACTTTCAGAATGCTGGCTGCTGATGACCACGGCGTCGATGCGCGCGGGCTTTCCGGACTCATCGTATTCAACGGTCACCTGGCTCTTGCCGTCGGGGCGCAGGTAGGGCAGCTTGCCGGACTTGCGCACGGCCGTAAGCTGGCGGCAGAGCTTGTGGGCCAGCGAGATGGCGGCAGGCATCAGCTCAGGAGTTTCGTTGGAGGCATAGCCGAACATCATGCCCTGGTCTCCGGCGCCGCCCGTGTCCACGCCCTGTGCGATGTCGCCCGACTGCTTGTTGATCGTCGAGATCACCGCGCAGGTATTCGAGTCGAAGCCATAGGCCGCATTGTCGTAACCGATGGAGGCAACGACGCCGCGGACGAGGCTCTGAAAGTCGACGTACGCCTTGGTCGTGATTTCTCCGGCGATGACCACCAGGCCGGTTGCCGTCAGCGTCTCGGCAGCGACGCGGCTGTAAGGATCCTGCTCCAGGCAGGCATCCAATATGGCATCCGAGACCTGATCGGCTATCTTGTCGGGATGGCCTTCGGTGACGGATTCAGAGGTAAACAAGAAACGGTCGCTCAACTTAATTCTCCTCCCGTTGCAGGGATTTCAATTTGGGTGGTCTGTGGCGGCGACTGGTTTCCAAAAGAAGAAACCGGTAAGAAGAGAAAAGAACTTGCTCTCCTAAATCTGCCAATCCGAGGCCGGCCAATCTTTCGCATCCAGACCCACCCGCACCGTCGGGCTTGCGCCCTGGTGTGCATCCAACCATGTTAATTGCCTTGAGGGGTCAGGGGCAATGGCGCGCAGCAAACGGGTTGGATCGAAGGGTGAGGGGGGATTCCCGCCGGTTGAGCGGCTGGCGGAAGTTGCCGCGGTGCTCGAGGTACTTCCGGGCATTCTCTACCCGGCAGGCGCAAGCCAGGCTGCACAGGAGGACGGCGGCGAGGATGGGGCGTCCAAGGCTTATAGCATCGATGAAAGCGCTCTTGGCGGGAAAAGGGTCGAATTTTCGCGAAAAGCGAATGCATGACGAACGTTAAATGAACGTTTAAATTCAATTGAATGAACAACATGATTAAAATAAGCGAAGATAAAGGGAATCTAAAACAGGGGTATATTTGTATTTTGCTCTCTATCTAGTTGATAATGAACATGTTAACTTTTACCGTCCGAACTAAAAGCGAAGTTCTGGTGAATCTGATATAAAGATCTTTCTCTATCTGATTGATAATAAACATATCGGCTGACCTAAAAATGGCCTTTCAATTAACTTATTTATAATAAGTAAGTTGACTGTCTCAACCGGAGACCAAGATTTTGCCGGGGAGGCGGTAAAAGTCTGAAATCTACGGGAGTCGCTCCCGGTTTACGTTTTTCCATCCTACTTACAAAAGCCTTGGAAGAGCCGGGAAAGTGAGCGCCGTTTCTCCGGGACTCCGGATAAATTGTTGGGTTCGCCAGCCCCGCATGGAACGGGGGGGCTAGCAACCATTGCGCCTGCGGCGCGGGCGACGAGGCTGCTGCCGGTGGCGAAGCCGGTGCAGGCAACGAAGAGCGGGCTACGGGGCGGGTTGGATGGGGTTGGACATTGTGGCTTCCGGTGCGGCTGGATTTTGACCGCTTTTCTTTATTGTCCAGGAAGCGGCGGTAATTATCCGCAAGAGTTTGGTGAAAATGTGCGGCGATGAGGTTGGTGGACTGCCGGTACCCAACTTTGGCGGTTTGATTGGGACAGAAGTTTTTTTAAAAAGAGCAGCGGGTTAGAGCAAGACCAGTGAAACTAAACATTGGTTTTGCTTTAGCTGCTTCAGCCAACAGGCGCTGGCGAGGACGCCCGCGCGACAGCCGGTCTGGAGACCGGCGCTACATTGGTGCTGGCTGAATCGACTTGAGAGTTGCAGATTCCGGGTACATCCTTCCGGGTTTTGCCTTAGCCACCACTGCGCGGTGATGGCGAGTAGGCAAGTTGGCGACGATTTCATTGACGCTGTAACAAGCAGCGGTGAGCCGGGCTGCTTCTGATGAACGGAGATAGAGGTTTGGGGTTGCCCCCTCGGCTGAGACAAACAGTTAAGACCCACGTTGCCGTTCGCTGCAAAAGGCTCGACCGGCACGACCACTGTACTGCATTCTAATCGCATCCGGTGAAGCGGAGGCGGGCTCTGCGGGAGCGCAACCCACCAAGGAATAGCCGGCTGGAACTCATCGACGCCGATGAGCGCCGGGAGCGCGGAT
>CAZDYU010000124.1:0-11947 GCA_964509755.1 uncultured Occallatibacter sp. | reverse complement strand
CGGCTTTTTTGCGGAGAATTGATTCCCCAGCGCGCACAATAAAAGCAGCGGTACCCCGAGGCCCCAATGATCGCCATCCAATCTCCAACCCGCGCACTCAGTTTCTCTTCGCTGCCCCCTATTTCTTACTCCTTGTTTCGTCGATTCTTCGCCAAAAATCCCTGCGACCCCCACCCCCCCCTACCCCTTTTTGCCTCCTCATATTTTGTAACTAGCACGATTTGAATAAGTTACGGCATAAATCTAGTTACAATCAGTGACATTTAAGTGCCTTTTTTGGCCGCTTTTGGCAAAATATGACCCTCTTTTTGCCAAAAACCCCCCTTTTTCGCCGATTTCCGCCACTGTTTTCCGCCGGTCTTTCTCAAACTCATCCCTCATTCCAGAACCTCCAAAACACCTGCCTTTCATCTTTCGCCCAAACTTCAAATGCAATTGCCCTGCGCATCGCCTACGTCTACGCCATTGGCTGGCGGATGATCGTTTTGAGTTTCTCCGGGGCGGTTCGCCGCGAGTCGCTCAGATAGATCTCGTGATGCTTGCCACAAAGTTCTTTTCCCGCGGCGTGAATAAAGTCATGAACGCGCTGGATTGTTGGACCTTCGTCTGAATAGGCGCCCAGATACAGAGTCTGTGCGCACTTGCCCTCTGAGAGTGTCTCGAAGCGGACCCGGTCGAGCGCGGCGGGATTCTTCTTCTTGCGCACTTGGTCGAATGCCGCGTCCACCTCCGCCTTTTCAATGAACTCAGGCTGCACGATCATCACGGTCCACTTCCATGCCGACTTGACTGCCAGATGAAAGACACGAGGATCGTCTGCCCACCAAAGACCTTCCAGAGGCATCACGCCATAGTCGATTGCGCGGGGACTCTTCTTGAGCGTGAATTTGAGTGTATAGGACAGCGAATAGAGAGCTTCGACAGCTTCGGAAAAACTCTGCGAAGTGTTGGGATCACCCTCGCCATCCACCATGAAATAGGTGAGCTGTGGAACGTCTACCTCCACAATTGCCCCGGCCTTCGTTCCATAAAGCTGCTTCCATTGTTGTTTCAGATCGTACTTTTCCATGCCTTTCTCCGTGCAAGCGAATTGCCCAGAGAAGTATAGCTCAATCCCGGCGCGACCGACGTGATTCAACAGAGCAGACGAGCCCTTAGTCCCTCAGTCCCAGCTTCAGTCTCCCGGCGCTTCTTCCAACTCCGCGCCCACGCGGTTCAGCTTCATCACGCGCCATTGCAGGCGGTCAAAGAAGAGGTAAACCACCGGCGTTGTAAACAATGTAAGCATCTGCGAGACGATCAGCCCGCCGACGATGGTAATGCCCAGCGGCTTGCGCAGCTCCGAGCCGACGCCCATGCCGATGGCCAGCGGCAGTCCGCCGAAGAGCGCGGCCATGGTGGTCATCATGATGGGGCGGAAGCGCAGCAGGCAGGCCTGATAAATGGCTTCTACCGGCGGCAATCCCTGGTCGCGCTCGGCCTGAAGCGCAAAATCAATCATCATGATGGCATTCTTTTTCACAATGCCTATTAGCAGAATGATACCGATCAGTGCGATGATGCTGAGTTCGGTTCCGGTGAGCAGCAGCGCCAGTATCGCTCCGACGCCAGCCGGCGGCAGTGAAGAGAGAATCGTCAGCGGATGGATCAGGCTCTCATACAGAATGCCCAGCACGATATAGACCGCGACCAGTGCGGCGAGGATCAGATACTTCTCGTTCTTGAGCGAATCCTGAAAGGCCTGCGCGGTTCCCTGAAAGGTGGGGTGAACGGCGGAGGGCATGCCCATCTCCGCCTGCGCCTTTTCAAGCGCGGTGACGGCGTCGCCCAGCGCCACATTGGGCGCAAGATTGAAGCTGAGCGTGACGGCGGGATACTGGCCTTGATGATTGACCTGGAGCGAGGTGCGCTGCTGCTCAAAGTGCGCGATGGTGGAGAGCGGAACCATCGCGCCAGTCGTGGATTTGATGAAGATGCCGTTCAGCGCGTCGGGGCTCTTCTGATAGATGGGATCGACTTCCATCACCACAAAGTACTGATTGAGCGCGGTGTACATGGTGGAGACTTCGCGCTGACCGAATGCGTCGTAAAGCACGCTGTCTATGGCGGCGGCGGTAATGCCGAGGCGCGAGGCAGCGTCACGGTCAATGACCAAGTTGGCCGCCAGACCCAGATTCTGCTGATCGGTGGAGACATCGCGCAACTCGGGCATGGTTCTCATGCGGGCTAGCAGTTGCGGCGCCCAGGTGTTCAGCTCGTTCAGGTTTTCATCGCTGAGGGTGTACTGGTACTGCGCGTCGGAGCCGCGGCCGCCGATCTGGAATTCCTGCTGCACCTGGAGGATCAGCTGCGCGCCGGGAACGCTGCTGAGCTTGCCGCGCAGCCGGTTGACCACCGCATCGGCGGAGACGCGCCCTGGGCGCTGCGCCAGCGGCTTGAGAGCGATGAACATGCGGCCCACGTTGGAGCTGCCGCCGCCCGGCCCGCCGCCTCCCACAAATGCGGTGACAGATTGTATCGCAGGATCGTCCAGCACCATCTGCGCCAAATCGCTCTGCTTGATTCGCATGGCATCAAAGCTGATGTCCTGAGATGCGCGGGTAGAGCCGCCCATGCGCCCGGTGTCCTGCTGCGGAAAGAAGCCCTTGGGTACAATCACGAAGAGATAGACGTTGAGGGCCATGGTGCCAAGCAGGACGCCTAGCATCAACCACTGGTGGCGCAGAACCCAGCGCAGGCCACCCGCGTATTCGTCATGCATCCATTGAAAGGCGCGCTCGCTGGCGCGATAGACGGGGCCGTGTCGTCTCTCGTCGCGCGCCTTGAGAAACTGCGCGCAGAGCATGGGCGTGGCTGTCAGCGAGACCAGCAGCGAGACGGCAATGGCTACGGAAAGTGTTACGGCAAACTCGCGGAAGAGCTTGCCGACAATGCCGCCCATGAGCAGAATCGGAATAAAGACGGCAATCAGCGAAAGGCTCATCGAGAGAACGGTAAAGCCGATCTCGCGCGAACCCTTCATCGCCGCATCGTAGGGCGAGTCGCCCATCTCAAGATAGCGCGTGATGTTCTCGATGACTACGATGGCGTCGTCCACCACGAATCCCGTCGCAATGGTCAGCGCCATCAGCGACAGGTTGTCGATGGTGTAGCCGAGCAGCCACATCACGCCGAAAGTGCCCACCAGCGAGAGCGGCACGGCAATGGACGGAATGATGGTGGCCCAGACCTCGCGCAGGAAAAGAAAGACGACCAGCACCACGAGACAGACACTGATGATGAGCGAGATCTCTACATCATGCACACTGGAGCGAATCGTGGTGGTCCGGTCCACGGCCACGTCGATCTTGATCGTGGGCGGGATGGCGGCCTGCAAGCGCGGCATCTCCGCAAGCACGCTATCGACGGTAGAGATGACGTTTGCGCCGGGAATTTTGAAGACAATAATCAGCACCGCGTCTTTCAACTGTCCGGGCTGGCCGTTGGCGGCGTTGATGCCGCTGACGCCGGCGGTGCGGATGTCGGCGACGCTGTCCTTCACTTTGCCCAGATCGGTAACGCGCACCGGCGCGCCGGTCTGATGGTTGTAGCCGGCAATGATGGGCGCGTAGTCGCTAGCTTTGAAGATCTGGTCGTTATCGTTGATCTGCCAGCGGTGACCAACGTCTTGAAATGCGCCTTTGGGGCGATTGGCGTTGGCGTTGGCCAGCGCCGTGCGCACCGCCTCCAGGCCGACGCCGTTGTTGCCCAATTCCATCGGGTTCAATTCGACGCGCACGGCGGGGCTGGAACTGCCGCCGACAAAGCATTGTCCTACTCCCTGAATCTGCGATATTTTCTGTGAGAGGATGGAGTCGGCCAGATCGTAGATCTGCGGCTTGGGCACCACGTCTGAGGTGAGCGCGAGAATCAGGATCGGCGCTTCGGCGGGGTTGGCCTTGCGGTAGTTTGGATTCTGCGGCAAGTACGAGGGCAATTGACTGCGCGCGGCGTTGATACTGGCCTGCACGTCGCGAGCCGCGGCGTCGATGTTGCGATTGATGTCGAATTGCAATGTGACGGAAGCCGAGCCCAGCGAGCTGGACGAGGTCATCTGATTGACGCCGGCGATGCGTCCGAACTGGCGCTCGAGCGGCGTGGCCACCGACGAGGCCATCGTCTCAGGGCTTGCGCCGGGAAGCCCCGCGCTCACGCCGATCACGGGGAAATCGACATTCGGCAGCGAGGCCACCGGCAGCAGCGAATAAGCTACCGAGCCAGCCAGCAGCAGCGCCAGGCTGAGAAGCGAGGTGGCTACCGGGCGCTGAATGAATGGTGCGGAAAGATGCATCGGTTCCAGTTGTCAGTGATCAGTTGTCAGCTAAAAGCCAATAGCCGCCTGTTGCTTCCAGTTGAGGTTTGAGGTATCCCAGGTCCGAAAATCCGGACCTGGTGCACCCAGCTAATAGCCGGATTCAGGAACCTGCTCCCTGTTCCCTGCTTCCTGTTCCCTGCTCTTCGGCTTCAAGCGCAGGGCCAGCTTGTCAAAGTAGAGATACGTGACCGGCACGGTGTAGAGCGTAAGCAGTTGCGAAAGAATCAATCCGCCAACGATGGTGACGCCCAGCGGCATGCGCAGCTCCGCGCCCACGCCTCCACCAAGGGCCAGTGGCAAGCCGCCCAGCATCGCGGCCATGGTAGTCATCAAGATGGGCCGGAAGCGCAACTGGCAGGCCTGGAAGATGGCGTCCTCGGCGGATTTGCCCTCGACGCGCTCGGCTTGCAGCGCAAAGTCGATCATCATGATGGCGTTCTTCTGCACGATTCCGATGAGCAGGATGATGCCGATCAGCGCAATCACGCTGAATTCCGTGCGCGTAATCATCAGGGCAAGCAGTGCGCCCACGCCGGCAGAAGGCAGCGAAGAGATGATCGTGATGGGGTGAATATAACTCTCATAAAGCACGCCCAATACGATGTAAACGGTGACCAGCGCGGCCAGAATCAGCAGCGGCTCATTGGCCAGCGATGTTTGAAAAGCCGCGGCCGTGCCCTGGAAGCTGGCATTGATGGCAGCCGGCATGTTGATGCGCTGCTCGATTCGGCTCACCGCGTCCACGGCGTCGCCCAGTGCCTTGCCCGGCGCCAGATTGAAGCTGATGACGGTGGATGGAAACTGCCCCTGGTGGCCGATCGAAAGCTGCGCTGTAGATTGCTCCCAGTGAGCGATCTGGCTGAGCGGCACCTGCGTTCCGTTGCCGGATTTGACGTAGAGATTGCTCAGCGTCGAAGGATCGGTCTGGAAGTTTTTTCCCACTTCCATCACGACGTGGTACTGATTGAGCTGCGTAAAAATGGTGGAGACCTGACGCTGGCCAAAGGCGTCGTAGAGCGTGTTGTCCACGTCGGCCATGGCAATGCCCAGCCGCGCCGCGGTGTCTCGGTCGATGACCAATTGCGCGCCCAAACCCTGATCCTGCAAATCGCTGGCAACGTCGGTAACCACGGGCTGCTTGCCCAGTTCACTGACCATCAGCCGCGTGTATTTGGCCAGCTCGACCGGATCTGGATCTTCCAAAGAATACTGAAATTCAGTCCGGCTGACGCGGTCTTCGACGGTTAGGTCTTGCAGCGGCTGAAGAAAAAGCTGAATTCCCTCGGCGTCTTGCACACTGCCGAGGCTTGCCTGCAAGCGACGAATCACTTCGGTGGCAGAGATTTTTCGCACGTCGAGCGGCTTGAGATTGATCTGGATGCGCCCGGAGTTCAGAGTGTTGTTGGTGCCGTCGACGCCGATGAACGAAGAGATATTATCGACGGCCGGGTCTTGCAGCAGAGTGTCTACGAGTTTTTGCTGGCGCTCGGACATCGAGGCGAAGCTGACCGTCTGCGGCGCTTCGCTGATGCCCAGAATCACGCCGGTGTCCTGCACCGGGAAGAAGCCCTTGGGGACGACAATGAAGAGAAGAATCGTGGCGATGAATGTGGAGATGGTGACCAGCAGCGTAGTGAAGCGATGCTGCAAGACCACATGCAGCGTACGCCCGTACCATGCAATGACGCGATTGAAAACATCCTCCGACCAATGATAAAAGCGGGTCTGACGCGCGACCTTTTTGTCTTTGAGAATGCGCGAGCACATCATCGGCGTCAGAGTCAATGATACAAACGCGGAGACGAGGATTGTGACGGCCAGCGTGATGGCAAATTCGCGGAAGAGCCGGCCCACCACATCGCTCATGAAGAGCAGAGGAATCAACACGGCGATCAGCGAAACGGTCAGCGACATGATGGTGAAGCCGATCTGTTCGCTGCCCTTGAGCGCGGCCTGCATGGGGCTCATGCCCTCTTCAATGAAGCGCGAGATATTCTCGATCATCACGATGGCGTCGTCCACCACAAAGCCGGTCGAGATGGTCAACGCCATCAGCGTTAAATTATTCAGTGAATAACCCAGCAGATACATAACGCCGAAGGTTCCCACAATTGAGAGCGGCACTGCGACGGAAGGAATGACGGTGGCGGCAAGGTTTCGCAGAAAGAGGAAGATGACCATTACGACTAGAGCAATGGTGAGCATCAGCTCGAATTCGACATCTCTGACCGAGGCGCGAATGGTGGTAGTGCGGTCGGTAAGCACCTTCACCTTGACTGAAGCAGGCAGGCTGGTCTGCAACTGCGGCAGCAGAGCCTTGATGCGATCCACAACAGCGATGATGTTGGCGCCCGGCTGGCGCTGAATGTTGACGATCACGGCGGGCTGGCGATCCATCCACGCGGCCTGCTGCGAATTCTCCGCGGCATCGACGATGGTGGCCACGTCAGAGGCGCGCACCGCCGCTCCGTTGCGATAGGCGACGATCACCGGCTTGTAATCGCTGCTTGAAATCAGTTGATCGTTGGCGCCGATGGTGTAAGACTGGCGGTTGCCGTTGAGCGTGCCCTTGGCTTGATCCACATTGGCCGCGGCCAGCGCGGTGCGCAAATCTTCCAGGCTCAGGTTGTAGGCGGCAAGCTGCGCCGGGTTGGCCTGAATGCGCACGGAAGGCTTTTGTCCGCCGGCGATCGAGACCAAGCCTACGCCGGTGACCTGGGAGATTTTCTGCGCCAGATTGGTATCGGCTGCGTCCTCAATTTTGTCCAGCGGAAGCGAGTTGGAATAAAGCGCCAGCGTCATGATGGGCGCGTCGGCGGGGTTGACCTTGCTGTAGATGGGCGGGTTGGGTAGATCGGCGGGCAAGAAGCTGTTGCCCGCGTTGATGGCCGCCTGCACCTCCTGCTCGGCCACGTCGATGTTCTCGTCCAGATTGAATTCGAGCGTAATCACCGAGCCGCCGCCGCTGCTCACCGAGGTCATCTGCTTGAGGCCCGGCATCTGACCGAACTGCCGCTCCAAAGGCGCGGTGACCGAAGAGGCCATCACCTCCGGCCCGGCGCCGGGATAGAAGGTAAGCACCTGAATGATCGGGTAATCCACCTCAGGCAGCGCGGAGACTGGCAACTGCTGGTAGCCGACAAAGCCGGCCAGCAGGATAGCCGCCATCAGCAGCGAGGTGGCTACCGGGCGCAGAATGAATGGCCGGGAAGGACTCAGGCTCACTGCTTTGCTCCCGTCTCGGATTTGCCGTTGCTGCTCGACGCCGGCCCACTCGATGCTTGCCCGGACGCCGCACCCTGCCCGGCGCCACTCTTCTGGCGGGGCGCGCTGATGGTCACAATTTGTCCGGGTTTCAGGCGGTCCGCGCCGTCCACTACTACGTTCTGTCCGGGATTCACGCCGCTATCGAGGATCGTCACTTGCCCCTCTGCCAGGGCAATCTTCACCAACTGAATTCTCGCCGTCGAAGTCTTCTTCACCGCGTCGGTATCGATGGCCCAGACAAACGAGCCGCGGTTGCCGGTCTGGATCGCCGCCGACGGAACTACGAGAGCGTTGGGGCGCGCCTCCATGATGAGATGAATATTCACAAACTGATTGGGAAAGAGTGCCTGATCCTTGTTGTCGAAGACAGCCTTCAGTTTGTCGGTTCCGGTGGTGGTGTCGATTTGGTTGTCGGCGGTGAGCAGGTAGCCGCTGGCCAGTTTGACGGTGTCGCCCTGGTTGTAAGCCTCGACGGCCAGCCGCTTCTCCGCTCTGAGCTTTTCCAGCACCGGGGGAAGCTGGTCTTCCGGCAGCGTAAAGTACACCGCAATCGGCTCGAACTGATTGATGACTACAAGATTTGTCGTTCCGGCGGCGATGATGTTGCCTGGGTCAACCAGCCGCAAGCCGATCTTGCCGTCGATTGGCGACTGGATCGAACACCAGTCGAGCTGTAACTGGGCTGTTTCAATGGCTGCCTTGTCGGACTCGATAGCGCCCATATACTGGCCTTGAGTTGCTTCGTCTGCATCCAGGCTCTCCTTGGAGACAACGCCCGCCGCGTAGAGCGCCTTGTAGCGCGCGTACTCCGCCTTGGCGTCCTTGAGCAGGGCCTCATCGTGTGCCAATGTGCCTTTGGCCTGATCCAGCGCGGCTTTATATGGCCGGGGGTCGATCACCATGATGGTCTGGCCCTTTTTCACCTGCTGGCCCTCGGTAAATTTGACCGGCTGCAATTCGCCGCTGACGCGGGCTTTGACGGTGACGCTCATATAGGGCGTCACCGTGCCCAGCGCGGTAAGGTAGATGGGCAGCGGCTTCTGCTCGACGGGCGCAACCTGCACCGGCACGGGTCGGCCTATCAGGGCCGCGGCCTGACTGGCGGCCTGGCTCTGCGCCACCTTCTGGTTCTGGTAGATCTTCCAGACAATGAGGCCCAGGGCTACAACCAGCACAAGATACACGATCATCCGCACCCAGGAACTTTTGTGGGCATGGGGCTGGTTTTGCAGGCCGTTTGCGGCCAGCGACGATTCCGGAGTGGATTCAATAGACATAAATGTCGATTCCAATCGTATTTCTTGAATGAATGCCCGCCAAAAGGCGTTTAGAGGCACAACTTACAGCTTACAGCCGGCAGTTCGCGCGCTGCTGTTTGATAGTAGACAGACCGCTTTTACTGACGCGATTTCACGCAGACGGCCGACGCCAGCATTCCTCTTTACGGACGTGCCAGTTTCCTGAAAGGTTTCGAGCGCCTGCGCAACGGACCATACCGGGCCGGAGCGGTGTGCAACGCCGGCATTCCGCCGGACGCTATACTGTCAAAAGTTGGCCCAAGACCTCAATCCCGCTGAAGCTGCCGCTGCCGCTCGCCCGCTGTGCGTCGATCTGGACGGCACGCTGATCAAGTCGGACTCGCTTTTTGATGCGGTCTGCCGGTTTGTGCGCCGCAATCCTCTGCGCGTCTGGCGGTTGGCGCTCTGGCTAGCCGGCGGACGCGCGCGCCTGAAGGCCGAGGTCGCCAGCATCGCCCCGCTCGAGCCTGCCCGCCTGCCTTACAACACCGCATTGCTCCGCTATCTGCAGGCCGAGCGGCGCAGCGGCCGCCAGATCTACCTGACCACCGGCGCGGACGTTTCGCTGGCCGATCGAGTAGCGGCGCATCTGGGCATCTTTGCCGGCGTACTGGCCTCCGACGGCGCAACCAACCTGACCAGCCGGAAGAAGCTGGCGCTGCTGAAGACCCGCTTTGGCGGCTTTGACTACATCGGCAACTCCCGCGCCGACCTGCCACTGCTGGCCGCGGCGCGGGTGGCTATGGTGGCCAATCCGACCCCGGGCTTGAGCTGGGCGCTGCGGATGAAAGAGATTCCGGCGGCCCGGAGCTTCATGGACCGGCAGCCGCTGCCGCGCACACTGGCCAAGGCGATCCGCATTCATCAGTGGGCCAAAAACATGCTTCTGCTGGCGCCGCTGCTGCTCTCGCACCGGGTGAATCTGGCGGCCATCGGCGCGGTTACGGCTGCCTTCTTCTGCTTCAGCTTCATGGCCTCGGCCAGTTACATACTCAACGACCTGATGGACATCGAGAGCGACCGCCGCCATCCGGCCAAGCGCTTCCGCCCCTTTGCCGCAGGCGACTTGCAGGTCTCCTTTGGAATCCTGCTGGCGCTCATGCTGGTTGTTTGCTCGGTGGCCTTGCTGCCGCTGCTGCCGCATCGATTTGCGATGTGGCTCGCGGTTTATATTGTTTCCACCACGGCTTACTCTTTCTATCTCAAACAGAAAGCTCTGGTAGACGTGCTGATGCTCTCTGGCCTTTACACGCTGCGGCTGCTGGCCGGCGGCGCGGCTACCAAGACGGAAATCTCCCACTGGCTGGCCGGCTTTTCCATCTTTCTGTTCCTTTCGCTGGCCATGGTCAAGCGCTTCAGCGAGTTGGAGAATCTGCGCGAGCGGGGCATTGCCGCCATCCATGGACGCGGCTATCTGGCCTCCGATCTGGAGCAGGTGCGCAGCTTTGGCACGGCCAGCGCCTATGCCGCGGTGCTGGTCTTCATGCTTTACATTGCGCGCCCGGATGTGACTGCGCTTTACCGCCATCCCTATCGGCTTTGGATGATTGTGCCGCTGCTTCTCTACTGGCTCAACCGCGTCTGGCTGCTCGGCTCGCGCGGAGAGATGGACGAAGATCCGGTGATCTTTGCCCTGCGCGACCGCGTCAGTCTGGCTGTTGGCGCCTGCGTGGTGGCCGTGGCAATTTTTGCGCTGTAGCGCAGGACCGATACTGTTGCGATCATTTGGTGCGATCTGCAAGCTTGGGATGAGACGGGAACGATCATGCCCTGTATGCCGACGGTCTGAAGCAGAAACCCAAAGGCGATAGAGCCATGCGCAGCGTGACCCCATCAAGAACCGAAGGATGTTTATGTCAGGGCAGCGTCTTCGGTCCTGACCGCAACCCTTCGAGATTTCTACTCTGCGCTTCTCATGAACAAGATGGTTGATGGGGCAAGTTTTTCATTCTTTCGCCAGAGTACAGAAGGGCTGGGAAATCATTTAGCAAGTTAGCCACCGCTGCGCGGTGATGGCGAGTTAGCAAGTTGGAGGCAGTTCATTGCAGGTGTAACTTGCATCGGCAAGCAGGACTGCTCCTCATGAACAAGGTTCCGATTGAGGTTCGTGCTAACCCACCCATGCCGCAAAAGAAAACGCAGATCCTTCGACTGCGCTCAGGAGCAGAAAAGATGTGCACCCAGCATTGAGTGAGACCAGCAGAGAACCTATGCGAGAATCGGCGAAAAGTGAGCGTTTTTGACGAAAAAGGGGGCATAATTTGCCCGAAAAGGCCAAAATAAGCGATCAAAAAGTACTAATTAGTAACTAGTATGTGCTCATAAAGCATTCATATTGTTATAGTTACAAAAAACGCAGGAAGCGGAAAAGGTAGGGGGGGGTGGGGTCGCCGGGTTTTTTTGAAGAAGAAACGGCGAAGATGGAGAAGATAGGGAACAGGAAGCAGGGAACAGATTGCGCGGGTTGGAGATTGGACGTTGGTCATGAGAGCCCCGGACTTGCACCTGCTTCCATGGTGCGCGCTAGAGGATTAATTATCTGCAATAAGCCGCTTAAGGATGGGGGGAAAGAGATGCAGCGAGTCATCGAATGCCGCGCGGGATTGGCGAGTTATTTGGCCAGCGAATGTAAAGATACAGATGAAGAAGTCGTTCGGTTCTGTTGCAGTCAGGCAGGCAGTCAGCGATAGCATTCCCACGTGCCGGCCTTGGATCCCCGCCAATGAATCCTTTACCACCGCTGGCTCGTCTTAGAAGCAGGACGCAGGGACGCCCTTCCTCAGCGCCGGCCGAATACTTGAGAGTCTTCGACTACCATAGTAGTTTCAACAGGATGTTGGAGCGGAAACGGGCGGAATGCGCCCTCCGCCCCGGAACCCGATGAGCCGGCAAGGCGCTGAAAGGGAACTCATCGAGCCGTTTTGGAGCAATCCGGAGGCGGCCAGACCGGCTCAGGAGCGAGTACCTGCCCTATGTGGATTGTCCGGCTTGCGCTGCGGCGGCCTTATACGTTTGCCGTCTTTGCGCT
>CAZDYU010000123.1:0-12141 GCA_964509755.1 uncultured Occallatibacter sp. | reverse complement strand
CTACTTGTTCACTATTTACGGACAAGCACTAAAGTCGTGCCCTGGTTACAAAGCCTTCGAGAATTGCCTCGCGAGGAGTTTTTCCGCAGCCTGTAAAGCCCGTACCCTTCGTCCATTTGAGTTTTTCCGCAGCCTGTTTAGCCCTTGAGGGTTGTTCCTTTTGGGACCTATCAGCGCACAGGCGAATCGGTCACCCCGCACGATGCGAGCAGCTTCGAGACCAAAGCAATCGGCAGCCCGACCACGTTGAAGTAGCAGCCCTCGATGCGCGGAATCCACCGTGCGGCGCGGCCCTGGATGGCGTAAGCTCCGGCCTTGTCCATCGGCTCTCCAGTTGCAACGTATGCGTCGATCTCTTCGTCGGTCAGCGTGAGAAACGTGACGGCCGTAGCCTCGGCAACAGCTTCCGTTTGCTCTGCGGTAACGACGGCGATGCCGGTAAGAACGCGATGCGTGCGCCCTGAGAGCAGCCGCAGCATCCGAGCCGCGTCGGCAGCGTCTTCCGGCTTGCCGAGAATGTGGCCGTCCAGAGTGACGGTCGTGTCCGCGCCAAGCACTTGCGGTGCGGCAGACGCTCTCTTGTCGCTCGCAGCGGCATTTGTAATCTCGGCGAAGACGGCTTCGGCTTTCTCGCGCGCCAGGCGAGTGACGTATGCGGCAGGGTCTTCGTTTGCGTAAGGTTCTTCGGGGATGTGCGCGGGGTGAACCTCAAATGAAAAGCCAGCCTGCGCGAGCAGTTCGCGGCGGCGTGGCGAGGCTGAGGCCAGGATCAGCATATTGGAATTATTGCAAATGCAGGGTTCAGCGCAGCCGCAATCGATCAAACGGTAACACCCGTCCTTATCCCGCCCGGCGTAGCCAGCCCCCAAGCCATCGCTGGCGTATTATGCGCCAGGCCAAAGCGCCCATCCGGCCCCAGCAGAATAATTCCGCCATGCCCGCCCAGCCGGTTGTAGAGATACTCGATAGCCTCCCGCGCGGCAATTTCCGGAGCAGTCCCGCTAGCCACGCGGTCGGTGGCCCACTTGCCCAGCACCAGCTTCATAATCGGCTCGCCCCATCCGGTCAGCGAGACGGCTGCGGAGAGATTGTCGGCATAGCAGCCGCAGCCGATCAGCGACGAGTCGCCCACGCGCCCCGGAGTTTTGTTCAGTGTGCCGCCGGTGGAAGTGGCCGCGGCCAAATTGCCGTACGCGTCCAGAGCAACCGCGCCAACCGTGTCATGCGAATCGAAGCCCGGCGATGGTTCCTCATAAAAAATTGCGCCGGCACGAATATCCGGATCGGGTGGAATGGCCGGCTTTGGCTCCTGGTCGTCGTTCAGCCCACCACCAGCGAACGATTCGTCAGCCTGCCCGGCAGCCTCGCGCGCCTGCGCCTGGGCCAGCCGCTCGCGTTCGCGGTCCAGAACCAACTCGGAGTTCTCAATCAGCGTCATGCCGTGCGAATGCACAAACTGCTCAGCGCCGGGGCCAACCAGATAGATGTGCGGACTTCTTTCCAGCACCAGCCTGGCCGCCTGGATGGGATTGCGCAGCCTCTCCACGCAAGCCACGCCGCCGGCCTTCATGCGTCCGCCATCCATCAGCAGCGCATCCAGTTGCACACGCCCGTCGGAGGTGAGAAAGCTGCCCCGGCCCGCATCAAAGACGGGATCGTCTTCCAGAATCGAGACCGCCGCCTCAACCGCGTCCAGCGCCGATCCCCCAAGAGAAAGAACGGCATAGCCTGTCTCCAGCGCCTCGCGCACACCGGCTTGGTGCGCCGCCGTCGCCTCTGGCGGGATGGCCCAGGCGCCGCCGTGAACCAGCAGTGTGGGAGCGTGGCTGGAGAATGCCGTCATCGGTTTATCGTAGAGCATTTGGCGCGGGAGCGGCGGAAAAGCCAGCGAATAGCGTAAAATTCAAAGTTCATGCATGAACTTTCCATCGTCACCAGCATTGTCGAATCAGTAACCGAGTCGCTCACGGCCTATCCGGGCGCGCGGGTGCTTGAGGTGCGGCTGCGCGTCGGCGCGCTGGCTTCCGTGGTGCCGGAGTCGCTGGAGTTCTGCTACCCGATTGCCGCCGAGGGCACCCCCCTGGAAGGTTCGCGCCTGGTTGTGAACGTGCTGCCCGTAGTGATGCACTGCGCGCCCTGCGGCCAGGATGTGGAGTTGGAAGGCGTGCAGAGTTTTCGCTGTCCGCACTGCGGCGAGCCATGCACACAGATGCGCCAGGGCCGCGAGATGGAGATCGAATCGTACGAAATCGACGAACTCCCAAAGAGCGAACTTCCGAACGACGAAGCCGAGGTAAAAATATGAGCACCAGAATCGTAGAACTGCGGCGGGGAATCCTGAAGAAGAACGACGAACTGGCGGCTGGCCTGCGCGCCAGCTATACCGCTGCCGGCGTCCTGACGCTGAATCTGGTTTCAAGCCCCGGCACTGGCAAGACTGCTTTTCTGGAGCGGACCCTGCGCGAGTTGCGGGCGCGTGGCTCGCGTGTGGCCGCGCTGGTGGGCGACCTGGAGACCGACAACGACGCGCGCCGCCTGGCCGCCAGCGGAGCTCCGGTGCGCCAGATCAATACCCACGGCATCTGCCATCTTGACGCGGAGATGATCGGCCGGCACCTCGATGGCTGGCAAGAAGTGGCGCTCGGCGGTATTCCGCTCGGCGGCCTTGATTATCTGTTCATTGAGAATGTCGGCAACCTGGTCTGCCCATCCAGCTACGACCTGGGCGAGGCGATCCGCGTGGCGATGCTCAGCGTGACCGAGGGCGAAGACAAGCCGCTCAAATATCCCACGCTCTTCAACTCCGCCGATGCCGCGGTGATTACAAAAATCGATCTCGCCGAGCCCTGCGGCTTTGACCGCGAGACAGCGCTCGGCAACATCAACGAAATCCGGCCCGGCATTCGCATCTTTGAAACCTCAGCCAAGACCGGCGCCGGCATGGAAGCCTGGTTCACCTATCTCGCCGAAGAACGAGCCTCGCCCAGCCGCTATTGATCCGGCAGATAAATACTGCGATGTGGGCCGCATACTTTCCGCGTTCTTTGTGAAATGGGTGTGAAGCCTCAAATCTCAGTTCGCATTTCTATTGACCCGCCCAAATGGCCACTGCCTCAAGCCTCGCGCGCGCACCATATATATTGCCGTCCCCGAAACAGCAATCCCCGCCGCCACAGCCAATCCGCCCAGCGCATGAGCGCGGTTGACCAGCATGAAGATGAAGCCGGCCATGGCCACCAGCGGCGGCAGCGGATAGAGTGGCATACGGAAGGGCCGCGGCAGCTCTGGCCTCTGCGCCCTGAGCAGCATTACGCCAGCATGTTGCAAAGAGAATTGCAATAGAATGCGCGTAATCACCAGCATGGTAATCACCTGCTGCAGTGAGAAAAAGCAGAAGCACGAGGCCGCCAAGCCCAGCGCGACAAGAGAGCGATGCGGTATGCCGTGACGCGGGTGCACGGCGGCCAGAAAGCGGAAGTAGTTGCCGTCGCGCGCAGCGGCATACGGCACGCGCGAGTAGCCCAGCAGCAGCGAGAAGACCGAGCCAAACGCCGTCCACACAATCAGCGCGGCCATCAAGCGGCCGGCCATGCTGCCGAATGCGGCTTTGGCAATATCGGCCACCAGTTGCAGACGAACCGTAGCACCGGCGCTGAGGTGAGAGGCGGCATCGTGCATGGAAGGCAGCGCGGCCAGGTTCATCAGTACATAAAACGCAGCGACAAAAAGGACAGAGAGCAGAATCGCCCGCGGAATCGTGCGCTCGGGCTTGCGCACCTCGCTGCCCAAAAAGCAGATGTTGTAGTAGCCCCAGTAACAATAAGTGGTCAGCAAGGTGGCCTGCGCCAGCCCGCCCAGCGCTGCCGGGAGGGTGAGCGCGGACGAGGCAGGCATCTGCCAATGACCCTGTCCAAATCCTGAGACAATCACACCCGCAATCGCCGCCAGCACGCCGGCAAAGAGCACCCATGCCAGCCGCGTAATCGTGCTCAGATTGCGATAGAGCAGCGCCGTGACCAGCAGGCAGGCAGTAGCAGCAGTAAGGCTTGTGAAATGCAGCGCGGGCAGAGCGGCAAAGGGCGCGCCGTCAAGCCTCGGCCAGAACCAGGCGAGAAAACTCGATAGCCCAATGCAGCCTGAAGCGATAGCCAGCGGGGCGGTAAAACTCAACTGCCAGACGTAGAGAAAGCTGAGCCAGTTGCCGGCGCGCTCTGGGCCGTAAATCTCGCGCAGAAACGCATAGGAGCCGCCTGCTCGCGGAAAGGCCGCGCCCAGCTCGGCCCAGACCAAGCCGTCCGCCACGGCAACCACCGCGCCCAGTACCCATGCCCACACGGAGAGCCTGTAGCCTGCTGCCGCAATCACCAGCGGCAGCGTGATAAACGGCCCCACGCCGATCATCTCCAGCATGTTCAGCGTCACCGCCGAGCGGAGGCCGATGCGGCGGTGAAGCGATTGGTTTTCCGCGGAGATTGCAACGGATTTGTTTTCTTCCATATTGAAAGGCCAAGGTGTGCCAGAGCGAATCTTCGCTGGCTCTACGCGCGTTTTGCAACCGCCAGCTTGAGACCAAAGCCAACAAAAACGCAACCGGTCACCCGGTCAAGATTTCGCACCACGCGGGGTCTGGACAAAACCCGCCCAAGCGGTACCGTAAGGGCGATCAGCAACGAGAACCATGCCAAAGTTATCAGCACGTGAATGCCCGCAAGCAGAAGCGAAAATGCGGCGACGTTGGCGCCATGAGGAATAAACTGAGGAAGAAACGTCACATAAAACACGCCAACTTTGGGATTGAGAATGTTGCTGAGAAAGCCCCGCTGAAAACAGCCACTGTCTCCCCGGCTTAGGTTCGCGCTGCCCGCCGCTTGAGCCGCTGCCAAGTATGCCCGCGGCTTTAAGAGCAGCTTTACGCCAAGATAGACCAGATAAGCGGCACCCGCCCATTTAACGATGCTGAAGACTAGCTCGGAAGCTGCCAGAAGCGCGGTCAGGCCGAATGCCGCGCTCATTCCCCAAACCAGTAGTCCCAGGCAGATGCCGATAGAGGCCGCAGCCCCGCCGCGCGGTCCATCCGAGGTCGAAGTTCTCAGCACCATGACGGTATCCACGCCGGGTGTGATTGTCAGCAGGCCGGAAGCAACAATGAAGAGGAGCAGCAGTTGAGTCATCCGTAACCATCCCTTCACGCAGAGTATCGCAACAGGATGCGCTTCCGCCAATCGGTAAAGTGAGACACGACCACAATTCGGATTTGAGGCGAATACGCTCCCCGGATTGTACACTGACGGCAGGATGATTCTTGCCACGCGAATTCAACGAGCAGTAACGGGAGCGGTCCTTGCGGGACTAATGCTGGCGGGCTTGTTGCCTCTGGCGGCGCAGCAAGTCGCGCAACAGGCCGCACTGCAAGTCGCGCCGCGGGACAATGTTATCGCGGCGATTCCTCTGCCCGAGCCCACCGAAATTGCGCTTCCTATCGCGGAAGATCGCGGCGCGGCGGCGCTGGAGCAGTCGCTGAAGCGGCTGGGCACAACGGCCAGCGTAATGATGATCGTCGCCCATCCCGACGACGAGGACGGTCCACTGCTGACTTACCTCAGCCGCGGCCTGGGTGTGCGGACAATACTTCTTACGCTGACACGCGGCGAAGGCGGGCAGAACGCCATGGGCGGCGAGAGCTACGACGCGCTGGGCCTGATCCGGACCAATGAGTTGTTGAAGGCCGGCGAGTACTACGGCGTCAAACAACTCTGGGGCACGGAGGCCGACTTCGGCTTCTCAAAAACGCAGGAAGAATCTTTTGCCAAGTGGGGCCATGACCGCGTCCTCTACGACGCCGTTCTGGCTGTGCGACAGGAGCGCCCGCAGATCATTCTCTCCACATTTGTTGGCGGCGTCAGCGACGGCCACGGCCACCATCAAGTCTCCGGAGAAATTGCGCAGGAGGTCTTCAAAGCCGCCGCCGACCCCACCGTCTTTCCCGATCAGTTGAAGCAGTATGGCCTTCAGCCCTGGCAGCCGCTGGCAGTTTATTCAATGGTGCCATTTGCGCCCATCAAAGACGGCAAGATCTTCGACTACGCGACGGGCAAATGGGCTCCCGCGCGCTTCAAAAACTACCTCACCGGCGAGTGGATCGAGGGCGCGCTCTCCGCCGACGTGACGATTCAGGTTGGCGCGCTTGATCCGGTGCTGGGCCGAAGTTATGTACAGATTGCGCGCGAGGGCTGGGGTCAGCAGAAGTCGCAATACGGCGGCGCAAACCCCGCGCTGAGCGGACCGGCGGCGACGAGTTATCACTTGTGGGCTGTTGCGCCGCAAGCAGCCGCTCAACCCGGCGCAATCGCAACCAATGGCGATCTCTTCCATAACACGAAGGTGCGGATTGATACTGGAATCGCCGTTTCGCTAGCGCACTTGCAAGGCGGTGGCGCTCCTATAGGGATTCAGTCTGGACTCAACAGAATTGATAACGGCTTAAGCCACCTCAGTTTGTTTTGGCGCGGTTTGCCTGACATTTTAGTTGCACATCGGCTCGCTCCGTTCTACCGGCAGATGCTTGATCTGCGTGCGCGTGTAGCCGCGAGCAGTCTGAACGCGCAGGCCAAGGCAGGGATGCTGTTGGAAATGGACGTCAAAATCGCCCAGTTCCAAACCGTCTTCAAGAACATCCTGGGCCTGGATCTGATCGCCTTTACAACCAAAGCCGACGCCGTCGAGAGCGCTGGCCCTCGCGGCAACTCCGCCGATGAGATGCCGCGCAGTGTAACTCCAGGTCAGGAATTCCGCATACGCGTCCACACTGCCGAAGCTACAAAGGAAGCGAGCCTCAACAAGGTTTCTCTGGAAAGCATGAGTGGCGTTCCATGGAAGAGCGTACGCACCAACAATGACTCCGCGGCAAGCGACCAGCTCTTCCGTGTGCAGGCGCCGGAGACCGCCGAACCCACGCAGCCTTACTTCACGCGCCCAACCATTGAGCAGCCCTATTATGACATTGCTCATCCGGAGTGGCGACTGCGCTCCTTTGCGCCGTACCCGCTCACTGCCATTGCTGAATTTACCTTCGACGGCCTGCCGATCCGCATCGGCCAGGTAGTGCAAACACTGGCTCGCGTCCCTGGAGTCGGCGGCGTCTATCAGCCGCTTGTCGTCACGCCCGCAATCGGCCTCCGCATGGAACCCGAAGCACGCATTCTGCCTCTCGATGGGAGCGCGCTGCCGGTGCGCGTGACGGTGCATACGGAAGGCGCGGCCGAGGGAACGGTCGCGCTTACATTGCCGTCTGGCTGGCGCGCGGAACCGGCTGAAGCGACGTTTCATCGCGCCTCCGCCGGAGACACCGAGCCCATTCTTTTCTCCGTCACTACGGACGGCGCTGAAGCTGGCGCATACAACATCGAGGCGGTCGCGCGCTCCGGCGGCCACGAATACAAAACCGGCTGGCAGAGCATCGGCTACCCCGGCCTGCGTCCCTACAACCAATACAAACTGGCTCAATTGAAGACCCGCAAAGTCGACTTGAAACTCGCGTCCGGCCTGCGCATCGGCTATGGGATGGGCACCGGGGATCAGGTTCCGGAGGCCATTGAAGGCTTGGGCGTTACGCCGCATCTGCTGTCTGCATCGGAGCTGGCCTCAGGCGATCTCTCGGCATGGAATGTGATCGTGATCGGCATTCGCGCCTATTCCGCGCGGCCTGAGCTGGCCGCGGCCCAACCCAGGCTGGACGCATTCGTCCGCAATGGCGGCACACTGATTGTGCAATACCAGAGCGGCAACTTCCCCGCGCCTTTTCCCCTCTCAATGGGTCGTTTGCCGGAGCGCGTTGTGGACGAGGCTGCTCCCGTCAAACTGCTTGACCCAACCAACCCGCGGCTCAACTGGCCCAACGCAATTTCCAACGCCGACTTTGATAACTGGGTCGAGGAGCGCGGCCACTCTTTCCTGGATAGTTGGGACGCGAGTTACACCGCGCTTACCGAGACTGCCGACCCAGGACAAGACCCGCAACGCGGCGGCTTGCTGGTGGCGCATCCCGGCAAAGGAACTTATATCTATGTAGCTTACGCACTCTATCGCCAGCTTCCGGAGTTAGTTCCGGGGAGTTATCGCCTGCTGGCCAATCTACTCAGTGCCGGCCGCCAGAATGAGCAAAAGTGAAATGCGGTGCAAATTTTGTTGAAGTACGCGATTTACGCAGCAAATCTTTTACCTAATTTCGCCGTTCAATGTCATTAATGTAATGTGAATTTATAACTATGCTCGTAAAGACAAGCAATAGTTGAGTTAGGCCTATCGTTAAAATTGCGTGAATTCGTCAAATATTCATCAAACTCTGCGACTCTTGAAATCGGAAGCATCCAGCATATTTACGCTTCCACGGTTTCGCGCAGCGCCGTTTTGTTTTATGTCGAGTTATTCCGGTGTGCGAGAGTAAGCAGCGCTCGTTAATTCAGTCGAGCGTCGATACGATTCAATTCGATTCGAGAGGAAAATGAGAGGCCCTATGAACTTTAAGCGCAACATTGCAGCCGCGGCAATCCTGGTATCCAGTTTTGCTGCTTGCTATGGACAATCGAGCGAAAGCAAAGCGGCGAAGGTCAAGCCGCCAACGGTCGAAGAGCAGATCCAGGCTCTGCGCCAAGAGTTGGAAGGCCAGATCGACAGCCTGAAGACCGATCTGGCCAACAAGGACGCGCAGTTGAAGCTGGCCCAGCAGGCGGCAGCCGCCGCGCAGGCCGCGGCCGACAAGGCGCAAGCCGCCGCTACCGCCCAGCAGCAGTCCGCTACGGACACCACCACGGCCGTCACCACGCTGCAGTCCACCGTGAACGATCTCAAGGGCAATCAGGCTTCGCTTGCGGCCACCGTCTCGGACGAAACGGCCAAGATCAAGAAGGAGATCAGCAGTCCCAGCGTTCTGCATTACAAGGGCATCGGCCTCACTCCCGGCGGGTTCGTCGCGGGTGAAACTGTGTGGCGCTCGAAGGCCACCGGCGGCGACATTCCCACCGCATTCAGTTCGATCCCTTACGAGGGCGCGGACGCCTACAAACTGAGCGAGTTCTACGGCTCGGTTCGTCAGTCGCGCATCTCCCTGCTGGCCGAGGGCAAGGTTCCGTGGGGCACACTGCGCGGCTACTACGAGGCTGACTGGCTGGGCACCGGCACAAGTTCCAACGCGAATCAGTCCAACAGCTACGTGCTGCGCCAGCGCGTTCTCTATGCGCAGGCTGAAACCAACAATGGCTGGAAGGTTGCAGGCGGGCAGTTGTGGTCGCTGGCCACGGAAGGCAAGAAGGGCATTCCCAGCGCTCCCAGCGACATTCTGACGCCGCTCACCATTGACCCGAATTACGTCACGGGCTTTATCTGGGCCCGCCAGTACGGCTTCCGCGTCGTCAAGAACTTCTACAACGACAAGGCGGCGATCGGCGTCTCGGTTGAAAATCCGCAACTGCTCTATACCGCAACACTGGCCGGCAACGAACCTTACGCCGTGCTGGGCAGCGTCGGCCAGAACGGCGGCGCATATAACGCCACCATCAGTTCCGTCGCGGCAACCACCTACATTCAGAACTACAGCACGGAGACCGGAACCAAGAACGTTGCCGGCGTCATTCCCGTCGAGATTCCCGTTTACAAGACCGTCACCGCCAACTCCAACATCACCAACTATTCATTCAACGAGGCGCCGGACGTGATCGTGAAGGCCACCTTCGATCCCGGCATCGGCCACTATGAAGTCTTCGGCATCGGCGGCTTTGCTCACGAAACCGTTTATCCCGGCGTCACCACCAACAGCACGCTCTATGGCGGCCAGACCGACATCACCACCGGCCTGGTTCCCGTTGCGACATCCTCCACGGCTGGCGCGGTCTCCAACAGCATCAAGGTTGGCGGCTTCGGCGGCAGCGCCCGCGTATCGTTTTTGGCCAACAAGATCACCTTCGGCGCCAAAGGCCTCTACGGCCCCGGCGTTGGCCGCTACGGCAACTCGACACTGGCAGATGTCACCGCCGACTCCCACGGAATGCTGGCGCCGATCCACAACCTCAGCGGCCTGCTGACCGTTGAAGCCACGCCTGTTCCGCGCCTCACCGTCTTCCTCAACTATGGCGGCGACTATGCCGGCCGCACCGATTTCGCGACTCCCACTGCCACGACTCTGAGTATTGCCTCCAAGCCGCTCTTCTGCCCGATCGGGGCTACTGGCTCGGCCTGCACCAACGCGCCTACGGCAACACAGCTTGCTCTGGGCGGCGCGTGGGGAGCGCAGTACACCTCTGCCGCTGCCGCAGTGGGTTACGGTTCACGCCTGCTGTCGAACTCCAGTTGCAACACCCTGGCCACACCCGGCTATACCGGTACCGGATACCTTCCTGGCGGCTCTTGCGGCGCTCAAGCCCGCGACGTACAGGAGATCACCGGCGGCTGGTGGTATGACATTTACAAGGGCGATCGTGGCCGCTTCCGTCAGGGCTTCCAGTATGCCTACGCAGTCAAAGAGGGCTGGTCTGGAGCCGGCTCTCCCGCCATCGGCGCCAAGGGCATCGACAATATGTTCTGGACCAGCTTGCGCTACTACCTTCCATAACCATTCATAACTTCATAGCAGTAAAAAAAGAGGCAGCCCGCAACCACGGGCTGCTTCTTTATTGGGGTGGTCCATTGGCTTCGCCGACCCGCGAGGGCATAAGACTGTAATCCATAGAGCTTTGACATTTTGTGATTTGAAGCCGTGGTTAGCACACGCGCCGAGTTGCTCACGGCGACCGGCAATCCAGCCCGCCTCCCGTTTTCGCGCCGTTTGGCTTCCGTGTTACGCCTGCGTTACAATGATTAACAGTGGAAGCGGTTTTTGCCGAAGCGGATTTTCTTGGAATCCGCCGGCTCGGGGCCGCATCCAGTGTTTGAAAGGCTTGCAACAACCCCGTGGATGGGGGCACACCTGTCGCCGTCGGCCGCCTCGCTGTTAAGATCTGGGCCGATAAGCTCAGGGATGCCAGTGCATCCACTGCAAGTCGCGGATTGCTTTCAACATCCCCGTTCGCTGCCCTGAAAAGGGCGAGCAGGACTGAAGGCGGAATACGGTGAACCTGGTTCTCGACGATCTGACGGCGGCCTCGCCGGAGGCTGGCAGCACGTGTAGCCTCGAAAACTACCTCGCGCTCCCTGACTATTCAATGGATGAGCGCATTGCGGAGGCGCGTGCCCGGTTGGGTGCGACGACCCTTCTGCTCGGCCACCACTACCAGCGCGACGAGGTGATTCGCTTTGCCGACGCCACCGGCGACAGCTACAAACTCAGCAAAATAGCCACCGAGTCTGACGCCAAGTATATTGTCTTCTGCGGCGTACACTTTATGGCTGAAAGCGCGGACGTGCTGGGCCATGCCGGTCAGCAGGTGATTCTGCCCGACCTGAACGCCGGCTGCTCGATGGCCGATATGGCGGAAATCTCTCAAGTTGAAGCCTGCTGGGAGGCGCTTGAGGGCCTCGGCTTGGCCGATGAGATTGTGCCGCTGACCTACATGAACTCGACGGCGGCGATCAAGGCCTTTTGCGGCGAGCGGGGCGGGCTGGTCTGCACCTCGTCGAACGCCCGCGCGGCCTTTGAGTGGGCCTTCAAGCGCGGCAAGCGCATTCTGTTTTTGCCCGACCAGCACCTGGGCCGCAACACCGGGCATGAGATGGGGATTCCGCTGGATCAGATGGTGGTCTGGGATCCGTGGGCGATCCAGATCGGACGGTTTCAAGGCGGGCAGACCAAGGAGCGCCTTGCCGCCAGCCGCATTCTGCTCTGGAAGGGCCATTGCGCCGTGCATCAGCGCTTTCTGCCGAGCCATGTGGACGCGGTGCGCGCCAAGTATCCCGGCATTCAGGTGATTGTGCATCCCGAGTGCCGTTTTGAGGTCTGCCAAAAGTCCGACGCGCTGGGTTCAACTGAGCGGCTGATTGCGCTGGTGGAGCAGGTGCCGGAGGGGCAAATGTTCGCCGTGGGCACGGAGATTCACCTGGTGAACCGCATGGCTCGCCGCTTTGCCGCCGAGGGCAAGAAGATTATCACGCTCGACGACACCGGCTGCCTCTGCACCACCATGTACCGCATCAGCCCGCAGCATCTGGCCTGGG
>CAZDYU010000122.1:0-12466 GCA_964509755.1 uncultured Occallatibacter sp. | reverse complement strand
GCATCCGTGCCGCCCCTCTATCGGTGGGATTATTGTAGCACTGTATGTATACACTTATATTAGAAACGCTCTAGCGGAGTTGTCTTTCAATAATATCAGCCGCGATATTCAAGCCATCAAACTCCTGTAAGTCATCCCGCATTCTGCGTACTGCCTTCAGGCACTCTTCACTTTGCAAAACGGCTCCGATAACTTCCCGCAATCTCACAACAGAGATATTCCTGAACGGCAGGCCTAAGCCGATGCCACTCCATTCAATTCTGGCAGCCACCCCGGGCTGATCATCCGTTACTGGAATAGCAACGATAGGAACGCCGCAGGCAACAGCCTCCAAAATAGTATTCAAACCAGCATGGGTGATACAGAGAACGGATCTTCTGAGAATCTCCATTTGCGGGGCGAAATGGACGACTATTGGATCTCCTGTCAAATAGCCCAGCGACTCAGGAGTAAGCGACATTCCGCCTAGTGAAATGACAAGCTGGAGGTCGAATGCCGCGCATGCGGATGCAATCATTTCAACAGCTTTCTTCGACCTTGTCCTTACAGTTCCCATGCATGCATAAACAATAGGCTTTCCATTCAATCGGAACCATGGAAACTCGACCGTGGGGCGTCCGGTGTCATTGTAAAAACTTCCTGCGTGAAATAATGAAGGGACACTGATCTCCCTTTTAAAGTCCAATACGCCCGGCAATTGAGAGATAATCGCCAATCTGGAAAACAGATCGTTGATATCTTTTGCCGGGGACAACCCCCAAATCTTACGGTAGTCGTTCACGGTTTGCAAGGTTGGAGCAAAAAGACGTTTGAATAAATCATTTCCCCGCTTATTTCGCCTGCGATCGTCACAACAATTTCGTGGAGACCACTTAAAGATAAATGGAGGTACATCGTCATTGAGATATACAGGCGGAAACATACTCACATTGATGAATGGCAGGCCGAGTGCATCGGCAATACTGCCAGCGGCCAAATCACCCTGATCGACAAGCAATGCGTCTATTCGTTCGTCTGCCACTGCCTTCAATGCCGTTCTGAGCACCAGCATCGCGTGCATATGAATTGTATTCACGGGATGCGGCCCGATATATCGATCATTTTCTGGTAGGCTGCTTTGAATTAGAGGCGTTGAATCATCCACTAAAGGCCTGAATGCCAATCCTGACGCCATAATAATAGCCCTTGTTATCGGACGGTTAAAAAAAGTCACTCTGAACCCGCGACTCTGCAGCCGTGTCCCCAAAGCGGTTCCGGGGTAAAGATGGCCCCTTCCAGGGAGACAAAAAAAACCCAGATGCAGGCTCATATGCGGAACCACTCCTCGTATAAAAGATACAACAGTATGGCTGTCGTCCATCAGAACAGATCACCGGGAATTGTTTTTTTGCCGCGAGCAGTGGTAGTATCCGCAGAAGGGGTGACGTGGATATAATGTACGCCAGAATAGCCGCAATTGAATACTTTCTTCCAGAAAGAACCTTAACTACTGAAGATCTGGCGGCCGAGTATCCGGAATGGAGCGTTGCGGCTATCGATGCCAAGACCGGGATCCGAACTAGGCACATTGCATCGGAGCACGAGTGCGCATCCGATCTTGCCGTAAATGCCGCGCGCCGGTTATTTGAATCGGGAGCCTGCCGCCCTGACGAGATTGACTTTCTCCTGCTCTGCACACAGAGTCCGGACTTTGCGCTGCCCACCACCGCTTGTTTATTGCAGGACCGGTTGGGAATGCCAAGGTGCATGGGAGCGCTTGATTTCAACCTTGGATGTTCTGGATTTGTATACGGCCTTGGCTTGTCCGAGGGGTTGATTGTTTCCGGACAGGCGAACAATGTTTTGCTGGTTACGGCTGAAACTTACAGCAAATATATAGATCCAAAGGATAAGGCATCGCGCACGATCTTTGGAGACGGCGCGGCAGCTACCTTAATCAGAGGGCGAGCGGGCGCTATCCGTAGTTTTGGCCCCTTTGTTTACGGCACAGACGGTCGGGGAGGAATGAATTTGGTTGTCCCGAACAGTGGAACGAGAGTGCTGCCCGCGTCTTTCTCTGCCGCTGCCGCGGAACGGCGGGGGAATACATTACATATGAACGGCGCCAGGGTGTTCAACTTCGCAATCGATGTGGTGCAGTCGAGCGTGAATGAGTTACTGGAAAAGGCTGGATTGAGCCTTGACGAAGTTGATCTTTTTATCTTTCATCAGGCTAATGCCTATATGCTTGAAGAACTGCGCAATTTGCTTCAAATTCCGAGCAATAAGTTTGTAGTGACGATGAAAGATTGCGCCAATACAGTATCTTCAACCATACCGATAGCATTGAAGCAAGCCGACATGGATAACAGGCTGAAGGCGGGAAACACGATCATGCTGGTTGGCTTTGGTGTAGGATATTCGTGGGCTGCCACGCTTGTCCGATGGGATGGCAATGATGGGAATTGATTGCAAGCCGGGAATTGCGACTTTGTTTTGCCCCTTGTGTGCTGTCTGAGCGGCCTTGCCCTGATCAAACATTTGGAGGACTGCCGGAGCCGAAAGCCTCCCACAGAATCCACTAAGGAGGCAGGAATACAATAGAGATTGTTCTGCTAAATCTGTTAGTGTTTGTGAGCTGTGCACTGCGATGAACATACTGTTTGTTTTTACTGTCAAGGACCATCGGTACCGGCCTGGCCATCCGACAATTCAGCATTGGCGAACCCAGTTCGGCATTTCCTGCATCTCCGCGGTTCTGAAGGAGGCGGGGCATAATACAGAACTGCTGATTTGCTGCGGAAATACGCTGGATTCGGAAATCGACGCGGTTCTGGCGCGTTTCAAGCCAAGTCTGATTTGCTTTACGGCTGTGTACTCCGAGTACTCGTTCACAGCGAGTTTGGCATCGCGCCTGCGCAAGAGGAATCCGGTCCCGTTATTGCTTGTCGGCGGCGTTCACGCCACTCTGAATCCCGATGAAGTGATTAAAGACTGCTGGGATGCTCTTTGCATAGGCGAAGGCGAGTATGCGGTGCGTGAGCTTGTGGCTCGTCTTTGCCGCGGCGAGTCAATTGTGGGAGTTCCTGGCATCTGGGTGAAAATGCCGCAAGGAGAAGTTCATAAGACGTCGCCTTCACGATTCATAGAGGATATCTCGGAGCTGCCTCCTCCGGACAGAGAGATGTGGAATCCATGGGCGGAATCAAATCCCAAGATGATGACGATTCTGTTAGGCAGAGGGTGCCCCTTCGAGTGCACGTATTGCTGCAACCACAAGCTCAAGACTGTTGCGCACGGAAGGTATGTCAGAATCAGGCGATGTGACGACGTGATGAGGGAAGTTAGTTCTGTTCTGACCAGCTATCCTTCAGTGAGGCAAATCTATTTCGAGATCGAAACCATCGGAATTCATGAGACATCGATGTTCGAGCTTGCGGCCGCATTGGGGCGTCTCAATCGCGATCGACGGAACACGAACAAGCCTGGAATTACCTTTCATGCCAACTTGCGGTTGATTCCGAACCATGACTTTGAACCCCTGCTTTTTGCTCTTCGCCGGGCTGGATTTGCAGGGGTGAATATTGGGATTGAATCTGGATGCGAAGCAGTCCGAAAACAGCATTTGAAGCGCATCTATTCAAACGACGACGTCTACAAAGCAGTTTCCTCCGCGCGCCGCGCGCGCTTGTTTGTACTGGTCTTCGTTTTGGTCGGCATTCCGGGCGAGAGCATCCAAGACTTTCATGAAACGGTCGAGCTTTTGCGGAATATCCAACCCGAGTTTATGGCCTCATACATCGTATTTCCCTACCCGGGAACGGAAATGGAAAAGCGGGCTAGGGAGCAAGAGCTTTTATCCGGGCATATTACAATGAAGCAGGAGCGTTTTCGAGCGACCATGGACCTCCCGGGCTTCTCCAAGAGACAGATAGAGAGAGCATTTGACTGGCTGCCGTACGATGTATACAAAGGACACCGGCCGCTCGCAAAGCTTCTACTGGAGGTTCTCATGAGAAAGATCACCCGCTTGGGATGGTTCGGACTGAAGGGGTATTGAATATGAGTGTTGGATTAAAGCAGCGGGCGGACTGCCCTTCCGTCAATCAGAAGTTGTCATGCGACCAGCCCTCCAAGCCCATGACCGCATCGCCTTCAGCCAGAGGAAACAAAAAAAGATGGAATACAGAAATCTAGGGAAACGTCTCAATGCACGGCGAGACGGTGAATACCTGCTGCATTTTCATGAAGATCAAGATGGCTTTGCCCTGATTAGAACCTAACATCTGTTGACACGCATCAAGCGAGATTGTAACACTGGACACGAACACTGGGGACTTCTCGAATGATCATCGCCTCTCATTATTCTGTTGCTCTTTTGCACTGCGGAAATGTCAATCTTGCAAACATAGATGACCGCGCGCAAAAGAACATTTACTATATGCCGATGGGACTTTTCCCGATGGCCAGCGAACTTAAGAAGAGCGGTGTTGATGTAGAGATTTTTCATAGCGACATAGAAGCGTTTGCCGGAGATGAGGATACAATCGACTTCAAGAAGTTGGATGCCATTGGACTCGACTGTCACTGGTCAAATCAAAGCCTGAACGTAATGCAGGCAGTGGCATTGGCCAAGAAGATCAATCCAGCGATTTTTGTTTTTCTGGGCGGCTATACAGCAAGTTATTTCGCCACGGATATTATCAGGAATTTCGATTCGGTCGACGCTATCATTACGGGCGAAGGCGAGGTGGGAATCGTGGAACTCTGCCGCGAACTGGCCCGCTCGAAAGCACAGCATTGCTTGCCGGTTCTCGATTCCATTCCGAATCTTGTCTGGAGAGATGAAAACAAGATAACGCGCGTAAATACGGTTTCATTTGTGGCGACATCCGAGAGCTTGAGCCAACTGGAATTTGCTGAGATCTCCCTTCTTAGAAACTGGCAGTACTACCAGGATCTCAGCCACTTCTGGACGAAATTTCCCGAGATCAACACTCCAAGCCTGTTTCTTCTGGAAGTGGGGCGCGGGTGCAGGTACAATTGCTCGTTTTGCGGGGGAAGCGCTACTGCACAGTTTCAAATTAACAAGCGCAAGGGCATGGCGGTCCGCTCTGTCAGTTCCGTACTATCCACGATCCAAAAAGCGCTTTCCTATGGTTTTTCCATGTTTTATACATGCTATGAGGAGCCGGGAGTCAG
Organism: uncultured Occallatibacter sp.; assembly: GCA_964509755.1. Lineage (GTDB taxonomy): Bacteria > Acidobacteriota > Terriglobia > Terriglobales > Acidobacteriaceae > Telmatobacter. The sequence continues at coordinate 7,285 of CAZDYU010000122.1, read as the reverse complement.
CGACCAATGGTACATCGAACTTTTTGAGATGATTAGAAAAGAAGGTCTTGAAATCGCTTTTGGTTACGGATCCTGGAAACTGCCGACAGAACGTCTCATCGATGCAATGTGCGAGTGCTGCGAGGAGGCGATTATCGAGCTTTCCCCAGAAACATCGAGCGAAGAGCTGCGAAAACAGAACAAGGATTCCCGGCTTTACTACAGCAACGAAGAATTGGAGCAATGCCTCGGATATATCGGAACCAAGAGGAACTGCAAGGCGCAGGCGTATTTTGGGTATTTCTTGCCTGGAGATACGGTGGAAACTGTGGCCGCCACGGCGGATTATTCGTCCTATCTTGATCGAAAATATGGAGCTTTTTCGGAAATCAGATACTCCAATCTTTCCACAGATCCAGGGTCGATGCTATTTGCGCATCCCGAGCGCTTTCAAATCGATATTGACGTCAGGACATTCCCAGATTATTTGAAGTTATTGGAGAGAAACTATGTCATGAGCAAAAACCACAAATCCGACCTGACGGCATTCCGGCCCAGTTCAATGACTAGAGAACAGGCCGAAGCCATAGCAAAAAAAGTAAGTGGAGGGGGGCTAGCTGTAAAGTAGGTTCTCGATTGCGCGTTCGCGATAGTTTATTCCGACTTGACTTATTCAGGCAATCTGAGTTGATGGCGCGCGAATCACTACCCCGTGAGGAATGTTGTGCATTTCAAATCGCCGCAAAACATTCTTGCTTCATCTTCGATAGCATCGGACGATAAGTTTATGAATGCTCACATGCAAATTGGCGGCAAACATATTTACGATCGAGACGTATCTGCTTCACTTTCCCTTGCTCTGTCAATAATTGAAGCGAGCCCTGAAACAGTCGCCGGTTCCAAGAAAAAGTCCAATAACTCCAGTTCAAAGCCTGTGGCCTTTCTTATTCTTGAAATGCATAGCATGGCGGACAGTGAGTCACCACCTATACTTAGAAAATCGTCGCTTATGCTACAAGAATCGTTCTTGAGGACGTCCTTCCAAATCGCCAAGAGAAGATTCTCTGTTTCGGTGTGAGCTGGAATAGATGTGTTGACGCTTACATGCATCAAATCCTCCTAAAGGTCTGGGATAGGTTCGAACGAAGTATATCACATTTTGGGCAGTCAACTCTTTTCGGCGCGCGCGTTCTGGGTGATCTTGCGGCGGCTTTGGCCGGGATGGAAACGGCATTCATTTTCGTTCAACCGGATGCCGTTGTTCGCCGACACAAGGCAGGATTCAGGGTATATTGGACGTGGCTCTGGCGGCATCGGAATCGCGCTGGAAGAAAATACGTCGGCAAAAAATTGCGCGAACTCATCTGCCGAATCGCCGCCGAAATTCCGACTTGGGGTGCGCCGCGCATTCCCAGTAAGTTGAAGATGCTTGACTTCGAGGCTTCTGAGCAAACCGTGCTGCGATGGATGCGAAAAGCTCCTCGGAGGTCAGAAGCCCCGTAAGCATCCGAAGTACCCATCAGGTTTGGTTGGCGGAATAATTCGCATGCTGGCCGGTCATCGCGAACGTAGGTCCACAGGCGGTCGGTCTTGGTCTTGCCGGTGCCTGGCGCCAGCATCGGCATGGGCGTATCGTCGGCATGAATCTTGCCTCCGGCGAAGATATGCGCGCGCAACGCGTCGACTAATGGAGTTAGTAACTCACTGCCTGCGCCCACCCATCCGGCCATCGTGGATCGCTCTATCTCGACGCCCTGTCTTGAGCATGTCACGATGCGCGGGTAAATATACGCGAAAAACCGCATGAATAAAGAGGATTATTATACTTCGTCTAAACGGCCATAGGCGGCGCGAAGGTACGCTCGGGCCTGCGCCGCCTGCAGAATGCTCGCTCCAGACAAAAAGGTCAACTCCGCAATCCGCCGCTTCTCCGCTACCGATCGATAGACCCGCGCACGCCGCGCTGCCCGCTTAACACCTGCATAGTTCATGAACTTATCGTTCAGGCATATGCCGCGACCCGTCCAGATGGGAACTTCGGACGCTTACCGGTCTCCGCAATGAATATCAAAAAAAAACTTTCCCGGCAGGCACAATCATCCAGGCAAACTGGCCGGTTCATCTTTGGCTTTCCTATGCGCCGCAATCGCCCGCTCCAGATGCACGCCGCGCGAGCCCTTCACCAGCACTACATCGTCCGCCTGCAAATTTTGAATTAGCCAGCGTCCCGCCGCTTCCGCATCCGGCAAAAACAGCGCCGCAACCCCGCCCGTGCAGGCCGCCGCGGCCAGATGCACGGCATTGCCGCCGACGCCAACAACCAGATCGAGCCCAGCCTCGGCGGCGGCGCGCCCGCAATCGGCGTGCAATGCCGGTCCGTGCTCGCCCATCTCCAGCATCTCGCCGGCCACCAGAATCCGCCGCTTGGCGGGCCGCGCGGCCAGTGTGCGAATCATCGAGCGCAGCGCCTCCGGATTCGAGTTATAGCAGTCGTTGAGAATCGTCGCACCGCCTACCGACAGCACCTCGCCACGCTTGTCGCCCGCCGTCAACGTCTCTAGCGCCTCAACCGCCGCATCCAGATCCACGCCCGCCTCCAGCGCAACCGCGAGGCCGGCCAGCGCATTCGACCCATTGTGCGCGCCCAGCAGCCGCAGCGTCAGCCGGCCCTCGCGCTCCCCGGCACGGATGCGCAGATGCAATCCCGCCAAATCTTCACTTGCCTCAAGAAGCTGCGGATCGGCGCAAGGACCTGCGCCAAAGTAAACCACGCGACCTGCAAAACCGCGGCCGAATTGCGAAACATACGCGTCGTCGCAGTTAAGAAAAGCCACGCCGGAAGCCGGCAGCGCGTCCACCAACTCCAGTTTGGCGCGCGCAATCCCCGCCTGCCCGTCGGCAAAGTTTTCAATGTGCGCCGTGCCTACATTGTTCACCACGCCCCAGTCAGGCGAGGCTATCCGCGTCAGCGCCGCAATCTCGCCCGCGTGGTTCATCCCCATCTCGATGACAGCAATCTCGTGCTCGGCCTCCAGGCGCAGCAGTTGCAGTGGCAGGCCGAAGTTATTATTGAAATTCCCCAGCGACTTCAGCACGTTGAACTTCGCGCTCAAAGCCGCGGCAATTGCTTCTTTGGTTGTCGTCTTGCCGGCTGAGCCCGTCACCGCCACCACGCGCTTGCCCCACCGCCGCCGCACATGCGTAGCCAGAGCCTGCAAGGCAATTAGAGGATCTTCGGCGATCAGCAGCGGCACGGCCAGCGCCGCATCCGGCAGCGCTGCCACTCGCGCCCGCGAAACCACCGCCGCCACTGCGCCCCGTGCAATCGCGGCGGCAACATAATCGTGCCCATCCAGCCGCTCGCCGCGCACCGCAAAGAACAGCTCGCCCTCAGCCACCGTACGCGAGTCGATCGAGTAGCCCCGCGCCATCAGCGCGCCGGCGTTAGCCGCGCTGGCCGGCGCCTCCAGCACCGCGCCCGCGCCAATCGCCGCCTCTGCAAGTGTGAGATTCATTGCACTCCACCATACCCGATCTCGCCCAGAGCGGAAAGCGCAATCTCCACATCGTCAAAAGGAATCGCGGCAAAGCCCAGAATCTGTTCCTTCTCATGCCCTTTGCCGGCCAGCAGAACCACGTCGCCTGCCTTGGCCTCATGCAGCGCCAGCCGAATCGCCGCGCCGCGTTCTTGCTCAACGATGTAACGAACGCCGCTCTGCTTCAGTCCCGGCTCAATCTCGGCCAGAATCGCCAGCGGTTCCTCGGTGCGGGGATTGTCGCTCGTAGCCACTACAAAGTCGCTGCCCCGGCCCGCCGCCAGCCCCATCTTCGGCCGCTTGGTGCGATCCCGGTCGCCACCGCAGCCAAACATCGTAATCACGCGCCCGCCCGTCTGCGCCGTCATCTGCCGGGCCAGCGCGGTCAAGTTAATCAGCGCGTCGTCGGTGTGCGCATAGTCCACAATCACCGTGAATGGCTGACCGGCATCCACAGACTGAAAGCGCCCCGGAACCGGCTTGAGTTGCGGAATGAACTCGACCAAATCGGCAAACGAAATGCCGCGCGCATGAGCCGCCGTCAATGCCGCCAGCAGGTTCAGAATATTCACCTCGCCGGCCAGCCTGGATGCAACTTTGGCCGCGCCCGCCGGGGTTTCCAACTCCAGAATCGCGCCCGAAGGCGTCAGCGTATAACCCGCCGCGCGCCAATCGCCCGCGCCAATCCCATATGTCCGCACCTCCGCGCCAGCCTTGCGCGCAGCCTCGGCCAACCGTTCGCCGTGCGGGTCATGAGCATTGATCACGGCCACGCGTGGCGCGGGATAAACCGTCCCGTCAAAGAGCAGAGCCTTGGCGGCAAAGTACTTCTCCATCGTCTGGTGATAGTCCAGGTGGTCGCGCGTCAGATTCGTAAACACAGCCACGTCGAAGCCGATTCCCGTCGCGCGCCCCTGGTCCAGCCCGTGGCTTGATACCTCGGTCACCAACTCGGTAGCTCCGCGCGCAACTCCTTCGGCCATCAGCTCGAAAAGGTCGCGTGACTCCGGCGTCGTATGCAGCGACGGCCGCACCTCGCCGCAGACGTGGTACTCGATCGTGCCCACCAGCACGGCCTTGCGCGCCGAGGCATTCAGCAGCGCCTCCATCAAAAACGCCGTCGTCGTCTTGCCATTTGTCCCGGTGATTCCCGTCGCCGCAAGCATGCGCTCCGGGTGTTCGAAGAAGGCCGCTGAAGCCTCCGCCAGCGCCCTCCGCCCATGCTCTACCTCCAGCACCGGCAGCCCAGCTTCAAAGACCAGCAGGTGGTCGAACTTCGGCGCGGAGTCGGTGATAATCCCCAGCGCGCCGGCCGCAATCGCCTTCTCAACGTAGCGGTTGCCGTCGGTCGAGCCGCCCTTCATGGCCACAAAGACCGAGCCGGGACGCACGCGCCGCGAGTCGTATTCCACGCCGGTAATCGACTCTGAAGAATCGCCGCCCGCGCCCACCGCCGTCACTTCCGCTATTAAATCTTTCCAGTTCATCACGGCTTTCATTGTAGATTGTTCTGCTTGTTGCCATGAAGAGACGATGTACGATGCTTGCATGGAGGCGGAAAGAAGATCCTTCTACGACGGCTTGCAGCGCCGGTTGGGCAGTTATCCGGCCGGCGACTTTGTGCGCGCTTACGCGAAGGCGTATTTCGAGGCGGATGTTGAATCGATCAAGAAACTGCGGAATCTGCTGGGCGTCTCCTCGGAGTATATTGAGCCTGAAGATCGCAGTGAGCCAGATGCAATGATTGGCGCATCCATCAAGCCTCGTCCGCATCTTGACTCTGGAGGGATTGCCCTTCCGCGGCTCCCAGAAATTGATTCTGAAGAGCAATAGATCCGCCAACAATCACTTGCCGGGTGCCCCAGCTCCCGATTTTGGGATCTGGGATATAACCAACCTCAAGCGGTCCGTCTCTGCCCAGGCAACGATCTCAAGCGAGCGTCTGCCCCCGCCGCACTCGTTTGCCGATAATTATGATTCCAGCGCGCACAATAGAAGCAGTCGCAAACCGAGGCTCTTATGACCACCGTCCAATCTTCAACGCGCACATTTATAGTCCCTGATTTTCCAGTCTATCTTCTCCGTTTCTTCACCAAAAATCGGCCAGATCCCCACCCCCCCTGCCTTCTGAAACACAGTTTTTGTCCGCCAATTCCTTGCAACTTAAACATAATAAACAACTTGCAATTTTACATTGGTTACTAATCAGTAACATATAATTTCGCTTTCTGCCCATTCTTTGCCAAAAAAAAGGTCATTTTGAGGCAAAACAAGCCTTTTTTGATTGAAAACCGCTGTTTGTTCGTTGGTCTTTTTCGTTGGCTCTTTTGAGCGCCCAATCGTATCCTGAAATGGACTTGGAGGCAAGCCAATGGCTGAGTCAAAATTTGTCTATGTGACCTTCATCCGCACCACGCCGGAAAAGCTCTGGCGGGCGCTGATTGAATCCGATTTCACCCGCCAATATTGGATGAACACCACGCAGGTATCCCAATGGAAGCCCGGCGCATCGTGGAAGATCTTGGTTGCCGACGGGCGTACTGCCGATAGCGGCGAAGTCCTCGAGATCGATCCACCGCGGCGATTGGCGCTCAAGTGGCGGCATGAGATTTTCCCCGATCTGACCGCCGAGGGCTACTCGCGCATGACTTATGACATCGAGCAGAAGGGCGAGGCCGTCAAACTCACCCTCACCCATACCATGGACAAGGCCGAATCGAAGTTCATCAAGGCCCTTTCCAGCGGATGGCCGATGATACTTTCCAGTTTGAAAAGCCTGCTTGAAACAGGCGAATCGCTCGAAGAAACTCGCCACTCGCCAAAGGGGATGTAGACAGCCAGATGGCCATTGGATGCCCCCAGGTCCCAAAGGCGGGGATTGGGGGCATTTGGCGCTATGCGAATGTAGGACGAATGATAATTAAGCGTACTAGATTAATTAAATGAATGACTTAAGCAGGAAAGCAAAGGAAAAAGGAATCCCAAAAGTGCATTTTTTTGTTTTTTGCTTGTTCAAACTATTGATAATAAACATGTTGAATAAATGAAAATTGCCAAACGGCGAAGGTATGAAAAACGTATCTTCCGGTTTCTCCAAGTTTTGCCGGCTTGTGGAGAAGCCTGCGGGGATGGAATGCGATGTCCAAACCTGGGCGGCTTGCGGCGGCGGCGGATTGGTGGACGTAGGTCATGGAAACCTCTGATGCGGCTAGAATTTTGGCCGCTTTTCTTGGTTGTGCCTGAAGAGGGCGTAGTGATCGGCAAACCGCATGACAGTAACCCGCGGTCAGTTTACCGGGGTTGTGGATCGCGGTTTCCCAGGTTTCAGGTGCGGAAGTTGGACCGGCGACGGGCCGTTCTGCGTTTGGAATAAATGGGTAAAAAACTTGTATTCTGGCGTTATTGACGTTCTGTTGTCGTTTTGTGGAGTATAGGCGAGTTTATTTTTGTTATGGATCGGGTTTGTGTGGATCGGCTGTCGGAGATTGGCGGCTTTGATTCTGTCCACAAAATGCAGGAAGCCATCCGCGCAGAGGCTGGGAGATCGTGGGCAAGGAAGGCTTTTGGTTAGACTGTGGAGTCGGAATAATTGCCGTAAAATCACCTGTATCATAGATATTGACAATATATTGTCGATAATGCAAGTATAGGAGACTGTAAATTGGCTATAGGCGGCAATCCATGATTCATCGCTTGGAGATCGAGAACTTCTATTCCATTCGCGAGACGCAGGTGATCGACCTGCGCATCGGCGCGAAGGTGCCGGACGA
>CAZDYU010000121.1:0-12897 GCA_964509755.1 uncultured Occallatibacter sp. | reverse complement strand
TCTTGCCCTGAGTTACAGACAAGGTCGCAGCCGATGGCGCCAGAGTGAAGCCGGCAGCGCTCACTGTAAGGCTGATCGTAGTCGTCGCTGTTGTTGTGCCCGAAGTGCCTGTGATGGTAACTGTGGATGTGCCGGCTGTGGCCGTGGCGCTGGCCGTAAAGGTCAGTACGCTGGTCGCGGTAGTTGGGTTAGTTCCGTATGCGACTGTCACTCCGGTCGGCAAGCCAGTCGCGGCAAGAGTTACCGAGCCTGTGAATCCGCCCACGTCCGTTACAGTGATCGTGTCGGTGGCAGTCTTGCCCTGAGTTACAGACAAGGTCGCAGCCGATGGCGCCAGAGTGAAGCCGGCAGCGCTTACTGTAAGGCTGATCGTAGTCGTCGCCGTCGTTGTGCCAGATGTTCCTGTTATCGTGACGGTCGATGTGCCGGCCGTGGCCGTGGCGCTGGCCGTAAAGGTCAGTACGCTGGTCGCGGTAGTTGGGTTAGTTCCGTATGCGACTGTCACTCCGGTCGGCAAGCCAGTCGCGGCAAGAGTTACCGAGCCGGTAAATCCGCCCACGTCCGTTACAGTGATTGTGTCAGTCGCCGTCTTACCTTGAGCGATAGCCAGAGTAGAAGCCGATGGCGCCAGAGTGAAGCCGGCGGCGCTCACTGTGAGATTGATCGTCGTTGTTGCCGTCGTCGTTCCAGATGTGCCAGTAATTGTCACCGTCGCCGCGCCTGTTGTGGCCGTGGCGCTGGCTGTAAAGGTCAGCACGCTGGTTGCGGTAGTTGGATTGGTGCCATATGCGACAGTGACTCCGGTCGGCAGGCCAGTCGCGGCAAGAGTGACTGAGCCTGTGAATCCGCCTACATCCGTCACTGTAATAGTGTCAGTGGCCGTCTTGCCCTGAGTAACTGCCAGAGTAGAAGCCGATGGGGCCAGCGTGAAGCCGGCGGCGCTCACTGTAAGGCTGATCGTAGTCGTCGCCGTCGTTGTGCCCGAGGTGCCTGTGATGGTAACTGTGGAGGTGCCTGCCGTGGCCGTGGCGCTGGCCGTAAAGGTCAGTACGCTGGTCGCGGTTGTCGGGTTAGTTCCGTATGCGACAGTAACTCCGCTCGGCAAGCCAGTTGCGGCCAGAGTGACTGAGCCGGTGAATCCACCCACGTCGGTTACCGAGATTGTGTCGGTGGCCGTCTTGCCCTGAGTAATAGCCAGAGTAGAAGCCGATGGCGCAAGCGTGAAGCTGGGGGTGGTGGCGGAGCCATTAATGCTGCATGAAGTATTGTTCAATAGAAACGAGGTCGGGATAGCGTTAGTGACGTTATTCCAGGTACCGTTGAATCCCAGGCTGGAATAACTGCCTCCCGCCGCAATGCTGGTAGCGCTAGTCACTGTCACATTTGCGCCACTCTGTGTCCCTGTTCCGCCCCAGAGTTCAGTAATTGTCTGCCCATTGGCAAAGGGCCATGTCAGCGTCCAGTTAGTGAGCGCGGCCGTTCCCGTATTGTTGATCGTAATTGCCGCACCAAATCCGCTTGTCCATTGGCTTCCGATTGTGTAAACAATGTTGCACGCAGAGACTGTGACGGTAAGCGAGATTTTGGTCGTTGCAGTCAGCGTTCCTGAGGTTCCAGTAATTGTGACCGTCGATGTTCCAGCAGTCGCGGTGCCGGTTGCAGTCAGGGTCATCACACTGCTGCCGGTTGTGGGATTTGTAGCAAACGACGCTGTAACTCCGCTGGGCAGCCCGGATGCGGCAAGTGTGACCGAGCCGGTAAATCCTCCCTCGTCCACAACGGTGATGGTATCTGTAAGGCTGCCGTTTTGGGCCAGTGAGAGACTAGCCGCGGAAGTATTAAGCCTGAAGATTGGAGTCGCCGAGCCAAACCACAACGGAAGTTCAGTCGTTCCAGCAGGCTTGCCATTAGGGCTGTAACCTGTATTACTTGCTACCGGCGCGGGAACTTCCCAATCCCACCAGAAGACGCCCTTCATCCATGAGGTCTGCTGGCTGAAGACTTCAAAGAAAGCCTCATAACAATTCGCTTGCTCGGTTGGATCGTAGCCGTTAGAAAGGCTTGAGTTCCACGGTTCTGTATTGGTTCCGGCAGTGCTCTCATAGCCAATTTCGGTAAAGATTACCGGCTTGTTGTAAGTAGTGTTAAGGTTCTGATAAGCAGCTACTGCATTAAAGCCGCCATTCTCAGGACTGTTGGACCAGGCAGAAACCAGTTGAGCCACCGTAGGATCGTTCTGCGTCGTAAGTCCAACATAGCCATCCATGCCGATCAGATCCACCAGAGGCCAGAACGAGACTGTGCTGTACTCATCGCCGGCGCTGACGGCATTTGCGGCATAGGCAATCTGCCCGCTGTACACCGCCCGGATTGCGGCGATGACGGTAGCCCAATAACTCTCATTTGCAGCTACACTCAGCGTCTTGTATTCGGTGCCAATCACCAAGCCTTCCACGTTATTCGCCTGTGCGAGCGTCGCATAATGCACGATGAAAGTCTGGAAGCTGGCAAACCATGCCGGAATACTTGTGGGAGCAAATTGCCCTCTCCATGTTCCATCAAGCGAGTCCACATGAGGCTTGAGAAAAACCTTCAACCCCTGGTTATGGAATCCCTGAATCGCGAAGGCCACCTGATCGTCCAAAGGCGTCTTCGTGCTGTCGGGAGCAATTGTGGTTGACGTTCCAGTCGCCACATACTGAGTTACAAGCACCGCCGCATAATTGGCGTTTGTCTGCGCCAATTGGTCCATTGAAGTAGTAGCAGCTCCAGTAGCGACAGGAGGATCGTAATAGTTCCCGTATTCGTCATACCACCAGGATGTGTATACGATGCCGTTGTATGTGAATCCGCTTTTCGACTGCCCGATTGCTTTCGAGGAGTTAGCTAGAGCCATAAGCCCGGCAATCAGAACGAAAGCAATTGAGAGACGAGAGATGCACTTGGAAATAGCGTGGTTAATCTTCATGGCTTCACCCCCGTATGCGTCAGGCACCAGCTGGGAACTGCAATTTCGTTGCCCGCCTCAAGACCATTGGCGCCGCCAACAGTCTTCGCAGCGGAACACTCTTCCTTGGCCACGCAACCGTTGGCGCATCCCACGATCTTTGTCACATGTATCTGAACCGATTGAATGCTGAAAGACTCGACCGTACCGCAGAAACCATCGCCGCCCCATGGACGAACACACACAGTGTCACCGATGGATTTCCCGGATGAACGCGCACCGGATGCAAGCAGCAAAGCCGCAATTTGCGTCTCTCCCTTTCTCTCCGCAAACTCCAAAGCAGTCCCAGTACCGCGCGTAGCCGCGTTCAAATTGGCTCCGGCTGCAATAAGAATCTGAACAGTATCTATATGATTTCCTTGTACCGCTGCGATCAGTGCTGTCCGGCCGTCGGCCGAGGTGGCATTCACACCAGCCCCCTGAGCCAGCAGCGATTTTACCGTAGTCGCCTGATCTGCGGCCGCAGCCACAATAAGCGCCGTAAGCCCTTGTGAATCTCGGGCGTCTAGACTATTAGGCTCCGCACTTCCCTGCGCTCGAGCGCAAGACGCGACAGCAGCCAGCGATAGAAACGCTATGACAAACCCCGCCGTTACTGCGCACCCTCTTATACGCTTCCGGGGAGTTAACATACTGAACGCATGCATCATGATCCCTCCATTGAAACTTGGTTCGATTCTTTACGAACTGAAACTAAAATCCGGCAAAACGCGCGAAGCGAGTTACTTCCCCGCTCCACGCGTTTTTACCTGTGCACAATTCAAGCGCTTTTTACTTGCTAGTTCACTGTGCAGGCAGTTCCATTCAGCGAAATCGCCGTCGGAACTGCATTGGTGGTTCCATTCCATGTGCCGTTGAAACCGATGCCGCTGAGCGTTCCGCCAGCAGCGATGCTGCCGTTGTAAGGCTCGTTCTTCACCGTCACAACAGCGCCGCTCTGTGTTTCAATTCCGTTCCAGAGAGATGCAACCGTCTGTCCGTTGGCAAATGTCCACGACAACGTCCAGCTTGTAACCGCAGTGCTGCCGTTGATGATGGTGATCGTCGCGCCAAATGCGCTTGTGTTCTGCGGCGAAATCACATAGTCCACCGTGCAGGCGCCGCCGGCAGGAGCAACGGTGAGCGCGATGGTGGTGGTTGCGGTGGTCGTGCCGGAAGTTCCAGTAATCGTCACCGTGGAGGTTCCAGCCGTTGCTGTGGCGCTGGCCGTGAAGGTCAGCACGCTGGTGCTGGTGGTTGGGTTGGTGCCGTAGGCAACAGTTACGCCAGTAGGCAAGCCCGTAGCAGCAAGAGTTACGGAGCCGGTAAAACCTCCCGTGTCGGTAACCGTGATGGTGTCAGTCGCCGTCTTGCCTTGAGTTACAGACAGTGTGGCCGCTGAAGGCGCAAGCGTGAAGCCTGAGCCAGTGACCGTAAGGCTGATCGTGGTGGTCGCCGTCGTTGTGCCCGAGGTTCCGGCGATGGTGACTGTTGTAGTGCCAACTGTGGCTGTGCTGGTGGCTGTGAAGGTCAGCACGCTGGTCGCCGTAGTTGGATTGGTGCCGTAAGCAACTGTTACGCCAGTCGGCAATCCTGTTGCGGCCAGAGTTACCGAGCCGGTGAATCCGCCTACGTCGGTGACAGTGATCGTGTCAGTCGCAGTCTTGCCCTGCGCAACCGACAGCGTGGCAGCAGACGGCGCCAGCGTGAAGCCCGAACCAGTGACCGTGAGGCTTATCGTAGTGGTCGCCGTCGTCGTGCCCGATGTTCCAGTGATAGTAACCGTTGAAGTGCCAGTGGCGGCCGTTGCGCTGGCTGTGAAGGTCAGCACGCTGGTTGTGGTTGTGGGATTGGTGCCATAAGCGACGGTGACGCCACTCGGCAATCCAGTTGCGGCCAGTGTGACTGAGCCTGTAAATCCACCAACGTCCGTCACTGTGATGGTGTCAGTCGCGGTCTTGCCCTGTGCAACCGACAGCGTGCTAGCAGACGGCGCCAGCGTAAAGCCGGAGGGAGAACTGACATTCAGCGTGAAGGTAGTGGTTGCAGTCGTGCTGCCAGAGGTTCCTGTCACGGTGACCGTGGACGAGCCAGTGGTAGCCGTGCTTGTCGCCGTCAGTGTCAGAACACTGCTTCCGGTCGTTGGATTCGTGCCCCATGCGGCAGTAACGCCGCTCGGCAATCCAGATGCTGCTAGCGTTACATTTCCGGTAAAACTACCAACATCGGTGACAGTGATAGTATCGGTTGCCGTCTTACCTTGAGTCAGCGCCACGGTCGTCGCCGAGGGCGCAAGCGTAAAGCCCGACGGAGGAATGGTCAGTGTGAGGGTTGCGGAATTGACAAGCGTACCATCGGTTCCGGTCAGCAAGATGTTGTAGGTTCCAGACGGCGTACTGGTTTGCGAATTGAAGTTCACAACGATGGTGCCGCCAGGAGAGTTGACCGATGAGGGAGCAAAGTTGGCCTGGACGCCCGAGGGCAGGCCGCTTGAGCTAAGGGCAACGCTGCCCGTCAGACCACCGACATAAGTGACTGTGAGTGTCACTGTGGGGTTGGTATTCGGCGGCAAGGAAAGCGTTGTGGGAGATACCGTAATGGTGAACTCCGGCCTCGCGGTGACGGTGAGGGTCAGGGTGGCCGTTTCAACAGTGGAGCCGCTGGTTCCTGTTACTGTAACAGTGACCGCGCCTACAGTGGCCGTGTTGGTAGCTGTAAATGTCAGCGTACTGCCCCCAGAACCAGTAACTGAGGTGGGACTGAAGACGGCGGTTACTCCAGCGGGCAAAGTGCTGGTTACGGCCAAAGTGACTGCGCTGTTGAAGCCGTTGAATGCGCTAACAGTGACGCTGCTACCGACGCTCGTTCCCTGCATGACACTCGTCGCGGTTGTGTTGACGGTGAAGCCGGGAGAGGTTGTAGTTGGAAGCGCGGGATATGCGTTCTGCACGTCTTCGAGGAACTCGGTTAGCCAGAAGGTGCCGGCGGATGGCGAGTTTGGTATTGCGTTTGTCGCGAAGCCGTTAGCCAGAGCATTGTCATGCGCTGGATCGCAGTTCGGATCGCCGACGGTTGATGTTACGCCGTTGTATACGCTGCCAGGATAGTTGCCGTCCGATTCTCCCGGAGGCTTGACCCAGACGTAGGCCTGCAGATTGGCAAAACCCCCAGGGTTCGCAGCGGGAAGCGCGCCGATTCCCTGATTGGGCTGGTTGCACCATTGGCCCATATCGTCGCGTCCGTCGATTTTGGTCGCGTTCACAAAAGTGTTGAGGTCGGTGCTGGTGCTTGCACCGGTTGGCCGCGTCGGTCCGCCCCAACCATTGCGCGAGGTGTCAATCAGGAACCCGAGCGTGGAGGGGAAACCGGCGCCCGTCAGGCCTGTATAGAATTCCTGAGCGTAGTCTAGCTCATCAATTGAGGGGTCGTACGAGTAGAAGGTGGATTCGTACACCTCACCACTGCCTACCGCCTCCGTCGCCGTCATGTACGGCTCTTTGGTCGGGCCATAGTTGGCGGTGTTGGTGATAATACCATCAACGCTCGCGACGCCAGCCGTCGTTCCTTTTGCCACAGTAGCGTAGAAGGGAAAGGCAAGTCCGGCACCTGTAGTCCAGCCGAGCCATCCATGGTGGCCGATATCGAGATAGTTATACACATTGGGAAGCGAGTGAAATTGATTGAGCGCGTATTGGATTGCCTGAACATATACGCCGGTCGTAGAGAATGTCGGATAGCTAGATCCGCCGTTGGCCGCGATGCAGTTGGCCAGCGCATAGCTATAGCCTGTGTTGGTAACGATATTGGGCAGCGAGTCGTCCTCGACGACCAAAACAAAGCGAACATTCGAGGGTGCCGCTTTCAGGATATTGTAGATGGGAGTAATGTAATCGTTCTCGTACTCCTGAAGGCCCGTACCCGTCAGCGCCGTGGTGTACCCCTTGGGGATGTCGCCGCCGGCGATGCTGAGTTCGCCATTGGAGGCCAGGGCGGCGCAGTCGCGATCGGGAAGATCGTAAATGACGAGTTGGACGACGATCTCGGCGCCGTTGGCTTGGGCAACCGCGGCATTGATATGTCCCTGAAGGCCGAGGCGGTTACTGTTTACGGAACCGCCCGCAATGGCTGCGATACGGTCCAACCAAACGAATGTCGGGGTATTTCCGACTACCGTCATCTGGTTCGCGAGTGCGGAGCCGGCCGTTTCGGTTGCGACCGCGGTGGCGACTTCAGCTTTGTAGTCCGGGCTAGCGTACACTATTGCGCCGACGTACGGATTGGCGACGTGGGTCTGCGCCACCAATCCGGGCGCGACAAGGGTTAGAAATAGCGCCACGAGTACCGCAAAGTACCCGGTCAGTCGGCGGGCACTTGCCTGCCCACAGGTGGGGTTCAACTCCTGAAACATGGTTTCTCCTTTACATCACGTAGACCGATTGCAGCACTCCATGTAGAGGTGCTTTTTCGCAGCATGATGCCGATATCAAGATTTTTTACGCGAGTCTTTCCTGTCATCGACAGGCCCACGGGCGCAGCCCAAATAAGTCTCAATTGTCGAAAGAGCAGGAGAGAAAAGTAGGAAATGAAAGAAATGATGTATCTCTACTTCGCAAGCTCGTATAAATGAAAACTTGTCGAAAACCCTCGCCTCGGCTCTGGCCGCGCGAGATCAATTGTGAGTCAACTGCACGATGATGAATAGAAAAAAGCCGATAAACAAACCGGACTCCCTGCCGGCAAAACACCCGCCTCACAGCCCTGGCAAAATAACGCTCCAAATTGCCTCTCATTTGACCGCAGAACGAAAATCAATCTTTTGGGTCTATAAAGTCAAGTTACCCTATAGCGCTCACAGGTAACCTATGGTAACTCTTTCGATCAGATTTGTATCAAATACAGAAACCGAGGCTCTTCACGCTCACTGAAGCCGTTGGCGCAAACTTATGCGCTCATTCCATTACCTTTATATGCGACTATTCGGAACACAGCTTTTTCAGATAAACCAATTATGGTATCGTTATCTGGTACCGTTACCTCCTGTGTATTTTCTGGCTTTTTACCGTGGTGCAACTCCGGTCCGATCCGCTCTTCAAACCACTGAAATCGTCAAAGCATTCGCCGCCTATGAGGACTCTATGCCCGATGAAGGGCAACCTGAAGCGTCTCGTTGGCCTTTTCCGCTACTCGGAATTGCCACCCTGAAGGCGAAGCCAGTTTTTTCCGATTCGGGATTCATCACCAGGAAAATGGACGCTCTGGTCGCAAAGAGGAGGAAGGCAAGAATAATCCAGCAGACTCATCGAAGTTATATGGAGCCATCCGCGCAGAAGCACGGGTTCGGAAGAGAAATAATCTGGGCGATACGAGTCGGGATATTCAAAGTTGGCAATCAACCAATCTCAAGCTTGAAGAAATCGTCGCTCATGATACTTTCTCTGAATCTATCTCGATGCCCGTATACTCGCCTGTTTGAGCAAGGAGAGCAAATACGGCCTCCGCTTTCTGAATCCGATCCAGTTACAAGCAAACGTCAACCAGATGCCAGAGAATAAGCATCGGCGCGGTTTCCGGTTGCTTGTGCTTGCATTGGAAGACACAGTGAAAATTGTCGAGTTCAATGCGCTCTTTGGAGTGAGAGTCGAGGGATAGAAGTCGAATGTAGTGCCTGCCGGTAGCCATGAACTCGAGAACGGCACCGCTTGGTTGAAACTGCCGATAGGCGTGAATTGCGCGGTCATCGTCGGAGCGCCCCTGTTGGGTATCGTTGCGTAAAACCCATTAGCGGCCGCAATCATTGTCCTGGACTATGGCCAGTTACTCTCAGCATGGGATACTTATTGCAGCTTTATACGCACTTCCGCTCCGATGTACTGCACATTCCTGAGCGGACGGGGCGTAAAAGAAAATCCAGCCGGATGCTCCTTCGAGACCAGAACGACCTGGAATGTTCGGTGATTCAACATACCATTGTAGGCACCGGTTCGCGCGCCGATCGTGAGTGTGCTTGCCTTGTCATCCCAATGGAATGGAATCTGCGAGAATGCACCTTTTTCGTAGTCAAAGGTCGTGCCTTGATCCTCATAAAGCGTAAATTGGCCGTCGGCTCCCGCATAGACGTAGAGCGTGGTTGGGTCGGAGGGTTTCTCAGCGATGTACTGTATCTGGGGTCCAAAGGGAACGATCGATCCAGCCCGCACAAAAACTGGAATCTGGTCAAAGGGCGCGGATGCGGAGATTTTGCCGGTGGCGGACAGAAGTCCGGTCCAGAAGTCGTACCATGCGGATGCAGTAGGCAGGTAGACGGGCCGGGCGCGCTGCTTGTACTGCGTGATTGGCGCGACCAGCATGGCTGGGCCAAACATAAACTCGGAGGTCAGTTCACGGGCTGAGCGATCATGCGGAAAATCCATCACCAACGGCCGGAAGATGGTGTAGGCCTGCTGTGTGCTCCAGCCTGCCATGGAATAAATATAGGGGAACAATGCGTAGCGTAGGCGATCGGATTTCAGTTCGGCGTTGTAGGCAGCGGAGTGCTCACCGAGTGCCCACATCTCGCGCGGCCGCAACTCTCCATGCACGCGCAGAATGGGAGTAAAGGTAGAAAGCTCGAACCAGCGGGCATTCAGTTCTCCCCACTCTTCCCGGTTGCCGGCGGTCATCGGTTCGTGCGAGAACCTGTCCTGCATGGTGTAACCGCCGGTGTCCATAGTCCAGTAGGGCAGGCCCGAGATGCTGGCGCCCAGTCCGGCAGGAATCTGTTTGGCCATCGCGGTCCAGGTCGATGTGATGTCACCCGACCAAGTCACGGTTGAGTAGCGCTGTTGACCGGCAAAACCGGAGCGCGTAAGGATGAAGACACGCTGGTTGGGAGCGGCCTCGCGTTGCCCGGTGTAGACGCCCTCACTGTTCTCCAAGGCGTAGCCATTCAACACTCGCGAACCGGTTCCCATATAAGTGGGATTCATGTGGGTCTGCTGGCCTTCAAGCGTAGGCGGCGATGGCATCAAGTCGGGTTCGGTGGCGTCCATCCACCATGCATCGACGCCCTTTGCAAAGAGACGCGGGTTGACTTGCGCCCAAAAGAACTTGCGCGCATCAGGATTGAATGCGTCGTAGAAGGTATAGGGCTGGCCGATCCAATCCAGGAGGTGCTCCTTCAGATTGGGTTGATATAGATAACCTTTGGCATTCATCTCCTTGGCGTTTTCCGTGTTGGGGTTGAATTTTCCCCATACGGAAATCATCAAATGAGCATGCCTGTCATGAATGGACTGAATCCAGCCTTTAGGGTTG
Organism: uncultured Occallatibacter sp.; assembly: GCA_964509755.1. Taxonomy (GTDB): domain Bacteria; phylum Acidobacteriota; class Terriglobia; order Terriglobales; family Acidobacteriaceae; genus Telmatobacter. The sequence continues at coordinate 2,618 of CAZDYU010000121.1, read as the reverse complement.
GGGAACCGCGAAGGGTCGAACTCGTGCGATCCCCAGGAATCCGGCCGCCAGTACTGCCAATCCTGCACAATATTGTCGAAGGGAATCTTCCGCTCGCGGAATTGTCTGATCACATCGAGCGACTGGTCGGCGGTCTCATAGCGTTGCCGCGATTGCCACAGGCCGAAGGCCCAGTTCGGAAGCATGGTTGCCCTGCCTGTCAGCAGACGATACCCGGCGATAACTTGATCCATGGATGGGCCGTAAACGAAGTAATAATCGATTCCCTCGCCAACCTGGGACCACAGTGATGTATCGGAGTCGGAGGCAGGCGTCTTCCAGAGAAAAGTCAGGGTGTTTTGCTGCTCCGGATCGTTTTCAATTCGAATAGGGTATTTGTGTCCGGCTTCCAAATGGACTCGAATCTGGTCGTTGGAAGAAAGCCAGTTCTGCCTCCAGTGGCTCATCGCGAGTTTGCCATCGAACCAAACTTTGATGCCGCCATTCGAGTAGGCCTGAAACTGGTAATCGCCCGTCTCCGGGGCGAGAACGAAACCTGCCCAGGATAGGGGCTTTAAACGCCCTGGAGCGGTCGCGGTCTTAGGATCATCGGACGGGGTAGAACTCCGAACAAGTGAGATCTCCGCGCTTCGCCTGGGAGTTTCCGATCCATCGATTGGCCGCACAGTCAGACCGTCTTGCTTGCCGTCAGCGTCGAGCAGGTTGGCAGCCGGAATAGCCACAAAGGGTCTCAGATCACCGAATCGCGTGAAGGATGTGTTGTCCCAAAGAATGCCGTAGCCGTTGGAAGAGACTAGAAAAGGCACCACCACGTTGGTGTTGTGCTGCCACAGGTCGAGGTCAAACCCCTTGATATCGACGATCCCCAACTGCGTCTGTCCCAATCCATAAAGGGATTCGTCTTCCTGGGCCTTCCACTTCTGTTGAAGATGAAAGGTCTCTTCGCCCTGCACCGTTGCCGGTTCCAGAACCCTGCTGCCTGGGGCTTCAGAGAGCACAGAATGCCCTGCGTCGTCGGCAAATGACACGGCTCCAGTTTCTCTATCGACAATCACTTTCAGCTTTGCTGTGGAGAGGGTGTAGTTTTTGGGCGATTCGATGATTCTGAAAGACGGGTTGGCTGGGGGCAGTGGAACCCTGTCGATCGAAGTGCGTGCAAAGAAGTTCTGAGAGGCCGAAAACGCTACCCGGACAACTGTGTCGGAGATGACCTGGATGCGAAGTTCTCCAGAGGCCAGACGCAAGGCCATGCCGTCGGGCTCTTGTTCCATCACGGGTGCGGTAGGAGCGGCAAATGCCAAAGCTGGAGCACTCAAAAAAATTGCAAGGATCGCAGAGTAGATATTGTGCATAGGAAAAGGATAAAGCAAGAGAATGAGCTTCATACACAATTCCGGCTTTTGGCACATTTAAATGCGGGAATACCGATCATTGGAATGAGGTTATCCGACCAAACTAAAGTGAAGTGAAGTAAAAGGAACCCCACTCCTTGCGGCCTGCCCTCACCGGCCAGTCAAAGCAATCTCTTCTGGATCAAACCATGCCCTCCAAACGGTCGGATGGAAAATTGGCGAGGTACACCGGCTCCGCCACCGGCCGCTCTCACCTTCCTCAGGCTTTGGCCGATAGAGCATTCGAGAGCACATGTATGCTTCAAGAATGAGGGCATGGATGGAGGGGAGACGGTCCACCGTTCTCAGCTTCGATTCTTTGCGACTCACTGAGACTTTGGTCCAAACAACCAGATGGCCGCCAAAGATGGCTGCCTCCACAAGTCCTTGCTGGGGAACCGCACCCTGCTTTTGAACGTAATTTGGATGCGCAAGGCTTCGGGAAGGAGGAAAAGATTGCCGGGAAAGGAAGATTCCCTGAAACTTTTCGGATTCTGCGCTGTCTAATGAAGAAAAGTTGACACGAGGACACTCAATGCCGAACCAGCCCCAGCTTTCGCACTTCGCAAACACTCTTCCTGTAAAGGACGCACCTTCCGCACGCAGGATCGCGGTTCTGCCCGTTCGCGATACCGTGCTCTTTCCTCATGCCGTGCTGCCGTTGACGGTTGGGCGCGAGAGTTCGATTCAGTTGATCGAGTCGCTGGGCGAGGAGCGCGCCATTGTTGTAACGGCGCAGTTGGACCCGCGGCTGGATTCGCCGCAGCCGACTGATTTACATACGGTTGGCACACTGGCCACAGTGCATAAGATTGTGCGCATGCCCAACCAGAGCCGCTTCGTCTTTACCGAAGGCGTCGAGCGCGTTCGTCTGATCCGCTACACGCAGACCGAACCGTTTATGATCGCCGAGGTGGAGACTCTGGAGGAGACCGAGCCGGTCACGACACCGGGGGCCGAAGCCCTTGTGCGCAACGTGATTGGGCAGTTTCAGCAGATTGTCGCCGAATCCCAAACTCTCTCCGATGAGCTGCGAACCATCGCCGCCAACATCGAAGAACCCAGCCGCCTGGTCGACTTTGTGGCCTCTTCCCTGCCCTTTCTGACCACCGACGACAAGCAGCAGTTGCTGGAGACCGAGAGCATTGTGGTCCGGCTGCAACTGCTGAACCAGCATCTGGCCAAGGAGATCGAGGTGCAGCAATTGCGCACCAAGATTCAGACCGA
>CAZDYU010000120.1:0-12940 GCA_964509755.1 uncultured Occallatibacter sp. | reverse complement strand
TAATCGGAAACAAAACTTCAACCAGACTGTTTACACAAAAGACTGGACACTACCAAGGGTTGATGAGTAGATGAAGACCAAGCCACAATCCGCCGAATACAAGGCTTTTGAGAACTTGCTTGGATCTGTTCTCAGCGTCTCCAAGACAGAACTCAACAGGCGCATGGCCGAAGAGAAGCGCGAGAAGCTAACTCCTAGAGGCCGCGCTTCCCGCGTTGCTGCCGTCCCAACCAAGCCAGTTTAGATCGACGGATTACCGACCTTGCCAGTCAGTTCTGCATAGGTCAGTCTCTTCCCTGAAACCTGCGATAAAGCCAGCGCGAAGCGATCTTTATCGGTCAGCGGATTGTCTTTGGTTGCGCGATTGTTATAGCGGAATGCCTGTTCGTCCACGTAGCGGTCAAGATGGAAGGGTTCGACGCTAATATAAGTCCCGCCCAGGGAACGCTTGAGCAAGGCCCAGAAGTTTTCGATTCCCTGAGTGTGGATCTGTCCATTCACATATTCGACGGCGTGATTGATGATTCCGTGGGTGAGACTGGTTCCCTTGTATCCTCCCAATTCGTCTGTCATCAGGGTTGCGCCGTACTGGATGTGCTTATTCACAAGCGCGTGTAGTGTGGGTTGGGTGCGCTCCGCTACCACTTCCGCCCGAACGTGACCCTTGCGCTCCAACATTCCCACAACAATAGTCTTCGCCATAGCCCCGCCAGCAATGCCACTAAAGCCAGTTCCCTTGGGCTTCTTCGACTTGTGCATATTCTTCAGCTTGCCGCCGATGAAGGTTTCGTCCATCTCCACGGGTCCGCCCTGCGATCCGAGCTTTAGGACTGACTTGTTTTTCATGGCAAGGCGAATCCGTTGCAGCATGAACCATGCCGACTTTTGGGTGACGTTAATATCACGCGCAATCTCGTAGCTGGAAACCCCGTTCTTGCAGTTTGCGAGAAGCCACATTGCAGTCATCCATTTGTCGAGTTTGATGGGCGAATCCTCAAAGATCGTATTGACCTTCACCGAATACTGCTTGCCGCAATCCCGGCACTGCCAGCGGCGCTGATTCTTGAGCCAATGCTGGCGAACATCAGGCATGAGGCAGACGGGGCACTGGACGCCATTAGGCCAGCGCATTGCGGCAACGGTATCAATGCAGACTTGCTCATCGGCGAAGTATATGATTGCACCTGAAAGGGTTTTAAGTTCGTTTTCCATGACAACTCCAACATAGCAAGAATCTCATCATTAGTCAAGTATATTATTACCCCAATCAGTAACATTTTATTGCCTTTTTTGGCCGTTCTTGGCAAAATATGACCCTCTTTTTGCCAAAAACGCCCCTTTTTTCGCCGATTTCCGCCACTGTTTTCCGCCAATCTTTCGCAAACTCAGCCCTCATTCCAGAGCCTCCAAAACACCTGCCTTTATTCTTTCGCCCAAACTTCAAATGCAATTGCCCTGAGATCACCCTACGCCGCAGGCTAATTCTTTTTGATTCGCTGCGTGGCTCCGTCCACGCTCCAGAAATCGGCTGGCAGCTCCTGGTTGTATGTCACATGAGTCAGGTAATACTGCCGGGTCATCTCGTCGTTCTTGAAGCGGGTGATGGCGAACGCGGTAGGAAAACCGTCGATGGTGTGGTAATCGTCGTACTCCTCGGCATCGACGTTCTTGTCTTTGTAGAGCGGGTCGCGCCATTCGAAGGTTCGGCGCAGTGGCAGGTGAGTTTCCACATCCATCAGGATGGTGACGGCCTCGTTCTGCGCGGAGATGAGCGTGACCTGGTCGGCCAGATGGCGCTCGGCAAGCCGCTGGCCATCGTAGATCAGAATCGTCCTGGGATCATTGAGCCAGAGCTTGATGGCGGTTTCAATGGAGTGGTCGCGGCGGCGCAGATAGTCGTCCACTATGTCTTGCGGCAGCGGCGCTTTGCCTTTGTAAGTCACTTCCGTGCCTGCGCGGCCCAGGTAAAACTGGACAACGTCGCGGTGCGAGGTGAGTTCGATGCGGTCGTGATCAGGCCAGGAGTGATACTCCCAATACGCGGTGGTTCCGGCGTCGGGATTGCCGTGGTAGAAGGCGGCCAGGTGACCCTGCCGCATCTGATTTTTCATGTTGAGCCAAGCCTGCCCGCCCAGGGCCTGCACCATCGCATCCAGCGCTGCGCGCGCCTGTCGCGAGTTCTTCAAAGCGTCGTCATTGGTGCTCTGCGCCCGGGGATTGAGCGACGCGGCCAGCATCCAGATGAAAACAATAATCGGCAGAACTCTGCGCATGAATCTGCTCCTCTTACGATTGGACGTATGCAGGCGGGGAAATGCTCAGCCTTCAGTTCAAGCAAAAACATCGTCCACCAGAACGTGGAGGAAACCGGCCTGAGATCAGATGGCCCGCAGGACGCGGGCGGGAAGAGTGAAGATGGCGCCGATCAGCTCCAGCACGCCTCCTACCGCAATTCCAACAATGCGAAACGGAAGCAGCAGCAGCCACACCAGCGGAAAGAGCACCAAAGCAACCAGCGCCAACGGCCAGCACAAGACCAGAAGAATGCAGAACAAGAGAAACTTTGCCATGGTTCAGCCCCCACCGCGGCAGGCTTGTGGCCTGAACGGTCTAGTAGTAGGATACGAGAGCGTGGCGGAGGCGGTTCCCTGCCCCGGCCCAAGCGAAAGGGCCGCTCGATGTGAGCGGCCCTTTCGATTTGCCTGTTTGACTCTGCCTCTAGAAAGTCGTCGAGACGGTCAGCCTGAAGGTTTTGCGCGGCTCGCGGAACTGGTCGCGCGCGCCATAGCCCTGGATCGCCTGGCCGTAGGTGTAGTCGCCTACTGCGCTGTCTGGGAACATGTCACGGGTGATTAGTTGCGCCGTGCAACTCTGGTTGTTGATCCCAGTGCCGAGGTTGCAGTAGGGCTTCTCATTGAGGCGCAATGGGTTGTAGGCGTAGAAGAGGCGGAAGGGCGCGTTGATAACCGGCATGATGACCGAAAGCTCCGCTCCCGTGGACATGCGAGGAACAAAGTTGGTGCCCGCAATGGGATGGATATTGCGCAGGAAGCCGACTTTCGAACCTTGAGTACCGTCTTCGCAGAAATTACTTCCATCGGAAGCTGTGGCGATCGTCGGGCATCCATAGAGAGGCTGAATCAACGAATCAAAACCCTGCGGGCTCTGCTTCAACTGGCCTTTATTGATGGCGGAATCGATTCCGAAGTCGTTGAAGAAAGCGAAGGTGACCGGGCCGGCGATGGGAATGCGGTACTCGACGTTGGTAATCAGATTGGTGTCACCGCCGATGGAGGCAATCCCGTATATCGGAATGTTCATCAAGAGGCATGCAGTGTCCTGCCGGTTGCCCGGATAGAGCGGCACGCAGTTGCCGTTGCCGTCTGGATCGGTCAATTGCATAGTCGTGCGGGTTGGCACGTAGCCATAGGGCGTGGCCGCGCGGACGTCAAAGCCGCGCAGTTCGCCTTCGCCGCCGGCGTAGAGGCGGTTGTTGGGCGGCGCCACGTCTCCGCCGTAGCCCTGAATGTAGCTCAACTGAGCGCGAATACCCAGCACATTGCGCCCGGTAGCCGACGGAGTCAAATAGTGCATTGGCCGGAATGACCTGTAAGCCACTGAAGGCGTGAAGTAGCGCACATTGCCCCAGATGCCTGAGGTCTGCATGGCAACAGAGTATTCCTTGCCGGTGCGGGGGCGCATAGGGTTGTTGACGGTGTTGTAGGAGTATGTGAACGAGACCATGCTGTTGATGATGCCGTTCAGCGCATTGGAGCCCTGGATGCCGGAGCGGAAGCTAATGGTCTGGAAATAGGTCTGCGAGGCCGTGGAGAAGGCCGTAATCGAAGACTTGCTCCACGAATAGGTGAAGCCCACGCGCTGGAAGGCGTGGCGCTTGAGCGGGTAGCTCACGGAGAAGTTTGCGCCGTAGGAGCCCTGATTGTAGTTCTGCGTCAGCGATTGCTGGGCCGAGGTCAGGTTTGCTGCCTGGCCGGAGGCAATCTGGTAGTTCTTGGCGGCGTTGAAATCCTGCTTGTTATTGAAGATCTGGAAGCCGATGTTGAAGGGCCGGTTATGCAGGTAGGGCTGCGAAAACCCGAAGGTGAAAGTTCGTGCCGAGGTACCCAGGTTGCCTTGTAAACTGAGCGTCTCGCCCAAGCCGAGAAAGTTATTGGTCTGATAGTTGACGCCCAGAAAGCCGCCCGACTGGCCGTTCAGGCCGCCATTCAAGCCGATGGAGTTCTTGCCTTTCTCCTTGACCTTCAGGAGCAGTTCAACGGTGCCGGCTTCGGCATCCTGATGGGCCTCTGAGTCCTGATCCACTTTGAGCGGTTCAAAGTACTCCAACTGGTTCAAGCGCAACAGGCTGTACTCCCACAACTGCGAGTTGTAGACGCTGCCTTCTTCCACCATCAATTCGCGGCGGATGACCTTGTCGCGGGTAACGCTGTTGCCTTGGAATTCGATGCGGGAGACGTAGAAGGGCTTTCCTTCGTCAATGTCGATATTGAGTGAGACGGTGCGCTTCTGATCGTCGAAGACGGGCTTGGGAATAGCGCCAAAGTTGATGTATCCCAATTGACCGTAGGCTTTTTTAAGATTCTCAAGGCCTTTGGCAATCAGCGTGGCGTTGAACCATTCTCCGTCCTTGACGGCAAAGGTGGAGCGCAGGGCTTTCTGGTTCTTCACAGCTTTATTGCCTGTAAAGGTGATGTTGCCAAGGCGGTAGCGATCGCCCTCTTCAATAGGCATGAGAATGTCGATGCGCTTGCCTTTGTTGGGGCGGAAGGTGAACCAGTTCAAGCCGCCTTCGTCGCGAATCTGCGTCTTTGGCTCCTCGATGGCGGCGTTGTAATAGCCCTTGTCGCGGAAGGCCTGGCGCACGCGTTCGGTGTCTTCCTCCAGCTTGGAGGCGTCAAAGGTCTGCGGGAAAATATCTTCGAGGAAGATGGAGTAGGGAATGCCGATGGGCTTCAGATTCTTCATCGAGCGGCGCAGCACCAAACTGTTGATGTGCTGGTTGCCGGTGAACTTGATCACGCCCACCTTCACGGTGGGGCCTTCCTTGACGTTGAAGTTGACCTGAACTGAGGCCGGAGGGACGGTCTTCACCTCGGTCTTGATGGTGGCAAACTGGTGGCCGTGCTCCGACAGCATGTCTTTGAGCACCGTCTCAGCCCGTTTGATCCTGGCCGGGTCGTACTGGCTCTCAACCGAGAGGCCAACCTTTTCTTTTTTGAAGCGGTCGAGCACGTCGGAGACGGAGACAGCGTTCAGCCCTTTGTAATTGATCTCGCGAATGGTGGGCCTCTCGCGGACAAAAACATTCAGGATAATGCCCTTTTCGGTGTCCTCGCGTTCGATGCGAAGATCGTCGAAGTAGGAGGTGTTCCAGAGCGAATTGAAGTCGCGCTCGATCGAGATCGGATCGTAGACGTCGCCGGGGTGGGTAAAGAGCCGCGCCAGCACGGTTTCTTTGGGAATGCGCCGGTTGCCAATCACCCGAATCGACTCGATGGTCTGAGGCGTCTGAGGCGTCTGGGCGAAGGCGGGGCAGGTGGTGAGCATCAACACAACCAAGATCATCGTCCGCGTCAGACGGCTCGCGGTCCGCAACGCATGGGTGACGGAATTGCGCTTGTACCTCACTGGGGTTGAGCCCGGTGCGGTACACGAGTACTGTTGCGGTCCATAGTTCGCCATCAGTTTCGGCTTCACGGCAAGAATATCGACACCCTCATTGCTGAAAATCTGATCCTGTATCAAGGAAAGCTTGATTTTACCACCCGAGCGGCCATAACCCTCCGCCTGGTCACAGTGATCAGGAGCCCAATTCACAGTCTAACGGACGCAGGCGGGCTGGGGCATTCTCCCATGCTGGCTGGCCGGATAACTTTTTGTTTAGACGCAGGCCGAAGCCACATGACATCCTTCTTTAACAGAGGTTTTTGGCGATGCGGGAGACGGACGAGACGGTCTACTCTTTTCAGGCGCGGTTGCTGGATGGGCGCGAAATTTTTCTGGAGGAATTTCGGGGCCAGGTGCTACTGATCGTCAATACTGCCAGCCAGTGCGGTTTTACTCCGCAATATGCTGGTTTGGAGCAGCTTTATCGCCACTATAAGGAGCGTGGGTTTGCGGTTTTGGGCTTTCCTTGCAACCAATTTGGCAGGCAGGAACCGGGCGCGGGTGCGGAGATTGCTTCATTTTGTGAGCGGAATTATGGTGTCAGCTTTCCGCTCTTTGCCAAAATCGAGGTGAACGGACCCGATGCGGATCCGCTTTATCAGTTCTTGAAGAAGGCAAAGCCTGGAATCCTGGGCAGCGAAAAAATCAAATGGAACTTCACAAAATTTTTAATTGACCGGCAAGGAAAGGTCGTCCGCCGCTTCGCGCCTTCTGCCAAGCCTGAGGGGCTGGCTGCGGTGGTGGACCGGTTGTTGGGCAGCTAACTGGGCCCAAGACTGCCTCTTGTCGTATTCGATTCGTAATTTTTTCAAGCCTCTTGCTTTTCCTGCGGATCGTATCTGCTTTGCGATATGCTTCTTCTAACTGGTTTACCGTGGAGCCTTTTTCGCAAGTCGAAGAGGCATTCCCAGTTAAAGGCCAGCGATTTGGGGGTTGCGGTGCGCCAAAATCTACCCATGAACCTGATCCGGGCGATGGTAGGCCTGGTTTTTCTGCTGGAAGGCATTCTGAAATTTGTTCGGCCCGATCAGTTGGGCGCTGGGCGCTTTGCCTCGATTGGCCTTCCGCTTCCCAATCTGCTGGCGCCGCTGGTGGGCGGCATCGAGATCGGCGGCGGGGCTGCGATTCTGCTGGATTTCTACGCTGGAGATGCGGCCATTGCCCTTCTAGTGGTGATTTTTGTCGCTCTGGTCAGCACCAAATTTCCCATCATGCTGGGCAGACCCCTGGGCCCATTTACGCTGGACAAATTCGACAACTACGGCTGGCTGACCTTCTTTCATCAGGCGCGGACGGATTTTTGCATGATCTTCGGGCTGCTGGCCATTGCGATCGACTCCGGCGTCCGGATGGGCCGCAGACGGCGCTGGTACCAGTCTGGAGCGCTTTAAGTCTTTTGAAAGCCTTCGAGTAAGAGCGGCTGCTTATCCATTGAAGCGGTAGGCGCTGATCGCCGCGCCCATCGGAGCATCCGAAAAGATACGGTTTCCGGGCGCATCGCCGCCGGCTCCGGCCGCCACCAGCAACGGAATCAAATGCTCCTCGCGCGGATGTGCATAGGCGGCAAAGGGGGCTTGCCGCCAGTTGGTCAATTGAGAATCGCGTTCCCCGGCGGGAGCCGCGACGGTGCCGGTCAGCCAGGCGTCGAAGGCTCTGGCGCGCTCGACTGTCTCGGGTCGAAGGTATGCTCTCAGGTTGTGGAAGCTCATGCCGCTTCCCACAAGGAGCACGCCCTGGTCGCGCAACGGCGCAAGCGCACGGCCAGCGGCAAGATGCAGCGCGGGATCGAGTGAAGATGCCAGCGAGAGCGTGACCACAGGAATCGTCGCTTCAGGGAAGGCGACCTTCAGCGGCACAAAAACGCCGTGGTCGAAGCCGCGATTTGCACTTATTGCGGAGGGCAGGCCGGCCTGGGTCAGCAGGCTCGCCACCTGCTCGGCCAACTGCGGTGAGCCGGGCGCGGGCCAGGTGAGCTGGTAGGTATGCTCGGGAAAGCCGGAGTAGTCGAAGATCAGCTCGGGTCGCGCCGCTTTGCTGACCGTAAAGGCCGGCTCCTCCCAATGGCCGCTGACGACGAGAATCGCCTTGGGCTTTTCCGGGAGCGTCGTGGCGATTCCTTCCAAAAATCGCCGCGTAGCTTCCCAGGTATTGGCTGGGCCCCATGTCCAGTCCATGAAGAAGCAGGGGCCTCCGCCGTGAGGTAAAAAGATTGCGGGCTGGCGTTGCGGTTTGGTTGGCATCGGCGCTTTCCTCGGATTCCCGGTTTGACTGCTCTCTACCGCGGAAATAGTTGGTTAAACAACTATACAAGAGATGCGCCCTGGTTTGTCCGCGATTCAAAGCTTCAGATTCTACTCCGCGGGTGCGGACAAAAAGTACACGTAGACCAGCATCGCCACGCCGATCAAGGCTGGAACTAGTCCGACATACGCTAATTTGGGGCCAAGCATTTGCCGCATCCCGGCCACCATGCCCAGTCCCACGCCGATGTTGATCAGGCCGCTGATTTTGATGCCCTCGCGGCTCTTGATACTTTTTCGACGGTCATCTTCCCGCAACATTTCGATCGCTGCCTTTGCGCCTTCGCCGGAAGCTTCTGTAATCCGCCGCAGCGCCTCTGCTTTGTAGAACGCCTCGCGTTCTTTTTGCTTGTTGCCTAGCCAGATCATGATGGTGGTAAATGTAAACACCGACACGATAGCCACGATTGGAACCAGAATTTCGGCTAACGACTCAAGCTGATTAGAATCCATCTCATCCTCCTTGCCGGGGTATTTCCCCTTGCAGTTGGTAGGACAGATAGCCCTCAAATCCGGTTGCATAATTTCAAGGCTGTGCCGAGTGGGAAGATTATGCAACCGGTTTAGGATAGGAACGGTCGTACAGGTAGCAGAGGAGACACTTCGGGATGAATGCCTTAATCAGCGCCGAAGCCGATCTAGCCGATGTAGCCAGCGTACTGGCCGGCGATGTTCGCGCCTTCGAGGGCATCGTTCGCCGTTGGCAAGGGCCTCTGGTGAATATGGCTTGGCGTTATTGCCGCGATCGCGGGCGCGCCGAAGAGATGGCTCAAGAGGCATTCATTCGCGCCTGGCGGGGGTTGAGCCACTGGCGGCGCGAATCCAGCTTTTCTACCTGGCTGTTTGCGCTGGCCGCCAATGTTTACCGGTCTGAACTGAAGCGCATTCCTACCGAGACGCTGCCTCTGGACGCGGCGCCTGAGCCTTGCGGCGCTGCCACACAGCATTGCGAATCCGAAAAGCGAGAACGCTACGATGGAGTGCGGCGCGCCGTTATGGCCTTGCCTTTGCGCTATCGCGAGCCGGTGATTTTGTATTACTTTCAAGAGATGGACTTGGCCGCCGCCGCCCGCACCATGGGCCTGCCGGAGGGTACTTTGAAAGCCCGCCTCTCCAGAGCGCGAGCACTTTTGCGGCAACGATTCCCGCATCTACAGGAAATGAAAGACGAGCACGACCCCTTGGAATATTCAACACTGGAGACAGGAAAGGAGGCCACAAATTGAAGGCAACCGAAACTATCCGAGCCGATGAAGATTCTGGCGGAGTCGAACGCAGCGCCAAGATCGAAACCAGGATCGAAACCAGGATCGAAACCAGGATCGAAACAAGGATCGAAACAAGGATCGAGAGTCAGATCGAGCGGATTCTCGCGGCGGAAGATGAGCTGATCCCTACTTCCGGCTTTCTGGCTTCCGTCATGGAACGCATTCAAGAGGAAGCTGCCGCGCCGCCTCCGATTCCCTTTCCATGGAAGCGCGCGCTGCCCGGCGCTCTGCTGGCCGCCGGAACCGCCGGCTGGGGTGCGGTTGAGTTGATGCAATCCGGTTCATTGAAGCTTGATCTGGCTGCGCGGAATTCGTTTACGCTTGCCATGTTGCATCCTTCCGCGGCTCTTGTTTCTTCCGCGGAGTCGGCCGGTTGGGTGGCGCTGGCGTTGGGTGCTTCACTGCTTTCCTGGCTGCTTGCACGGCGGCTGGCTGGGCTTGGCGGGCCACTGTAGTTTTTTGGGGAGATTCGTTAGAAGTTTTGCTTTAATCCAGCAGCTTCTCAATCTCGTCCAGATCGAAGCGGCTTTGGCTGCCTGGAATGTCAAAAGCGCGCGCCTCCAAAGGCTCTAACCGTCCACTCACGTAACGGTATCTGGGACCGTCCGGATCAATCACGAGAACGGTTCCGATGCCCATTCGCTCATACCTTCCGCACTTGGCCATCACGCGCTTGAGGGTGTCGGCAGGCGAGAGAATCTCGAAGACCGCGACCGGCGGATGGGTCACGATCTGCTCGATGGGGAGATTGCGGTCCAGGAGCGTGACATCGGGAACGAGGAAGCAGTCGGAAGCAACTTGCACTCTTAGTTCAGGGCAGACGCGAATCTGTCCGGACTTTGCCTGTAGCTCAAACCAGAAGACGATTGCCTTCTGCCAAATCGAGTGATCAAATTCTCCCACAGTCCGCTCCTCGATCTCGCCCTCGACGTATTCGGCATCGGGATCAAAGGAGCGGCGCAGATATTCTTCCACGGTGATAAAAGTTGTCGCCGCTGCCATAGCTCCTCCTTGAAAGTTATCTTACTCCCAACCTGCAAATCTCAGGCCGTTCCATTGAATGCGAAGACCGTCGCACGGCACCGCGCTTCGACCGCGATATACTCTATTTATCCCTTTAAGGCGTTTTTCCTCTTCGTCGCATAGACACCCGCCTGCATGGGAAAACCGGCTTGATGCGCGCGATGTCGGGTGCGGATCTGGTGAGGAAACAACCCTTGACGATTTCGCGGAAGCGTTGGCTCTACGCCCTTTGGCTTGTTATTCTGGGCGGCTTTGCGCTGCTGCACGGGCTTCATCTTACCGCCGACTTTCCCAACCACACGCAATGGTCCAGCGACTGGGCCAAGTACACCGACGAGGGCTGGTACGGAAATGCCGCCATTCGCGCCCATCTCTTTGGCAACTGGTATCTTCCCGGCGACTTCAATCCTGCCCCGGCGGTTCCGGTTTGGCCTTTCCTGGAGTGGGTGATTTTTTTCTTTACCGGCGTTTCGGTTCAGGCGGCTCGCGGACTGGCTGTCGGCTTCTTCTTCTTGAATCTGCTGTTGAGCTACCTGCTTCTGCGCGCAAATGGCGCGCGCTGGATGGCTCTGCTGGCACTTACACTGATTGTCACCAGCCCGTTTCTGTACGCCTTCAGCCGGCTTGCCATTCTGGAGCCTTCACTGACGGCCTTTACGCTGGCGGCTCTGAATCTTGCTGTCCGTCTGCCGCGCTGTCGCCGGCCCGTGACTGCTTCGGTGGCTATCGGACTGCTTTTTACGCTGATGATGCTCACCAAGACAACGGCGGTTTTTCTGCTTCCGGCGCTGGGCTGGGCGATGGTTCAGCCGCTATGGAAGCAAGGCCGGCTGGTGGCGCGCTGTATGCTGGCTGCCGCAAGTACCTTTGTTGCTGCCTTCGCAGTGTGGATGGCGCTGGTCTTCCACTTCGGCTTCTATCCCGACTACAAATTCTTTTTCTTTGTCAATCATTACAACAAGCCGAAAGAATTTTACTGGCCGCTGATCAGTTTCTGGTGGTCTTTGCATGGCGGGCTTTGGGCAGACCATCTTCTGATTCCGCTGGCTGGGCTGGTGTTTCTGGGCGCAATTCTGGCTTTTCTGGCGTCGAAATCCACGCGGACGGCGGCACAAAGCCTGCTTTTGAATCCGGTCTTCGGCGCTTCGGTTCTGGCAGTCGCGGGCTACATCTTCTTCATGACCGTCCAGAATCACTGTCAGCCGCGCTACTTTGCCGTGGTGGCCTTCTTCAGCTTTTTTATCGTCGCTCAAGGGGCTGAGGCGATGGTTGCTTGCGAGGGCTGGCTGCGCTGGTCGGGAGCCGGCATGATTGCAGTTACTGCCGTGGCCGCGGGATTCAACGGAGTTCAGACGCTGAGCTACGCGACTCATCCTGAGTACAGTTTTGTGAATGCGGCACTGCGGCTTACGCAATATATAGATGCCCACCCCAACGGCAACCGGCTGCTGGTCTCTATCAGCGGCGACCAGATCTCGCTGGTCACTCACCTACCCGCGCTGTGCGACGATTTTGGCACTCTGAGCAGCAGGTTTCCGGACCTTCCCACAAAGCTGGCTTACTATCAACCGGGGTGGTGGGCTACATGGAATGACATTGACCCCGGCACCCTTGAGGATCTGCATACGCTCTACTCGATCGAGCAGGTCGCCAGCTTCCGCGCCTTCGACGACCCCGACCGGAATGTGCTGGTGCTCTTCAAGCTGCATCCGCTGCCGAACGGCCAGAAGCGCGATTTCGGCGGCGTGAATCTGCAAGTTCCGCTTCCCGGCGACAAGATCGAGATTCCACTGCAATAGTTGCAGGAGCTTGATGATATTGCCCTTCTGGGACAAGCGTCCCGTTCTCGGAAACAGGCTGGAATCGGTGTGATTGCAATCACTCGACAGTGTCGAATGCGGATGATAGCCTTCGGGTGACCAATCTCCCGGGAAAATCGCGTCGTGAATGCCGGGACCGTTCGTGGTAAAACCTCAAAAACTTTCCGTTGGAGGACTTGTGACTGTATCAAATAGGGTGAAATTCTCTCTAGGCGCGAGCGGTATCTCGCTCGTTGGCGCCTTCTTGAAGCAACAGTATAAAACCATGGCGGCCCTTCTGGGCTTGTTGCTGCTGCCCGCACTCGCCGGCGCGCAGGAAGCCGCGGGCGGCGAAGCCAGCCTGACACTGCCGGATCTGTCGTCCGTGAGCTTCGCGAATTTTTTCGGCTTGAACGGGCATCAGCTTTTGTCGGTCGGATTGATCTTCTGCGCCGCCGGCCTGCTCTTCGGCCTGGTGATCTATGTGCAGTTGAAGAACCTGCCGGTTCATAAGTCGATGCGCGACATCTCTGAGCTGATCTATGAGACCTGCAAAACTTATCTGATCACGCAGGGCAAATTCATTCTTCTGCTCTGGGCATTCATCGCGGTGATTATCTCGGCCTACTTTGGCTGGTTGGCGCCGGTAGGTAACGTTGCTGTAACCCTGCCCATCATCCTGGGCTTCAGCTTGGTCGGCATCGCGGGCAGCTACGGCGTGGCGTGGTTTGGAATTCGTGTCAACACCTTCGCCAACTCCCGCACGGCATTCGCCGGATTGCGCGGCAAGCCGTTTGCCATCTCTGAGATTCCGCTGAAGGCCGGCATGAGCATCGGCATGTTGCTGATCTCGGTCGAGCTG
>CAZDYU010000119.1:0-13331 GCA_964509755.1 uncultured Occallatibacter sp. | reverse complement strand
GTCATCTCATGGCCGATCACCACCCCGATGCCGCCAAAGTTCACCGCCGGGTCGACGGTGAAGTCAAAGAAGGGCGGCTGTAGAATGCCGGCCGGGAAGTTGATGTCATTGAACGATGGGTTGTAGTAGGCATTGACCGTGGGCGGCGTCATGGTCCACTCCTTCTCGTCCACCGGCTTGCCCAGATGGTCCAGGTTCCAGAGATCCTCGAAGAGAGTGCTACGCTCGATATTTCCGATCAGATCGCCGCGCTCGACCTTCAGCGCCGAGTAGTCGCGCCACTTCTCCGGGTAGCCGATCTTGTTGCGGATCAGAGCCAGTTTCGCCTCGGCTTCCTTCTTGGTGGCGTCGCTCATCCAGGGCAGAGTCTTGATGTCGTCGCCCAGGGATTTTTCCAGCGCGGCCACCAGTTGGTCCATGCTGGCCTTGGCAGCGGGCGGGAAGTGCAGCTTCACCCAGTCCTGGCCCACCGCCTCGCCCAGCGATTTGTCGGTCATGCGGACACACTGCTTCCAGCGCGGCATCGGAACCTTTTGTCCGCGAAGAGTCTGGCCGAAAAAGGCGAAATCCTCGTCGAAGAAGGCTTTGGGCAGGTTGCCGGCCAGGCCGTGCAACGTGTGCCAGCGGAAGTACGACTGCCAGGCATTGATCGGCTCCTTGGCGATCAGATCGTTCAGTCCCTTGAAGAAATCGGGAGTTTCCACATTCAGCGTCTCGAAGGGCCGAATCTTGATGTCCTTGAAGTAAACCGGGTAATCGAAATCCGGCGTTAGTTTCTGTAGATCGGCCACGGCAAGAATGTGGTGGACCTTTTCCGGGTCGCGCAGATCGACGCGGGGCAGCGAGGCTTTGGCCAGCGCCGTTTCAATCTCCATCACCGCCGCGGCTTCCTTGCCTGCCTGGTCCGCGGAGTCGCCCGCGAGCGTAAACATCTTGGTCACATGCTCGATATATTGTTTGCGAATCTGCTGGAAGCGCGGGCTATCCACCAGATAATAATCGCGGTCGGGCAGGGAAAGTCCCCCTTGGCCAATGTCGGCAATCTGTTTGGAGGAGTCCGTCAAGTCAGGCTCGACGTCGAAGTCGAAGAGCGTCATGGGGCTGCCTTCAGCCTCCAATTCGCCAGCCAGAGTAGCCAGCTTGCGTGCGTCCTTCAAGCCGTCGATCCGTTTGAATGCCGGCTCCAGCGGCTTCAAACCCTTCTGCTCGACCAGGCCGGTGTCCATGCAGGCGCCAAAGAAGTCGCCGTACTGCTTCTGGAGCGGAGACTGAGGATTCCTGGAGGCCGCGTCCAGCTCCTCCCAGAGCAAGTAGCGGTTACGCTCTTGAATCTGCGAGAAGGAGCGCGCCCAATCCACCTGATCGCTGGGAATGGGATTGCTCTTCAACCAGCTTCCGCAGGCGTACTGATAGAAATCCACGCAGGGGTCGGCGCTCTTGTCGATTGCCGCGGGATCGAAGCTCTTGGTTACCGGCGGAGCCGTGGGCTTGAAAGAATCGGAGGCCGCGGGAGCCTGCGCAAAGACGGACGCAGATGCCAGCAGCAAAATTGGCGCTAAACGAAGACAGTACATCGGACCTCCATGGATCAACCAGGTCAACCGGTCAACTGCATCGCTTCCGCGAAGGCAAACAAATCGGGGGCCAGGACCAAGGTTGCGGCAGCCAACTACGAGCAGGCTGCATTGCTTCTAGGAAGGCTATCACACCGGAGGGACCGGATGGCGCTGCCTCAATCAAGAACGGAAGAGGCGCGGAAGGCAAACCCTCCGCGCCTCTTCCATAGTTTCAAACCAACCGGCGGCCTATTGAGAAACCGGCTGCGCGGGCAGTTCCTTGGGCGTCTTCAAGTGGCGCGCATTGGGAGCGGTGGGCGCGGTTGGAGCCTTGGCGGCGGCCGGCGCCTTGGCCTCCGGCTCGAAGTCGGCGCCTTTCTTGATCCGCACGTCGCCATTGTCCGCGGTCAGATCGATCTTGGTTGCGCCGGCGCCAATCTGGAAGTTTGCCAGTTTATTTTCAGCATCGATCGATGGCATGGGGAAATCCGAAACGATGTCGCCGTTATGGGTCCGCACCGTCACCTTGGCGGAGGCATTGGGTGGCAGCGTCACGCTCACGTCGCCCTTGCTATTCTTGGCGCTCACTGCAAAGATGCCGGCCGGCTCAACGGAGATGCTGCCGTCGCGGTCCTCCACATAACTGTCACCGCGAATCTGGCTCAGATCAACGTCCTTGGAGTGGGTCACAACCCGCACCTGCCCCTTGGCTTCGTTGACTCTCAAGTCGTCGGAGTTCAGGGTCAGATCGCCCGGCAACTCCGCCAGTTGCAGATCGGTCACCGAGGTATGCAGGTGAATGGCTCCGGCAACATCCTCCATGTGGACGTCACCCAGAATTTCACCATTCTGCGCAACTTTACCCTTGATTCCAGAGAGGGTGAGGTCGTTCAAGTCGCCTTCAGCCGTTACGTCGCCTTGCAGATCGTGCACGGAAAAGTCGTGCTTGCCGCCGGAAAAATGCGCCTCCGCCGAGCCGCTCATCGAGCTGAGATGAACGTCTCCCTGCGCGGTGACCGTGATGCCCGCGCCAAGCCCATCGGCGGTCACATCGCCTTTGCTTGTATTGACGCTGATCCTGTCGGACTTGGGGACGATAATTGCCAGATTGACCTTCCCGCTGGTGTTGCTGTCCAACTTGACCTGCACCTGGCTGCGATCAGAGCTGAAGTGTACCTTCTCCGAGTCGTAAATCTTTTGGGCATCGCTGTCGGAGCTGGCAAAGGCCACATCGTGAGCCTGCACTTCGATCGTCGAAACGTCGCCCGCGGTAATGCTGACATCGCCGCGAGGGTTGTCGATCTGGATGTTTGCATTGGTGGGAATCTGCGTCTTCAGCACCGGCGGGTCGAAGTCGTGCTCCGGCAGGCCAAAGGAATTGAAGAAGTCTCCGCCATGGTTGTTCCAGTCGCCGTGCCACGGTCCCCACTCCCGGAAGTTGTTCGATCCGGCAGCGCAGAAGCCCAGAATTGCGAGCACGATAATGATGCCCACAAAGCTGCCGCCGCGGCGCACTGGAGTCTCGCGGTGCAGATCAAGCATCCACTCGCCCAGCAGCGCCAGGCCGGCGGCAATCAGGAGCAGCGGCCACCAATGTCCGTACCAGCCCCAGAACTGATCCGCTGCAATGTGGCCGGTAAGCAGCAGCAGGGCAATAATGCCGACGGCGATGAGAAGGATGGGGCCGACGACTGAAGGAACGCGAGGGCCGTAGACGCCGATGTAATTGGCCTTCATGGCGCGCTGCTGGGCTCTCCAGGCTTCGCGCTGCGCACGCCAGGCGGCCTTCTGCTGCTCCTTGTAGACTCGCCAATGATTCTTGGAGTCGTAGGGTGGAAACGGAGGCGGCGGACCGCCGCCCGGAGGCATGTTCGGGGGCATATTCGGAGGCATGCTGCTCATGATTGTCCTCCCTTTCCAGAATCCGGTAGTTGCGGTTGCGATGGAACATAAGCCGTAGGCTGCCCAGGATAGGCTGGAATGCCCGTGCCTGTCCCTGCTGCCGGCCCCGCTCCGGGTGTGCCGGGATAGGCAGCTCCGGCGTACGGCGTGGGTGGCGGATAGCCCTCGACAGCCAGCGCGGCGCGTTCAGCCAGCTTCAGCAGGCCAGCCAGAATCAGAAAAAATGGCCAGCTCTTTCCCCAACCGATCACGTCAGTCTGGTTGAGCAGTGCCAGCGCGCCAACCAGCAAAAGAAATGCCGGACCGCGCAGGCGGCGAATCATAATGTAACGGCTCATTTGGAACCTCCTTGCGATTCTTCAATACGGCGAATAATCAGCCAGACACCCAGCGCAATCAGGACCAGCGGCCAGGCAAACTCCATCAAACGGCCGTGGAAGATATCCAACTGCCCCAGCAGAAACAAGGTTCCCAGGCCAATCAGCACCACGGCTCCGACGGGCACATTGCTTCGCCATGGCATCGGAGACAGTGGAGGGGGAGCGACCGGGTCCACAAAACCGGAGGCCGGAGGCGTATACGGCGTCTGGTAAGGCGGCTGCCCCGCATAAGTCGCCTGCCCGGCGGGATCGGAAGCCGCAGCCCCCGGATTTGACGGGCCTGAATTCAGCGGGCCTTGCCCAGCACGCGGCTGCCCCGGATGATACGGAGAAGTCCGCTTGCCCAGATTCAGCCAGTTACCCACCTCGTTCAATCCAAAGGGATCGGGCGGCGCCTCGCCGTCCCTCAGCGCCCGGGCGGTGTGAAAGGCCTCAAAGGCCTGGTAAAGAATCCAGGCGGGGATCATAAGGCCGAAGAAAACATCCAAGTCCCCGTGAACCGCGCTGGTGATTGAGACCAGCACCGCAAAGACGATCACGTGAACGAACCCCTTGACGAACTGGCCGTTGTACATTGCGCCAACTCCGGGAATCACCCCGAAGATGGCCGCGGCCACCGGGTTCGGTCCGCTGGAGCGCGGAGCCGAAAAGGGCGCTTGATAGGCCTGCCATGCCGTAAAGCAGCCGTCGCAGAGCATCGTTCCCCTGGCCGCGCCGCGCAGCACCGCTGTGTTTGTGCATTCGGCGCAAAGTCCCCTGCCGCAATTCTGGCAAAATGCGGTCGCAATTACTCCACTGTGATCTACGCAGTCCATCTTGTGCTCCTTTCCCGTATTTCTTTTTGGGAGCCGCCGGAGTGCGCGGGCCTTGGCTGAAATCTCAGGGAAGTTTCCAATGAATCCGAATCGTCAAAACTTGGTTCAAGCGCCGGCCCAATCGCCGGCCCAAGCGCGGGATTGCCCGATTGCTGCGGAGGCTCGACGCGCGAACCGCCGTCCTTCAGCCCCGGAGCCTGTCTGGGAGCCTGTTTTGATTCGCCGGGCGTCGAGTCCTGCCGCTGTTTCTGGCGATTCTCGTCGCCTTCGCCCTCGCTATTGCGGCGCAACTCGCGCATCCGCGTCTGCACCTCGTAAACCAGCCGCAGGTGGTCGTAGTAGCGGATGATCGGCGTCGAGGCCATCGTCAGCCGGCGTTCCATGAACGAGCGCACCGCGCTGGGCCGCAGGTTAGAGAAACGCAGGTCGCTGAGCCGCACGCCAGTCATATTCAGCGTCATGGCGATCGAGAAGAAGGCCATCGCCGCCGTCATCATCAGTCGAGGCTCGGCAAAACGACGCACCCGGCCCATAAAACCCGGACGCTGCCATGCGGGAATCATCGGAATGACGTTGCCGCCGCCAGTGGCCAGAGTTAAACCGGCGGTCTGCCCTGGGCCGGTCTGAGCCAGAATCCTATCCAGCAGCCCGGCCGGAATCTCCGGCTCGGGCGTCAGGAATTCCAGCCATTCGCGACCCCGGCGCGCCTCCTCGAAGAGCGCCGCGCAGGCCGCGCAGGTGGACTTGTGCGCGGTAAAGACCGCCTCGTCCTCGGGCTTCAGCAGCCCGTCCAGCGCCTCCGCCAAAAGTGTCTCCCACTGCCCGCAGGCAGGAGAGCCCGGAATGAAACTGCGCTCTGCCATGGTTACATCACCTCCCGTCTATTACGTTCCAGCAGCCTTGCAAGTTCCGCGCGGCCGCGGCTGATGCGGGATTTCACCGTTCCCTCGGGGATGCCCAGAACCTGGGCGATCTCTTTGTAGTCCAAATCCTGAAGATCCCTCAGAATGACCGCCTCGCGCAGTTCAACAGAGACCTTCGCAAGCGCATTCTGCACCATTTTTGCCAATTCTTTTTGTGCCGCCGATTCATGCGGCGAGACATCGCGGGCCACCAGCCGGTCGACCGGCTTCAGGTTCTCCGAACTCTCCCAGCCATCGTCGAGCGAGCCGGTAGCGCGCTGATTGCGCGTCCGCCGGAAGTTGTCCACCAGCAGATTGCGGGTCATGGTCGTAATCCAAACCTGCAAACTGCCCCGCAGAACATCAAAGCTGGCCAGATTCGAGTAGACCTTCAGGAAAACATCCTGGGTCAGATCCTCGGCATCCGCCGGATTGCCGGTAAAGCGGTAACAAAGCCCGTAGACGCGCCGATGGTGGGTGCGGACCAGCTCAGCCCATGCGCCGGAATCTCCGTCCATGCATCGACGGACGATTTGAGACCAGTCGGCCTCCAACAAACCCACCTCGATCTTCGGTTGGCGAGTGTCTGGAACCACCGTTCTGCCTCCCTGGTAGTCGCCGGTTGCGGCGGCTGAAACCCGTTGAGCGCCAATCTCCGGCGTCTCCTTGGGCGCTTTACCCGGCGCTACCATAGTAAGCCGCGATGGCCGTCCCGGCGACGCCAGCCCCACCATGCTCCAGCTTAATGTACCCGCGCATTCCATATTGCGCTAGTACGCAGGATTTTTGCGATTAGTTCCGTCGGACGGGATTTGCCGCCGAATTTTACCCTACCCTTCACGCTGGCCTCGCCGTTGGATTTTTGTCCGGAGCGAAAATACTGACACTCCGTGCCCCATCCTTGCGTCTCTTTTCTGGCGCAAGGATGAGAAACCCGACACAGCTTATGGGCTGGGCCAACCTTTATCGAATATGGATTATTCAAAGATCAAATCTATCTTCTTCATCAATAGAAAGAGCCTGTCCGCTTGAGTGGCGAAAGGAATGAACTCGTTCTTGACATAGAAATCGCGAGCGCCCACTTTGGCATCCACCACCACCGCCCAACAGGAGACAAGTTTTGAGGCTTTCCAAGCCTTGTGGAGAGCATCCATCAGCAGCATTTCGCCCACGCCTTTTCCTCGTAAAGATAAATCCCTTCCCATCCGGCCGAGCAGAGTGGCGCCAATTGGCCGCTGGGGGAGTTTTTTTTGAAGGTTGAACGGCAAATCCACGCTGTGGATGGAGATGGAAGACAAGGTATAAAAGCCAGCAGCAAATCTTCCGTCGGGAGTCAGAACGAAGGCGTTGGTGACTCTCCTGCTGATGTCCTGCCGGATAGGATTGCCCTGAAAATAATCATCCAGCGCTTTGTTTCCGCACGAAAAAGCTACCCGGTCGTGCAGTTCGCCAAGCGGCTCGAAATATAGTTTGGTGTCCATAAGTTGAAGTCTACGTTTATTTCTACTCTAAAATATCTAGTTTCAACGGGCGATCCAGCACTTGGTCTTGGCTCACCCTTGTAAAAAGCGATCCTTGTAACGCTTCGCTGCCTTGGTCAGGTGAGGACCAAGCGCTGCCGGTTCCATCAAGGCCGCGGCGAATATCTCGGCATCGGAACGTTCAAGAATCCAGGTTTCATACTCCCGGATCGTCTGCTTTGCAGTGGCGACGGCGTTCTGAAGGATGAAATCCGTCACCGTCAGCTTTTTAATCTGAGCTGCCCTTTCAATCTCTTTCTTCTGCTCGGGCCGCAGCCGTATATCGATGCGTTCGCGGGCCTTGCGAATTGTTTCCTTGCGTACAGCCGCGACTGCGGTAGCCATATTTCCTCCATTGACAAGTGTACGGACACATTCCGTACATAGATTGTATATCGTTCTCTTGAGAGATTAGATCCGCAATTTCCCGCAAATGCGGAAAAAAGCATTTTGTGAGGTTTTATTGAACAACCAGCCGTGAAAGCTGCTTTGGCTGGTCAGGATTGCTTTGTCCGGTCGGGATTTAGGATAGGAGCATGGCTCTCAAAGGAAAGATCGTCTTCATAACCGGAGCCTCGGCGGGCATTGGCGCGGCTACCGCGCTGGCCTTTGCGGCCGAGGGAGCGCGGCTGCTGCTGGCCGCTCGCCGCACGGATAAACTGGCCCAGGTTGCCTCGGTTGCGCTGGAGCGCGGCGCAGAGGCGGTTCATTGCATCAGTCTGGATGTCCGCGACAGCGAGGCCGTCGCGCAGGCCATCGCCGCGCTGCCCGCCGAGTGGGCCGCGATCGACATTCTGGTCAACAACGCCGGCCTCAGCCGCGGACTCGACAAGCTCTACCAAGGCAAAATCGAAGACTGGGAAGAGATGCTCGACACCAACGTCAAGGGCCTGCTTTACGTCACCCGCGCCGTGGTGCCGGGAATGGTGGAGCGCGGCCGCGGCCACGTCGTGAACCTGGGATCGACGGCCGGCGAGTTGACCTATCCCGGCGGCGCGGTCTACTGCGCCAGCAAGGCCGCCGAGCGAGCCATCAACGACGGCCTCCGCCAGGATCTTCTGGGGACGCCGATCCGCGTCACTACGGTGGACCCAGGGATGGTGGAGACAGACTTCAGCCTGATCCGCTTCCACGGCGATGCCGAGCGGGCAGCCAAAGTGTACAAGGGGGTCAAGCCGCTTACCGCGGTAGATGTAGCCGACGCCATTCTCTGGGCCGTCGGCCGGCCCCAGCATGTGAATATCGCGCGGATTCAACTGACCCCGGTGCAGCAGGCCAATTCCCTGCTCTTCCACCGTGAGCCTTGACCGTCAGGCGATGAGAGTCCAAAGCCGCGGGCAACAAAAAAGCCCGCGCTACGCAGGCTCTAGTTCAATGCTTCTATCTGCCCTTCAATCTGTGCAAGGGCTGCCACCAGCGCGGCTCGGCGCGCAGGGTGGTTGGTTCGTTGCGAGAGGATATTCTCGCGCTGCAAATTGAGTTCCTGTCTCTGACGCGCCCGTTCTGTGCGCCTCATGTCGGCTTGACGCCGCATTTCCTCGCTTACACGACCGTTGCCGGGGGCGACCGCCGGTTGCTGCAAGGCACTTGACATTTGCTCCTCCACGGACTCATTTTCATTCTCAGATCATGAGGCCTGTTTCTATTCTACGAGCTTTGGACAACTCGCCGTCCCGCGAAATGGACTGCATCGCATGGACGCGCGGCATCCTTCTTCTGCTTCTCCAGAAAAATCAGTCGTTTGGCGTTGATTTGCTGGAGTCCGCGCAGCCCGCGATTTCTTGGAACGGCGGCAATTCCAGAATTGCAATAGATTCCGGAAACGCTTCAGTACAGGCTGGCGGCGAAGCTGCCCTCGCTGTGCGTTCATCGCAGTCGAATATAATGAATATCAGTAGAGCGCGGTCAGCAGCGCCTGCCGAACACGTGCGTTGCTGAAATCGTCTTGCGGTACGTTACGCCAATCCCCTAAATCCTATGGATTCGATTCGTGATTTATACATGTCGGGACTGCTCGTCTACGCAGTTGCGGCGCTGGCAGGTCTAGCCTTTTATTCTGGAAAGATTACCGCCGACTGGATGGTGCGTTTGCTGTGCTATGCAAGCCTGGCGGCGGCGGCGCTGGAGTTTGCCGCATCGGTGGCAGCGTTGATTTCCGGCGCGGAATTCAACTGGTCGATGCCCTCCGGCGTGCCGTTTGTCCATTATGGCGTACGACTGGACCCGCTCTCAGCCTTCTTCAACCTTGCGCTTTCTCTTTTGGCGGGCTGCGTAGCCATTTATTCCGTTGGCTACCTCAAGCACAGCGCGGCCCGGCGCAGTCCAGGCCTCTTTTGCTGCTTCTTCAATCTGCTGCTGCTCTCTCTGACGCTGGTCTTCACGGCTTCGAACATTCTCTTCTTTTTGATTGCCTGGGAAGTGATGGTTGTCGCCTCTTATTTTCTGATTGTCGCGGATCACGAATCGCAGGAGTCGCGCCAGGGCGGATTGCTTTTTATCCTGATGTCGCGCGGCGGCACCGGCCTGCTGTACATCGGATTTCTGCTGATCGCCTCGGTCGGCGGAAGCATGGAATTCCAGTCCCTGCACGGCAGCGGCGAGAGGCTTTCTCCGGCTCTGGGCGCGGCGGCGTTTCTGATGCTCTTCTTCGGATTTGGCGTCAAGGCCGGCATCATTCCGCTGCACATCTGGCTGCCGGCGGCGCACCCGGTGGCGCCAAGCAACATCTCCGCGCTCATGTCGGGCATCGTCATCAAGTGCGGCATCTACGGCATGGCGCGCGTTTTTTTCGACTTCTATACAGTCACTCCTGTCTGGGCGGGAATGCTGGTGCTGGCCGCGGGCGTGACTTCCGCGCTGCTGGGCGTGCTTTACGCGCTGATGGAGCACGATCTGAAGCGCCTGCTGGCCTATCACAGCATTGAAAATATCGGCATTATTCTTATGGGATTCGGGTCGGCGTTGCTCTTCCGCTCCTTTGGGCACCCGCAGTTGGCCGCTCTGGCCCTGGTTGCCGGGCTCTTTCACACCCTCAATCATGGCGTCTTCAAATGCCTGCTCTTTCTTGGCGCGGGCAGCATCCTGCAAGGCGCGAAGACGCGCAATATGGAGGAGATGGGAGGCTTGATCCGGCGCATGCCCTGGACCGCGCTCTTTTTTCTCATTGGGGCCGTCGCCATCTCCGGGCTTCCTCCGCTGAATGGATTTGTCAGCGAGTGGTTCACCTATCAGGGACTTCTGGCGGGCTTTGGCGCTACGCCGACCTTGACCCGCATGGCATTTCCCATCGCCGGCGCGCTGCTGGCCCTGACCGCCGCTCTGGCCGCAACGTGTTTTGTGAAGGCCTTCGGAATCGCATTTCTGGCCCGGCCGCGCAGTGAAAACGCAGAACAAGCCTGCGAATCTCCGCTTTCGATGAGAGCTGGAATGGCGGCTCTGGCGCTGGCCTGCGTCGTCCTCGGCCTCGGAGCTACCTGGTTCATTCCGGTCTTTGCTCCCATCACGCAAAACGCATTTGGAATTCAAATCACCCAGCAACTGGTCTCCGGCAGCGGCGTGCTGTTGACCGCGGGTTCCGTGCGCAGCGGAAGCGTCTCTCCGCTGCTTCTGACACTGGCATTGATCCTGCTCGGCGCGGTTCCATTCGCGCTCTGGCTGACCATGGGGCGCAAGTCAGGACTCAAATATGAGCGCGCCTCCGGTCCGGCGTGGGACTGCGGCTTGCCCGGCCTGACCGCTGCCAATCAGTACACCGCCACCGCCTTCTCCAAGCCGCTGCGCATGATCTTCGGAGCCATCTTTCGACCCCGGCGCGAGATCCATTCGGACTTCGATGTTTCACCTTACTATCCCAAGGCAATTCACTTCGAGTCGGAGATTGAACCGACCTTCGAGACGCATTTCTATAAGCCTTTGTGGGCGGCAATTCTGGCCCTGGCCGCACGCATGAGAAAGATTCAGACCGGCAGCATCCACGCCTATCTGGCCTATATTTTTGTCACGCTGATTCTGCTGCTGCTCTTCGCGGTGCGCCCATGATCGATCTGGTATTTTCGGTCATCGTCCAGGCGGCATTTGTGCTGCTGCTGGCGCCGCTCATCACCGGATTCAACCGCGCCTTCAAGGCGCGCGTGCAGACCCGGCGCGGGCCCAGCATCTTTCAGCCTTATCGCGATCTGCACAAGCTGCTGCGGAAGGGCATGGTCATTCCCGACACCGCCTCGTGGATCTTCAGCGCCACGCCCTACGTGCTTTTTGTCACCACGCTGCTGGCCAGTTTGCTGATTCCCACGATCTCCGCGCGCGCGCCCCTCAGCCTCTACGGCGGCGTTCTGGCCGTGGTCTATCTGCTGGCCCTGGGACGCTTCTTTCTGGCGCTGGCCGGCCTGGACGCGGGCAGTTCCTTTGGCGGCCTGGGCAGCAGCCGAGAGATGACCATCTCCGCCATTGCCGAGCCGGCGCTGATGCTGGCTGTCTTTACGGTGGCCATCGGCGCGGGTTCCACCAATCTCAGCTTTGTAGTGCAATCGGCGCTGGGCCAGAGCTGGCGTTTTCTCGCTCCATCGCAGATGCTGGCCTTTGCCGCTTTGTTCATCGTCCTCATCGCTGAGACCGGGCGGATTCCCGTGGACAATCCCGCTACTCACCTCGAACTCACCATGATTCACGAGGCAATGATTCTGGAATACTCCGGGCCGTATCTGGCTCTGATCGAGTGGGCCGCGGCCATCAAGCAACTGGTGCTGATGACCATTCTGGTGAATGTCTTTTTCCCCTTCGGACTGAGCACGGAGGGTTCGCCTGGGGCGGCTATCTTCAGTCTGGCCTTGTTCCTCTTCAAGATTTTGCTGCTCACGGTGGTAGTGGCAATTGTCGAAGTCACAAACGCCAAGATGCGGCTTTTTCGCGTGCCGGAGCTGCTGGCGATCGCTTTCGTTTTAGGCGCATTGGCGCTGGTTTCCACCTTTCTTTTTCAGGGATAGATAGCAGAGAAGGAAAATCGGATGTATTTCTGGCAGGATCCTCAATTCGGAAACCGCATGATCACGCTGATGGCGTCGCTGGTGCTTGTGCTGCAGATCATGATGGTGACGCAGAGGTGGTTGATTACCAACATCCGCGCCTTTGCCTTGCAATCGTTTCTGCTGGCTTGCATCGCCAACACCATCGCCTATTACAACCACGCGCCGCATATCTACGCCGCCGCCGCGTTCATGCTGCTGGTCAAGGCAATCCTGCTGCCCATCGTCTTTGAGCGCCTGGTTACAAAGATCGAAATCCGCCAGGAGATTGAGCCGCTGATCAATGCGCCTCTCTCGGTGATCGTTACCGGCCTGCTGACGCTGCTTGCCTACGTGGTGGCGGAGTCGTTCCACCGCCCGGATGAGCCCATGGGTCCGGCCAGCCTTGGCCACAATACTCTGGCCGTCGCCATTGCACTTTTTCTGATTGGTTTTTTCATGATGGTGAACCGGCGCAAGGCGCTCACTCAGGTATTGGCGCTGCTTTCGGCGGAAAACGGGATCTTCCTCGCCGCCATTTCACTCACTTATGGGATGCCCATGATTGTGGAGTTGGGCATCTTCTTCGATGTTCTGGTGGCGGGGATGGTGCTTGCCATCCTCGTCTACCGCATTCGCGAGACCTTTGATTCCATGGACGTCAGCCGGCTCAGCCGGTTGAAAGGCTAGAGCCCCGATGACGATTTTTATTTTGCTTTCGATCCCTCTGCTGGCATGTGGCCTGACGGCCGTAGTGCCCAGCCGGCGTTGGATGGAGGCAATTCACTTGGCGTCGGCGGGCTGCTCAATGGGCGCGGCAATTTTTCTTGCTGCCCAAGTTCTGCATCAAGACGTCGTCTCCAGCGGCAACGGATTCCTCTATGCCGATCCGCTCAGCGCACTGGTCGCGCTTCTCACCGCCTTTGTCTTTCTGATTTGCGCGCCTTACGCGGTTGGATACCTGCGCCGCGATCAGGCCGATGGAAATCTTGGTCCATTGGGTGACGCTTCCGCCGCACTCAGTAAGTTGCGCATGTACTATACGCTTACGCCATTGTTCGCCTTTTGCATGTTTCTGGTTGTGGTGGCCAACAATCTGGGCGTGATGTGGATCGCCATCGAAGGCACCACGCTTGCATCGATTTTTCTGGTCACCTTTTACGGCAAGCCCACCTCCCTGGAAGCGGCCTGGAAGTATGCCATGATCGGCGGCGTCGGACTGTCGATGGCGCTCTTCGGAACCGTTCTCACCTATT
>CAZDYU010000118.1:0-13519 GCA_964509755.1 uncultured Occallatibacter sp. | reverse complement strand
TCGGCTTCGAACTAACCATGATTCCGGCGGAGGTGTGAAGATGTTCCTTGGGAGAAATGATTCCGCCAATATCTCCGATGTAAGACCGAGTTTGGAGATGACGAGTCCATTGCGAACCTATGCTTTCATTCGAAAAACGATTGAAATAGAAAGTTGACATCGCACATTCCTCATTTCTTTCTTTGGTGGGAGCCGGATGCTCCAGACATTGATTACAAAGCTAGAGACATCCGGTTCGTTTTAACAGCTACAGAAGTGGTTACTCTTCCTCTTCCTCGACGGGGCGTTTGGCGTTGGCCAGGATTTTGTCGGCTACTAACTGCGGGACTATGTCGTAGTGATCCATCTCCATGCGGTAGCTGCCTTTGCCTTGAGTCATGCTGGTTAGTAGGGTTCCGTAGGTTAGCATTTCGGCCATGGGAACCTGGGCGTTGATTAAGGTTGTGCGGCCCTTGGAGTCGGTGCCCTGGACGCGGCCTCTGCGGCTGCTCAGGTCGCCCATCAGCGTTCCGGCGAACTCGTCGGGGGCTTCGATCTCTACCTTCATGATGGGTTCCAGCAGGCAGGGCTTGGCCGTTTCCATGGCCTTTCTAAATGCGATGCGCCCGGCCATCTTGAAACTCATTTCATTCGAGTCGACGTCGTGATAACTGCCGTCAAAGACGGTGGCTTTGAAATCGACCACCGGGAAGCCGGCCAGATAGCCGCGGGCGGCCGACTCGACGATGCCCTTTTCAATGGCAGGGATGAAGTTGCGGGGGACGGAGCCGCCGAAGGTTTCGTTGCCGAACTCGAAGCCGCCGCCGCGAGGCATGGGCTCCATGCGGATCTTGCAGTCGCCGAATTGGCCGTGGCCGCCGGACTGCTTCTTGTGCCGGCCTTGGGCCTCCGCCTTGCCGCGGATGGTTTCGCGGTAGGGAACCTTGGGCGCCTTGAGCGTGACTTCAGCGTGATAGCGCTTTTTGAGGCGGCTGACGATGGCCTCGATGTGCGGCTGGCCCGCGCCGGCGATGAGGAACTCGTTGGTCTGCGGGTCGCGGAAGAAGCGGATGAGCAGATCCTCTTCCATGAGTTTGTGAATGGCGGGGGCGAGTTTGTCTTCGTCGGCGCGGGTCTTGGGCTCGATGGCGTAGGTCATCGCGGGCTCGGGCAGCGGGAATAAGTCGATTTGAACCTCCGCGCCTTTTTGGCCGAGAGTGTCGCCGGTGAGGGTGACGCGGAGCTTGGCTACGGCACCGAGGTCGCCAGCGTGCAGTTCGGGAACCTCAACGGCCTTTCGGCCCTGCATGATGGACAAATGCGACAGGCGCTCCTGGTCGCGGCGGGTGTAGTTCTCGACGGTGGCGTCGTTTTTGACTACGCCGCTGATGACTTTGAAGAAGCTGATGCGGCCGGCAAAGGGGTCGGTCATGGTCTTGAAGACCATCATGGCCAACGGCTCGGTGTCGGAGATTTTGCGGTCTGCAATGGCGGCCGGCTCGTCGGCACTGGCGGCGGCGTCGATGGTGGGAACGCGAACGGCGATGGTGCCGCGCTCGACAGGCGAGGGGATGTAGGTCTTGATGAAGTCGAGAAGGTGGTCGAGGGCGATGTTGGCCAGGCCGCTACTGAAGAGCACGGGGAAGATGCGGTCCTCGCGGATGGCTTCATGCAGCGCGGCGATGAGATGCTCTTTGGTGAGTGTGCCGGTCTCAAAATACTCCTCCATCAGCTCGTCCTTGCCTTCAGCGACCAGCTCGACCAGAGCCTCATGGCGGGTCTTGGCGTCGGCGGAGAGGTTGGCGGGAATTTCGCCGGTAACTTTGCCGCGGCCATCGCCGCCGGGAGTGTAATAGTAGGCGTCCATGGTGACCAAATCGACAATGCCGTGAAAGCCCTCTGGACCGGTGATGGGCAACTGGACGGGAACACAGTTGCGGCCCCAGCGGTCGACCAGGTCGTCGATGAGGGCGCTGAGTCCGCTGCCTCCGCCGGCCTTGGGGTGGTCCATCTGATTGATGACGACGATGCGGGGAACGGCGGCTTCGTCGGCGTAGCGCCAGACGCGCTCAGAGACGGATTCAATGCCGTTCTGGGCATTGATTAGGACGACGGCCGCTTCCGCCGGCAGCAGCGCCGCGCGGGCTTCATGGGTGAACATGTGAAAGCCGGGGGTGTCAATGAGATTGACTTTGACGCCCTGCCACTCGGCAAAAGCGACGGCATTCTGCATGGTTGCGCCGCGGGCAACTTCCTCTTCGTCATAGGCGGTGACGGCCGTGCCATCTTCGACGCGGCCCTGGGTTGGGGTCATTTTGGCGGCATGCAGCAGAGCGGCGACGAGGGTGGTTTTGCCACTGTGCGCATGCCCAACTACAGCTACGTTGCGGATCTCACTTCCCTGGTAGGTTTTCATGGTCTTCTCCCTTGGTAGTCGATGTGTGAATTGGTAGACAAAAACAGCAGGTTAGCCCCCGCTTTGCGGGGATAGCGGGTTGGCAAGTTGGCGGAAGGATGGGACAGGGAAGCCGTGGGGACGCCTTTGGGGGCGTCCGAGTGGCCGGATTGGAGGGCCACGTGTCCCGGTCTGCCGTCTACCTCGTCCATAAAGGCTCGGGCCGGCGCCGGGCGGAAGGGACAAAATGAATCCGCCGGGCGGCTCTTGCAGAGAAAAAGGGATGCTATCACACGCGGAGTATGAACGTCATGTGACTGAGCGCACCGCCCAGGGCAGACGGTTGTATATTACGCGCGGAACGTCAACTGTTCCACGGATCAACCACCGGCACACCCGCAGCCAGGAACGGCGCGGTATCGCGCGCAGCAACTTTGAATCCATGCACGGCGGCTATGGCGGCAATCTGACAGTCGGCCACGATTAAACTAACTGCCGAGAAAATCAATCGAAGACTGCCGGCTCAATTGGTCTTTGATCGCGAACAAGATCGAGTTCAATCCCGCCGAAGCGCCATCCAAAGGCGGCCAGCTCCGAACCGATCTTGATGCGCTCCTGGGGCGAGAAGGCCTATTCCGGATTCATTTGGTTCTCTATCTTGGCGAACTTTTTGACCGCTTCACCTACTTGAGAATCTGCTCGGCAAAGTAGTTGCGGACCTTGGCTTCGTTGTGCAGCACTTCCAGATATGCATTCTGCAGTAATTGCGCGTGGTTGTCATGGAGGCTTGTGCGGATAGCCTGCTGCACGCGCGCGTCGTTCAAGGCGCGCTGGCCGGCAGGCTCGCGGGCAATCAGTTTGTAGATGGCAAAACCGGCGACGCGGCGGCCGGGGCCGGAGCTATCGTAGACGGGAAGAATGTCTGTGATCTCAGAGGGCTTGAGCTTCTGGATCGCGGTGAAGACATCCGGTTGCGAATGCAGTTGCGACTCGGCGACAAAGCCCATGTCGCCGCCATTGGAGGCGGTGTTGGGATTCTCGCTGAAGTTGATGGCGACGGTGCTGAAATCCTCGCCGCTCTCCAGGCGATTGTAGAGCGCTTGAATCTTCTTCCGAGCATCGGCTTCGCCGGCGGCCTTGTTGTTCTGGAGGTTGCCGGTTTGCTGCGCGGGTCCGGTGGTGACGGCAATCTGGGCCAGATGATACTGCGGCTCAATGAGGTTGAACTCAGCCTTGTGCGCGTTGTAGAAGCTGGAAATCTCCGGGTCGGTGACGCTGATCTTGGACTCGATCTCCTTGTTGAGCAGCTTGGTCTTGGTCAGCGAGCGGCGCAGGTCGCGCTTCAGGTCGTCGAGCGAGATGTTGCGAGCTTGGAGTTGCTTATCGAACTCCTCCGGCGTGTAGGGTGCTTTCATCTCAGTCAGCTTGGCGTTGACGTCGTCGTCGCTGGCGGTC
This sequence comes from uncultured Occallatibacter sp., assembly GCA_964509755.1. Lineage (GTDB taxonomy): Bacteria > Acidobacteriota > Terriglobia > Terriglobales > Acidobacteriaceae > Telmatobacter. The sequence continues at coordinate 9,690 of CAZDYU010000118.1, read as the reverse complement.
AGGTTAAGTTTAGCGGCGCGCTGCCACAGAATCTCATCCTCGATCATCCCCTTGAGGATGTTGAGGCGGACAATGTCGGCCTGCTGGGCAGAGGGCTGTTGCGGAGTGTCGCCAAGGTTGGCCTTGTAATACTTCTCCACATCGGTGCGCAGAATATCCTTGCCGTTCACCGTGGCCACTACGTCGGCCGAAGGTGTGCGGTGGCAACCGCTGACGGCGCTCAACAAGGCAACTGCAACTGAAACAAGTACAGCCAAACGGGAAGAAGTGCGAGAAAAAGCGTCGATTTGCAACCTGGTCTCTCCTGTGAGGGCGTGAGCCCCCGGCTATCCCTTGGGACGTAAGCCCCCGGCTATCAAGGATAAATCCCAAAGCCCCCGCGGCGATAGTAAATTTCACAAACGAAAGCTGGGGCGAGGGCAGCAACCGTTAGTTTGCCGCTCCCGTCGGCTTTGCCGGCGCGGGCTGCGGCGCAGCGGGCAGTGGCGGCGGAGGCGGTTCCACTCCGGCGGCACGCAGCGCGCGGTCAATTACCGTCCATACGTCCTCCTGCGGCAACGCTCCGCTGATGCGCTCGCCATCCACAAAAAGGGCCGGAGCGCCTTCGATCTTCAGCAGATCCGCCTCGTGCATCGAAGCGCGCACCACGGAATCGTCCTGCTTGGCCAGGCAGGCATCCAACTTGGCCGCGTCCAGCCTGCTCAGGATTCCCTCCTGGCGCGCAATGCGGTCCAGCGCGGCAAAGCTGGCGGTCTTGTCGTGACTGGAACCGCCAACCTCCTGGCCGTGGGAGTGGACGTAGTCTACATAGGTCCAGTAAGTCTGGCTATTTTGCGTCGCCAGGCAATCGGCGTCGATGGCGGCATGAAGCGCCCAGGGATGGATCTCTACCAGCGGATTGTCCTTGTAGATAAAACGAACCTGATCCTTGTAATGATCGAGAGTGGCGGGAAAGAGCGTCTCGTGCATCTTTGCGCAGTAGGGGCATTCCAGATCGTCATAGTTGACCACGGTGACCTTGGCCGCCGGGTTGCCGCGGATGGGGCGTCCGGCCACGTCGATCGAGAAGGACGGATCGTCGTCCAGACCGTACTTCTCCAGGCGGCCCAGCGTCTTGCCGTCGGTGGAGATCAGGAAATCGATCTTCTCGGTCTGGCCGCCTAGGGTGAGCGTCACCGGCAGTGTCACAAAGCCGGGAATCTCGCTGGGCTTGCGCGCGCCAAGGGAGATCTTGGCGTCTGGAGAGACGTTGTAGCGGGCGCGAACCAGAACCTCGATGCGGCGATTCTGCGCGGAATCCGGCGATCCCTGCGCGGCAGGAGCAGGCTGCGCCTTGCAGCCCACGGCCAGGCCCAAGGCGAGCAGGCCGGCAAACAATTGAAGACGAGACACAGTTAAACCCTCTCAGGAAAGAATACTCCAGCGGAGCATACTGGTTGGACGCCCAAGCCCTCGGGTTGCTTCCGCAGCTTGGAAATCTGACAAAAAAAGGGCTCTCTAAGGGTTGAATTGGATGTTTTGAGATGAAAATGAGGCAAATAACAACAAACCCGATTATTGTCGATTTTTCGCAGGGACTTGCGACTGAAATTTACCCAACTCACAGCTTTCCGCACCCTGTCCATCCTGTCGAGTCTCTCAACTCTATGTAACCAGCGTCACAGCCGAGGTACTTGCTGGGCAGTAGTCTCTTGAACGGTGAGGAGATTTCATGTCAGCAGTTGCCGAGGCAAATACCGTTACAGTTCTGAATCTATTGGCTGCCTTTGAGGGCGAGTCGAATGCCCACGCCAAATACACCGCGTTTGCCGTCAAGGCCGACGAGGACGGACTGGGCGGCGCAGCCAGCCTCTTCCGCGCCGCCGCCCGCGCCGAGCAGATTCACGCCGCCAACCACGCCCGCGTCATCACCCAGTTGGGCGGACGCGCTGAGTGCGAGATTCACGCCCCTGAGATCAAAAGCACGCTGGAGAACCTGAAGGCCGCGCTCAACGGCGAAAAATACGAGATCGACATCATGTATCCGGGGTTTCTGGAAGAAGCCACCGAGCGCAAGAACACCGCCGCCATCCGCACCTTCCATGGTGCTTTGGAAGCTGAGAAGACCCACGCGCGGCTCTATGCCGAGGCCATCGCCCTGCTCGTCTCCGGCAAGAAAGATACATGGATTGCCGAAGCCCGCGAGTTTTACGTCTGCCCGGTCTGCGGCTACACCTCAGAGACCGAAGAAGAGCACGAGCGCTGCCCGGTTTGCAACTGCCAATGGGAGAAGTTCGAGATCATCCGCTAGGTAACCTCCACGCAAGCCCCAAAGTCGCTCTCTGCTTGGATAAAGCGATAAGTAGAGGGTGCTGGCGATGCGGCAACTGGCAGTGGCGTATAAAGTGATTTTTGAGAGGCAGAGCCGGAAGTGCTTGTGCTTTGTCCCGGTTATTGGAATCTATTTGATGTTTTTCAAAATCGGCACTGACGAATCGCGCATTTCCTCGATGGTTAAAGAGGCTGCGGGAAAACTCAATCGAAGCCTCTGTTTTGAATGGGCACGACTTCAGTCGTGCCGATAAAGTCCATAGAATCAATAGGGCTTTAGCCCCTGAGGGATGTTTTTTTGAAACTTGAGGTCTCGAAAGCCATTTTCCGCAGCCTGCGCAGCCCATACCCTTCATCCGATTTTGACTTGTCTGTGGACCAGCCTCAACGTCCCAAGCGGCGCCAGGCTTGCTCGATGTAGCTGTCTGTCATGCCGGCGATGTAGTCGGCGACGGTGCGGGCCAGGCCTTGGGTGGCGATCTGCGCCTGGTGGTCTGGGGGCAGCAGGGCGGGGTCGTTGACGAGCGCGGCGAAGAGGCCGTGAACGACCTGGCCGGCGTGAGTATGAGCCTCTTCAATGCCAGGGGAGTTGTAAAGATTGGTGTATAAAAACTCTTTTGCCGCGGCGCGGTCGGCCTCCATCCGCGGGCTGAGCGCGGCCAGGCGGCTTGGGGCGCTGCGAATCTCTTCGAGTCCGAGTTCCCGATTGGCTGGCGGCTGCGATGGACTTGTGCTCTCCCATCCTTGCGCGGCGACCAGCCTGCCGGTCTCTTCCATCAGGTCCGTAACCAGGGCATTGAGAACGCGCTTGAGGGTCTCACAGGCCGCGAGCTTAGACGGGGCGGCGGGGAAGTCGCGGAGCACAGCGTCGTAAAAGCTACTGAAGAGTGTGACGCCTTCGCGAACCTGATCGAGCGTGAGAATACCGGAGTCCAGACCGTCGTCGAGATCGGCGGTGAGGTAGGCGATCTCGTCTGCCAGATCGATAAGTTGGGCTTCGAGGGGAGGGAAGCGGTCGAGGAAGTACTCGGCCAGTTCGGGGTGCGTGGCGGCGGAGTAATCGTGGGAGTGCTTGACGATGCCCTCGCGGACGGCAAGGGTGAGGTTGAGGCCGCGAAAGCCGGCGTAACGCTCCTCAAACCAAGTCACGATGCGCAGAGCGTGGAGGTTGTGGTCGAAGCGGAGGCCGAAGCCGCGCAGGCACTGATCGAGAGCCTTCTCGCCGGCGTGGCCGAAGGGCGGATGGCCGATGTCGTGGGCAAGTGCGAGGGCTTCAGCCAACTCGGCGTTGAGGCCGAGGGCCACGGCGACGGTGCGGGCGATCTGCGTGACTTCCAGAGTGTGAGTGAGGCGGCTACGGAAGTGGTCCGATGGCGATTCTTCCGGCAGGCGGGCGAAGACCTGGGTCTTGCCTGCGAGGCGGCGAAAGGCGCGGGCGTGCAGGACGCGAGCGGCGTCGCGGGCAAAGGCGGAGCGATAGGGATGGGGCGGTTCGGGGTAGGCGCGGCGGGTGAGTTCGCCGTCCGAGGGGACGGCGATTCCGGGCGGCAATCGAAGGGGCGGATTGGGATGGGGCTCCAGCATCGGCTCACATTCTCTATACGGTGGCCGGAATGAGACTCACGACCGGCTCTCCGCATTTTGCACTTCTTCTCCGGTTATATCGCAATTGGGAATTCCGCGCTGGAAGAAATGGATTTGCGGGTTGCGGCGGAGATGGATCGGGCTATAAATGCGTCGATGGGGCTTTGTGGAGGGCTTGAATAGCGAATGTTTTGGAGCTGCCAAGAGGCCAGAGCTACAATTTGATGCCTTGCGGGAGAACTCAAGCTAACCGACGCATGTGAGCAATTCATGGCAGACAAGTTTTGCGAGTTGGCCTTAGTGTCACAATCGGAATTCTTGCGGGTTTCGGCGTGGGTTGAAAACTGATGCAGCGGGAATGGTTGCAGAGGATTGAAAGGGGAGGCAGAGATGAAAGCGATCAAGAAAGCGATCAAGAATTTTGGGTTTGCCGTGCTGGCGTTGACGGTGCTGATGACGTCGAGCTGCGGTAGGCACTCGACCAGCGAGGTGTATTACCTGATTGCCTCCGACCAGGGATTGCCTTACTGGCAGACGGCGGCGGCGGGCTTCAACAAGTCCGCGGCAATCTATAAGGTGACGGCCAGGGTGGATGGGCCCTCGGGGCACGATCCGGCGGCGGAGTTGGTGGCGCTGCAGCAGGCGATTGCAGCCAAGCCGTCGGGGATTCTGATCTCAGTGAGCGACATTGCGCTATTGCAGCCGGGCATCGACGCGGCGATTGGCAAGGGCATTCCGGTGATTACGGTGGACTCGGATGCGCCCGGAAGCCGGAGGCTGTACTTCATCGGCACCAACAACCGGGAGGCGGGACGGTTGGGGGCGCAGCGGGTGATTCAGAAGCTGGGCGGCAAGGGGAATGTGGTCTTCTTTACGCTGGCCGGGCAGGGCAATATGGCGGAGCGGCTGGAGGGCTTCAAAGAGGTCTTTGCCACGCGGCCGGAGATTCACATTGTGGACGTGGTGGACATCAAGGGCGAGGCGAGCAAGGCCTTCGATTGGACGCAGGAGGCGATGGCGCTGACGGGCGACAAGAAGGTGGATGCGTTTGTGAGCCTGGAATCGGCATCGAGCAAGGCCGTGGCTGACGCGCTGAAGCGGACTAACGCGACCGACCGCCTGGTGGTGGCGTGGGATGCGAATCCGGAGACGCTGGATGGAATCAAGGCGGGAACGATCGATTCAACGGTGGTGCAGAAGCCCTTTACGATGGCGTTTGTGGGGCTGAAGGCGCTAGATGAGCTTTTTCATGCGCCGCCCAAGCAGCTCAGCAAGGATGCCAGCGCCGATGCCTTTGCGCAGAATCCGGTGTTTGTGGATACGGGGACGTCGCTGGTGGACAAGAGCAACGTGGACCAGTACATTGACGCGGCGACGGAGGGAGCGAAGTAGGCGACGGGTTCAAACGCCCATCCCCCGGCGGCTGTAAAATTGCAGTTTTGAACGGCAAAGGGGGATGAAGATGAGAATTCAATGCGGGGTTGCGGTTTGGCTGTTTGTGCTTTCGCTTGCAACGGGACTGTGCTTGGCGCAGGAGAAACTTCCAGCCAAGTGGGAGGAGCTTACCGGGCCGGATTTCATCCAGGCGATTCATCGGTCGCAAGGGGTTTGCGTTCTGCCCTTTGGGATTCTTGAGAAGCATGGCGCGCATCTGCCGCTGGGCACCGACTTGCTGGACGTTCGTTATGCGGTGCTGAATGCAGTGAGCCAGCAATACGCAGTGGTCTTTCCGGAGTATTACTTTGGGCAGATCTTTGAGGCGCAGCAGCAGCCGGGGACGGTGGCATACAGCCTGACGACGCAACTGACGCTGCTGCAGGAGACGGTCAAAGAGATGGCGCGCAATGGCTGCAAGAAGGTGCTCATTGTCAATGGCCATGGAGGCAACAACTCGCTGCTGCCGCTCTTTGCGCAGGCGCAACTGGCTACGCCTCGCGACTATGTGGTGTACGTCTTTGGGCTGCCGAATCTGGAGGCGCCCGGGCGGCCGGCTTTGAAGACTCCGCTCGATATGCACGGCGGCGAGGTGGAGACGTCGCACCTGCTTGTTGCGCGGCCGGACCTGGTGCATCTGGATCGCGCCACAATGCAATCGGGCGCGGACCAGAAGCGGCTCACGCTGCCGGAGAATGTCTATACCGGCATCTGGTGGTACGCGCGTTTCCCGAATCACTACGCGGGCAACGGCGAGGCGGCCAACAAAGAACTGGGCGAGTTCGACCAGAAGAACTGGTCGGGGCAGATTGCCGAAGCGATCCAGGGGATCAAGGCCGACAATGAGAGCCTGAAGTTGCAGAACCAGTTCTTTGAGCAGTCACAGCATCCGCTGGATACGCCGCAGTAGCGGCGTATCCAGCGCTTATTCCTGCTTGGCCTGGCCCAGGGCGGTGTTCTCTTTGGTGAGCTTGGCGCGGGCGGCTTCTAGCTTCTTGCGCACCTTGGCTACCTCGTCGGGCGTGGCTTCATCGGGCGCGGATTTGGCGTAGGCGGCAAGGGAAAGCTCCCACTGCGCGGCGGCCAAACGGATGCGGCCGGTGTGGGCGTAGAGTTCGCCCATGTGGTCGTGGACGGTGGCATCGGTGGCGTCGCGGGCCACAGCCTGGCGCAGGTTCTGCTCGGCCAGCTCGTATTCGCCCATCTTGAAGTAGACCCAACCAAGCGAATCGAGATAGGCGCCATTCATCGGCTCCTGATCGACGGCCTTGCGGATCAGCGTCAGCGCCATGGGCAACTGCTGACCGCGGTCGGCCAGCATATAGCCCAGATAATTGAGCGTCATGGCGCTGTCAGGCGATAGCTTCAGCGCTTTTTGGAAGAGCTTTTGGGCCGGCTTGTAATGTTTTTCTCGCTCTTCCAAAGCGCCTTTGAGGAAGAAGAGGTAGGCGATGTCCTCGTTCTTGGTAGTGAAAGCGCCGGCCTTATCGTAGGCCTCGACGGCTTCGTTCCAGCGGCGCAGTTCGGTATCGAACTGGCCCAGCCTCAGCCAGACAATGCGATCCTTGTCGGAGCCGTCGAGCAGGCCTTTGGCCATGGCGGTGGCCTCGTCGGCCTTGCCCTGTTCCAGCAGAGCGCCGGCCAGCATCAGCTTCAGATCCCTGTCGTCGGGGTAGGCCACAACGGCCTTGCGGGCGACCTCAACGGCGCGATCGAAGATCTTGGCTTCGCCGTAGGCCTCGGACTGAGCTTCATAGCCGCGCAACGCCGACTCACCGCCCATGTCGATGAGCTTTTGGTAGGTGGCGACGGCCAGATCGACCTTGTTCTGCTCCTGGTAGACCGCGCCCAGGCGTTCCAGAAAAATGGCGCGATTGTTCTTCTCCTCGGTGGTGTATGCGCCGTTGGCGTGCGAGGTCAGGTCCACCATCTTTTCGCAGACCGAGGCGGCCTCATCGAGGCGGCCCAGCGCGTCCAGCAGCAGACCCTCGTTGTAGCCAGCTTCGAGATCCTCTGGCGCTTTGGCGCGGGCCTTGCGGATGGCGGTGAGCGCGTCCTCATACTTGCCTTGGCGGCGGAGAATCTCACCGATGTGAACCAGGACTCCAACATTTTCCGGGTCGGTTTTGAGCAGATCGGTGAACTGCTTGAGCGCCTCGTCGAGCTGATTGTCGTTGAGCAGGGCCTGGGCCAGCGCGTCGCGGGTCGCCAGGTCATCGGGCTCGAGGCCCGCGGCGCGGCGATAGGCGGCGATGGCCTCCTTGGGCTGCTTCAACTGCTCATAGGCAGCGCCCAGCGCATCCTCCATCTTGGCCGAGCGGCCGTTGACCGGAACCGCTTCCAGGGTCTTGATCTCATGCACCACGTCGCTGTTTTCCGAGTAGAGGCGGGCGAGATTCAGCACCACTTCTTCTGAATCTGGCTCCATGGATTGCGCGGTTTTGAACTGTTCCTCGGCCTTTTTGGAGTCGTGCTTGACGGTGTAAAGCTGGCCCAAAACCATGCGATCGGCGACGCTGGAGGGTTGCAGGGCAACAATCTTCTCGAACTCGGCGATGGCCTTGTCTAGCACGGTGGGGGTGGGTGAGGTGGATGCTGGGGCGTTCTGCTCTTCACTGAGCGCGCGCAGGTAAATGCGGCCTAGGAGGCGGTGGGCATCGATGTCGTCGGGCGAGGTTTTGAGCAGCGCGCGCGCCGTGCTTTCGGCCTCGCGAATATGGTCCGAGTGAAGATACAGATCGGCTAGCGCGTTATTCAGCGTGGGCGAGTTGGGGTCGGCATTGAGCGCAAGTTTGTACTCTTCGATGGCGCGAGGCACATCCTCGGCGTGGCCCTCGGCGGCGTTTTCTTCATAGATGCTGGCAAGGCCCAGATGATAGTAGGCCTTGAGGCGATTGGGGGTCTGCTCGGCAAATTTGGAGGCGGCGGGCTCCTTTGCCGGGGCAAGCTGGATGGGGCTGGCGACGGGTTCTTTGGCGGGTGTCGGAGCGGGGGTCTCAGGCAGGGCCGGGGCCGTGCTTCCCGGAGCATTCTGGGCCGGCGTCTGGGCTTGAGTTTTGGCCGGCGCTGGCGACTTGGCTGGGGCCTGGGCGCTGGCAGGGCTGGCGGCCAAGGCAAATGCCGCGGCAAAGAGAAGCCAAAGGGGAAGCGAATGTGCTTTTCCAGTCATCATTCTTGGGTTTCCATACTCTTTTCAGCCGGGCTTTGTGGCGAAGAATCTCTGCGCCCAAATGCCGAGAGGCAGTGCGGGCAGCCGATTGATGCGGTCTACCTGCTATAAAGACGATTCTAATCGCCGTTGGGCTTGCGCGGCGCGCAAGATTGCACCATTTTGGAAGATTTGGGAGTCAATCGCCGGTATAAATGCAGCCGCTGGTGCAGGTCTCCCGAACCACGATGCGGCTCAGCGCGGGCAGCAGCGGCTTGAGGCGCGTCCAGAGCCAGCGGGCAAGATTCTCGCTGGTGGGATTGGCAAGGCCTTCAACTTCATTGAGGCAGCGGTGGTCGATCTGGTCCTCGATGGCCGCGAAGGCGGTCTTGATTTCAGCAAAATCCATCACCCAGCCGAGATGTGGATCGAGCGGGCCGCGGACATGGATGGCTACATGAAAGCTGTGGCCGTGCAGGCGGCGGTACTTGTGGCCTTCTGGCACATTGGGCAGCCAGTGCGCCGCTTCGATCGAAAACTCCTTGAAAATCTCCATGACTTTATTCTATGGAATGCCGAGGAGCTTGTGGGTTTGCAGGCTCAAGCGCCACTGCGGATGTTCCAGACAATAGCCCAGGGCAAGCTGGGTGTTCTCTTCGCGCTTGGCCCCATCCATCGGCTGAAGGAAGAAATGCCGGAAGCTGAGCAGTTCGAAGTTTGCGGGCTCTGCGCCGGGTTGCGGAAAGACCAGCTTAAGCTCGTCGCCGCTGAGCTGGACGAGCGTTGCCCCGGCTTTGGGACTGACGCAGAGCCAGTCGATTCCGGCAGGCGCGGCAATGGTTCCGTTGGTCTCGACGGCAATTTCAAAGCTGTGTTTGTGCAGCGCGGCGATCAGAGCGGCGTCGAGTTGCAGCAGCGGCTCACCGCCGGTGCAGACTACGAAACGCTGGGCTAGAGAGGAATCCCGCGGCCATTTTTCCGCGACGGCTGCGGCCAGAGCTTCGGCGGATTCAAACCTTCCGCCGCCCGCGCCATCGACGCCGATGAATTCCGTATCGCAGAACTGGCAGATGGCCGAGGCGCGGTCAACCTCGCGGCCCGACCAGAGATTGCAGCCCGCAAAGCGGCAGAAGACCGCCGCGCGGCCCGCTTGCGCGCCCTCGCCTTGCAGCGTGTAAAAGATTTCTTTGACGGCGTAAGTCATGGGACCAGTT
>CAZDYU010000117.1:0-13558 GCA_964509755.1 uncultured Occallatibacter sp. | reverse complement strand
ATCGGGTTCGAGGGTATCTCTCAGCCCCACATCGTGGAGCACCCCTGTTTCAATACCCTCATTGGAACACCTTTGGCCTCTTGCCTGCAACTAATCCCAAATAGACCGAAAAATCAAGGAAAAACGCCTCCTATTCCGCGAAATCAAGCGGCGCACAAGCCTGGGAAGCAGCCCCATCCCTGCACGGCGAAGCGCCCCTGGCGAGCGGTATAAAAAAAATGCAAAAAAAGCCGCTCCGGCCCAGCTACAGGCGATACATTTGTAATGAATACAAAATTAAAAAAAGACAAAACTTCGGCTCTCCCAGGGATTCTCTTTTGAAAGGCGTCTTGATGAATGGATTCTGTTCCCCTGCCCGTCTGCGTGGGCAAATTGCTTCATGGCTATTGCCGATCTGTTGCATCTTATCGATGACATCCGGCAGGCTGGCGGCGCAATCGACCTTCGGTACGATTCTGGGCACGGTGCATGACTCCAGCGGAGCTCTCATCCGCAGCGCGCAGGTTACTCTGGTCAATACCGGCAACTCTGCAATGCGCACTCTCGTTACTGACGGCGATGGAGGCTTCGCCTTCAAGAACATTGACGTCGGCACCTATGCACTTACCATTTGGGCGCCAGGCTTTGAAAAGGAATCGCTTCCTGAGATCGCCCTCTCGGCGCGCGAGACGCGGCGCATGGATGCAACTCTAAAGCCGGGCTCGGAAACCCAGACCGTCATTGTTGCCGACAATGTGGCGCCCGTGATTACCACGGATGTTTCCAACCTGGCCGAGACCAAAATCGGCGATGATCTGATTCAGCTACCCGTGGCCATCTACTCGCGCTCCACCGGTTCCACAAGCCCCATCTCCACGCTCACCACCGAGGCAGGCGTGCAGACCGACGACGGCGGCAATCTGGATGTTGCCGGCACCACCGCCGCCCTGCTCAGCGTCACCATCGACGGCATCTCCAGCGTGGGCGTCGAGTACTCCGGCCCGGTCAATGAGATGTTTCCATCCTTCAACTCCATCGAGGAAATTCGCGTCAGCGAGTCCAACAACAACGCCGAATTCAGCGGCGTGGCCGACATCACCACCGTCTCCAAGGCCGGCACCAACAGCCTTCATGGCGGAGTCTTCGAGAACCATGAGAATACATTCCTGAACTCCAACAACCCTTTCACTAACTCCAAGCCGAAGATCATCATGAATGACTTTGGCGCCACTCTGGGCGGCCCGCTGCGCATCCCACATCTTTACGACGGCCACGACAAGAGTTTCTTCTTTATTAGCTATGAAGGCCTGCGACTGCCGCGCGAAACGCCCATTGTGCTCAGCGTACCCTCTTTGGATATGCGCAATGGCAACATCGGAGATTATCTGGAACAAACTTATTGCGAACCCAATCCGGCAAAGCTGTGTCCCGGTGGATTTACCGTCTATAACCCCGATGGAAGCGCTCTCACCTCCACTCTCACTGGAACCCCCCTCGACAATACTCCCGTACTCGTTAACCTCGTCTCTGCCAACCTTTTTAATTACCTGATGCCTAAGCCAAATCAGGGCGCAGCTTCCTCTTTTGTAAACAACTATCAAACTAATTTCCCCTCGCCGATCTCCGCCAATCAAGGCGATGTGCGCATCGACCAGCGCTTCTCCGACAAGCAATCCGTCTTCGCGCGCTTCTCTTACAAGAACCGCCAGGTCACCACCGCGCCCTCTGCCACATGTGTCTACACCTATTGCGCCGAGGCCGGTAGCCCCCTGCAAGGCGCCTTCAATACCCCCGAGATCGACGAAGGCCTGACCTTCGCCCATAACTATGTCTTCTCGCCAAAACTGCTGAATGAATTCCGCGGCGGTTACAACGCGCAGCATCAATCGGAGACCCAGAGCTACTCCACAAACTCGCTGCTTGCCCAGACCGGACTCAGCGTGCCGCAGCCGGATACCGCTTGGTCTGAGGCCCCGCAGGTGGTGATCGGCAACGGCTTCATGTCTACAGGAGCGGGTAATCCCGGCATGCAGCGCGGACAGATCATCCAGGCACTGGACAACATCACCTGGACCCGCGCCAACCACTCTTTCAAAATCGGCGCCGACTTTAGACGCATCAGCGACCACGACGACAACGTTTACGGCAACTACCGCTCCGGCTGGTATGTCTTCGATGGCTCTTCGAGCGTAGGCCAAACGATCGGCGATCCCTACACGGCATTTCTTCTTGGCTATCCGGATTACACCGAAGTCAGTTCCACCAATAAGCCTGCCATGAACGGTGTGGGGTACGCATACTCCTTTTTTGCCCAGGATGATTGGAAGATTACGCCCCGTTTCACCCTCAACCTGGGTCTGCGTTATGAGTTGCACCCGCCCATCCGCGATACGGATTACAACACCGCCGTATTCGATCCGAGCTACAACGGCGCGGGAACCGATGGCTCCACCGTGCAGGGTGCGGTTGTGGTTCCCAACGCGCAGTCCGAGTCCTACACCTCTACCGATTTCGCCGGCGCCATCAAGCCCACGCCCATTATGACCGCCGCGGAGGATGGAATTCCAGCGTCTTTGCGCTACACGGATAAAACCGATTGGGGCCCGCGCCTCGGTTTTGCATGGCGGCCCTTCAACACTGACAAGACCGTAGTGCGCGGCGGCTGGGGACGCTTTCTTGAAACTCCACTTGGGTTTTCTCTGGTCTCCGGCTGGGCCGTTCATGCCAGTTATCTGGCCACGTACCAGCAGGCATTAGACCCCACAAAGGCAATTCCCACCCCACTGCTCTCCTTCGCCAACCCCTTCACTTCGCTTTCCGGCAGCAGCGCCACCGGAACCGCCAACTTTGACTACGCCTTTCCCATCCACTACCGCGATCCCTCCGTTCAGCAGTGGAACTTGACCGTCGAGCAGGATCTGAGTCACGGCATCGGCGCGCGCCTCTCATACACCGGCAGTCACGGGGCAAATCTTGAAGCCATGGAAGATCTCAACCAGGTGCCGGCTAACTCGGTCGGCTACGCGCAAGCCAGCGCAAACCTTCCCTATCCCTCTTGGGCCGTGATTCAAAGTGTTGCAAATGCCGCCGTCAGTAACTACAACAGCGGCACCGTCGAACTCTCGCGCCACAACGGCAAGCAATTCTCCTTCGACGCCAGTTATACTTTCACGCGCGACCTTTCCAACGCCGGCGGAGCCACGCCCAGCGCCTTCGCCGTAGCCGGTGGCAGCTTTCTCACCGACCGCTTTCATCCTCGCCTGGATTACGGCAATGTGATCTACGATCGCCGCCACCGCTTCCTGGCGACATATCTTTATGCCCTGCCCTTCGGCCGCAACCAGCGCTGGCTCTCGACTGGTTCGCTGGCTGACGCACTCGCCGGCGGCTGGCAACTGGCCGGAGTCACAGTCATTCAGAGCGGACCATTTCTTACGCCCTATGAACAGGCGGTTGATCCCGCCAACACAAACATTCTCACTACCGTGGGCCAAACCCGCCCCGACCAGGTCCGGAACATCTCTCCCTATGCCGCCCATCGCACCACAAATCAATGGCTGAATCCGGCGGCTTTTCCGTATTTGAACCTGCAAACTTTTGATCCAGTAACCAAAACCGAGATCGGCATCGGCCGCTTTGGCAACGCGCCTGTGGGCGGTATTGTCGGTCCCGGCACCGCCGTCTTCTCGCTCTCACTGATGAAGAATTTCGCGCTCTATCGGCAGAGTAAATTCCAGTTAGGCATTGAGGCTGCCAACCTCTTCAATCACCGCAACTACGAGCCGCCCAACATGCAGGTCGATTCCGGCGGCTTCGGCACCATCACGGCTCTCCAAACAGCCGAGGGCGCAGGCCCGCGCAATCTCGAGCTTTCAGGCCGCATTACTTTCTAAGTTATAATCGCAACTGAAACTGCCGCCCTTCCCGGATTCGATCCGGCAAGGGCGGCAATTCATTTGTTGCAAAATCCGCGCTTCAATCCGCGCCTCATTTTTCTGTGAACCTATCATCCAACTTTGAATGCGCCCACCAGCCCCGTCAATTCGTTGGCCAGCAAAGCCAATTGCTGGCAAGCATCCACCGACTGCTGCGAACTGGTCGCCGTCTGCTGAATGATCGTGGCAATCTCATTCACATTCGCGCTTACCGATTGCGTCGAATACGATTGCTCCGTGGCCGCGGCGGCTATCTGCGTCACCATCCTCTGCACCGACTCCGAGCCGTGAATAATGCTGGTCAGCGCCTCGCCCGCCGAGCGCGCCGAGTCCACGCCGCTCTGCACATGACTCATGCTGGAGCGCATCGCCTCCACCGCTTCTCCCGTGCCCTGCTGAATCGCCCGCACCGTCTGGTCGATCTCCTTGGTCGCTTCGCTCGTGCGCTCGGCCAGCCGCCGAACCTCGCCCGCTACCACCGCAAATCCGCGCCCATGTTCGCCGGCCCGCGCTGCTTCAATCGAAGCATTCAGCGCCAGTAGATTCGTCTGCCCCGCAATTTCGTTAATTACATTGATGATCCTGCCAATCGCGTGGCTGGAACGGCCCAGTTCCTCAATCCGCATGGATGTTTCCTGATTCGATTCCAGCAGCGCCCCGATCGTCTGCACCGTCGCCTGAACCGTCTCGCCGCCGGCATGAGCGCTCTCTTCGGCCTTGCGCGCGTCTACCGCCGCACTCTGCGTCGTCTGGCTGATCTCTTGTACCGATGTAGAAATCTCGCTCATCGTTGCGCTGATGCGCGCCGCCTGCTCCTGCTCCTGCGTGGCGTGTGCCGCCGTCTCCCGCGCCGCCGCCGCCAACTCCGTCGCGGCCGTGCCCAGAGTGTTTGCATGCTCGGCCACGCGCCGCACAATCTCCTCGATCCGGCCAATGAAAACATTGAACCAGATCCCCACTTCGTCAATCTCGTCGCGCCCATTCACATCGATGCGACGCGTCAGATCGCCCTCGCCCTCGGCAATATCCTGCAAGCGCAGCGCCAGCGTCCGCAGCGGAAGCACCACCTTCGACTGCACAACCCACCACGCCGCCGCGCAGCTGAGAATCGCAAAAACCAGCATGATCAGCCCAGTCATCCGGCTGCGCACGCTCCACGCATCCACCACGTCCAGTTGCGCCTGAAAGCTCGCCGAGATCACTTTGTCGAAGCCGCCCATCGCATCCGTCAGTGCCTTGTTATCCTTGCCCAGCGCACCCACCTGAGCCATCAGATCGTCGCTCGGACCACCCGTCGCCGCCAGTATCGCCGCATACGTGTCATGATCGCGAGAACGGATCGCGGCGAACTGCGCGGCCAGGCCGTCGGCTTGCTGGCCCAGCTCCGGAAGAGCCGCCAACGCGCTCTTCACCTCGCCAAGCGCCCCAGCCGTGACTTCGGCATCCTTCTCCGCGGCTTCCAGCGACTTTGGATCCTGCAAGACCACCGCGTCGCCATAGTGCTTCTTCATCCGCTCAAAAGACGCCTCGGCATCCTGCATCTTCAAAGCCGCGGGAAATATCGAAGAGGAAATCTGCAACATGCGGCTGTGCGTCGCCGTTGAAGAAAGCTGCACCATCGCCAGCAGCAGCAGATAGCCGCAAGCCAGCACCGCCAATATGCCCAGAATTCTCGCCTTGATCTTCATCTGTCCAAACATGGTGTTTCACCTTCCGCCAGGACTTCGTCGCCCCTACGCGGGGATTTGTTGTGCCGCTATGTATCTTTCATCGGAGAACTGGGGCCGAACTTGAGCCGATAAACGCCCTTCTCGCGGCCCCAAATTTCCTCCGGTCAACTTACTTCACCGTCAGCACCTTCACGCCATCGTGCGCCGAGGCCTTGCCGATGTAGCCGATAGCGCCCGTATTATGCGCGACGAACTCGACCACCGCCGAATCGCTATCCAGGCTCTTGGGCATCGATGCCTGACCGGAGAAGACTAAGCTCCGCCAGCCCGCGCGGTAGGCGGTATCGTTCTTGCCGATGTAGGCCTGCAAAAACTCCTCGTGAACCGTGCCCGCCTTCAGCAGAATCGGCACCACGCTGCCGCCGCCCAGAGATGTTGAAGCACCGGTAAAGACATCCTTGAGATCGTTCTTCGATACATCGGAAGTCTTTACGCTGGGGTTGGCGATCACAATCACCTGGGCGCTAGCCTGGACGATGAAGATCGACGCGGACGCTACAAACAATGCTGCATACAGAAGCTTTTTCATTTCAATTTCTCCTTTCGTCCGGGTTAGAAGCTAAAGCCAAATTTCAGAATGGTGAGATTGGTGGTAGGTTTCAGGCCATTGGGGTTCAAGGTTGCGTCGAAATCGGTCTCTGTTCCTTTAATGAAATGCTCCTCAGCCTTGGCATAGAGGTACTGGTTGAAGTCATAGCGTCCGGAGGCGACCCAATCCTTCAAATAGCGCGACGGACCGAGTTTGGCGTTATGATTGAATTCCTGCGTCTGGTAAGCCCCAGCCGTAAGTTTTCCAGTCACTTTGTAAGTGGCCATCACGTACCATGCAACGTTGGCAGTGGCATTGATAGATACCGGCTTCCCGGTTAACGCAACCGATTGCTTCGCTGTGCTCTTCCATGCCTCGGCGGCAGCCATGATTTTGCCATGCTCGTATTTGGAGAAGAAGAACGGCTGGCTAAAGGGGCTCACGGTCTCCGTTCCATTGTTCGTGGTCTGGCCAGAGCCGGTGGTGGGAGTATTTACAATCACGCAACTCTTCTGATAGACGTAGAGATCGGATGCGCCGATCATCAGCCCATCGATGGGAGTTCTATAGTGAAGTGCCGCTCCAATCGCAGCGCCGCTCAATCCGTTGGGCAGTGTCGTTCCCGATTCCCGTTGCGCCAGGAAGTTGCCGTCATCTTTGGTGACCGAACGCACGCCGTCCCAGCCGCGATACTCCAGCTTTCCGAGTTTATGTCCGTTGAGAGTGCCGTATACGACCCCGCCATATTCTGAGAGTTGGCTATTGCGGCTGGCGATCGAGTATGGACCCTGCGGCAGAAGCGCGAACATATACGAGGGATCAATGTCCTGAATCTCGTTGAACAACCCAAAGGGAGTCTTGACCTTGCCAACGCGCACGCCCAGTTTGTCGTTGAATTTATAGTCGGCCTGAGCCCAGTCCAGCGTGATGGTGTTGCCGTAGTTGCCGAGAATGAAATAACGGCCCTGTACGCCAACGCGCAGCTTGCTGATAGGTGCTGAGGAGATGTTGATTACGGCCTCATTCCATGCCGCGCTGCCATTGCTCGATGTGGTTGTGAAAACGTTGTTTTGGTTTGTGTAGAGAAACCCCTGTGTGGCATAGCCGTGAATCTGAATGTTCAGATCTTCCAGGCTTTGTGCGGATACAGGAATAGCCCCCAAGGCAAGCGCCAAAGCGCCTACTAAAAGTCGGTTCATTGTTTGTCTCCTTCGCTGAATTGCCGGAATTAATCTCCCCGGTGCATGCAATGGTCAACCAATCCTCGACAAGTCGCACGATTGCATCGCTGCTTCAGCGAACGTGAGAACAAATGGTCCAGGACTTATTCGGTGTCAACTCTTCTGTGTTATCGGCAGTCCGGCGCGGGACTTGAAGGCCGCTGCCATCTATTTGCAGCGCGCAAGTTTCAAGCAAACATAATCGCCGGGTAACTAACCCTGCTTCTTGGCAAATCTCCGATTAAGGCGGTTATTTAAAAGAAGAGCCTCAAATTAAGTCAATGTTTTGAAAGGGCACGACTTCAGTCGTTCCGTAAACGCAATAATATGAACGAAATATTTGCAAGCTGCTGAAAAACTCATCACAAGGCAATTCTTGAAGGCTTTGTAACAAGGGCACGACTTTAGTCGGGCCGCAAACGCAATAAAATGAACGAAATTTTGCAAGCTGCTGAAAAACTCATTACGAGGCAATTCTTGAAGGCTTTGTAACAAGGGCACGACTTTAGTCGGGCCGATAAAGCCAATCATATCGACGTTGGGCTTTAGCCCCTGCTACTTTCAGTTCTCATTGCACCCCCTGACTAACCCTTTTCCGCAGCCTCTTTAACCCCTGAGGAAAGTTTCCGCTAGAAATGGAATTTATTCGTAGGCTCTTTAAAGAAAATTGAAAGTCTATCGATTAATAAAATGAAAGAAGCTCCAAACATCAACGGCAATCGAATCATGATGAGCCACACAACTCAGGCTCCCAGTATCCGATTGCCGTTGAACTTCAAGTATTATCCAACTTACCTGACCGTCAGCACCTTCACGCCCTCATGCGGCGTCGCTTTGCTGATGTAGCCGATCGTGCCCGCATTGTGTGCGATAAACTCGACCACCGCCGCCTCGGGATCCAGACTCTTGGGCATACTGGCCTGACCGGAGAAGACTAAGCTCCGCCAGCCCGCGCGGTAGGCGGTATCGTTCTTGCCGATGTAGGCCTGCAAAAACTCCTCGTGAACCGTGCCCGCCTTCAGCAGAATCGGCACCACGCTGCCGCCGCCCAGAGATGTTGAAGCACCGGTAAAGACATCCTTGAGATCGTTCTTCGATACATCGGAAGTCTTTACGCTGGGGTTGGCGATCACAATCACCTGGGCGCTAGCCTGGACGATGAAGATCGACGCGGACGCTACAAACAATGCTGCATACAGTAGCTTTTTCATTTCAATTTCTCCTTTCGTCCGGGTTAGAAGCTCATGCCGATTTTCAGAATCGTCAGCTTGGTTGAAGGCTTGATGCCGTTCGGATTGAGGTCGGCGTCAAAGCCTACCGCCGTGCCGTCGATGAAATGCTGCTCGGCCTTGGCGTAGAGGTACTGGTTGAAGTCGTAGCGGCCGGACAAAGCCCAATCCTTGAAGTAACGCGCTGGGCCCAGTACGGCTTGATGGTTGACGTCCTGAGTCGTATAAACGCCACCGGTCAGCTTGTCCGTCACCTTGTAGCTAGTCATCGCATACCACGGCCGCGAGTCGGATCTCTCCGGATAAGGGGAAAGCCCACTAAGTATGATGAACGCGGGTTCGCGCACGTATTCGCCCGCGATCATAATGCGATTCTTCTCATAGCGGGCAAAAAAAGCCGGCTCGTTGATGGCATTCAGGACCATGGCTCCGGGGGTAGTGATCGTCACGCCCTTGCTGGGACCGGCCGGTACCACATATGTATCCACAAACGGAGAGCTCGATTTGTTCAGTCTGGTGAAGGATGCGCCAAGCATGAGACCGGGTAAAGGAGTCTTCCAACGCAGCGCGGTGCCGCTGCTCACGGCGTTAAGGCCGTTCGTCAGGACGATCCCTTCCTCTTTGAAAGCGACCCAGTAGCCATCGTTGGGGCCAATTGCGACCTCGCCTCCCCATCCCCGGTATTCCAGTTTGCCCATTTTCTGGCCAAGATTGAATGTGCCGTATACGACGCCTCCGTACTCCGCCAGTTGCGAGTTGCGGCTTGAAATCGGATAGTTGCCTTGCGGAAGGAGCGACCATATATACGAAGGATCGATGTCTTGTGTCTCGTTCAACAGGCCATTAGGAATCTTGACCTTTCCAAAACGCACACCGAGTTTATCGCTGGCCTTATAGTCGGCAGCAGCCCAGTCGAGCGTAATGGCATTTCCGTAGTTGCCAAGCAGAAAATAGCGGCCCTGCACGCCGATGCGAAACTTGGGCGTGGGTTGCGACGTGATGTTCACCACCGCTTCGCTCCACGCCGGACTGCCATTGCTTGAACTGGTGGTGAGAATGTTGTTCTGCGCGGTGTACAAAAAGCCTTGTGTCGCATAGCCGTGAATCTGAATATTCAGATCCTCCAGACTCTGCGCTGTCACTGGAATTGCTCCTAAAGTCAGC
Organism: uncultured Occallatibacter sp.; assembly: GCA_964509755.1. Classification (GTDB taxonomy): domain Bacteria; phylum Acidobacteriota; class Terriglobia; order Terriglobales; family Acidobacteriaceae; genus Telmatobacter. Next base: position 3,772 of record CAZDYU010000117.1, on the reverse strand, counting down.
GCCATCGCGCCAATCAGAAATCGTTTCATCATTCGTCTCCTTTGCGGCACTTCCCGGTGAACCCACCGGTCGAACACCCCAGCCAACCAGCGGCGACGAACCTGATACTCGCCAGACTCATGCGGGTGCACACCGGAATCCACGGCAAAAGAAAGAAATGCTTTGCCATGGTCCCCATCCCTCTATCGGTAATTAAGCTAAGTGCCATCAGTGACAGCGGGAAATAAACGTCGCAACACACATCCAGAAGCCCCTGGAAAATGCAGAGTGGGATGTGTTCCCATTCAGGAAACTGTGCCGTAAAACTCCATCTTTTCGGTAAGTATCAGTCAAGTCCCAATCCAGATAAACAGTGCCGCAACGGAAGTATTTCCCGCTCAAACAAACTTATTTATTCCAGATACCTTGACGGAGGACCGCGCGGGTATACCATCGTTTCGTATACCTTTTACCCGGCAATCCGCGACCGATTAAAACCCTGTGACTGCCATCACATACGGCAAATTGGACTATGCTAGTCTGAAACACAACCTCTTCGTTGCAAAGGGAACCATGCAATCTTTTCCCGCTGTCGACCCCATTCCGCTTCCCGCGCCCATCTGGCTCCTCAAGCTGCTGCACATCGTCACCCTCGCGCTGCACTTTGTCGCTGTCGAGATGCTGCTGGGCGGCTTGCTGCTGGCCGTCGTGCTCAGCCTCTTCCGCTCCTCGCCGGCCTGCACGGTGACCGCGCGCGCGCTGGCCCGCAGGCTCACCGTCGTGATGACATTTGTCATCAACCTCGGCGTGCCGCCGCTGCTCTTTGCGCAGGTGCTTTACGGACGCGCGCTCTACACCAGCAGCGTGCTGATCGGCCTCTACTGGATCTCGATCATCGCCCTGCTCACCCTGACCTACTGGCTGCTCTACCGCTTCAGCGCGCGCCTTGAGGCAGGCAAGTTTGCCGCCTGCACCGGCTTCACCGCATGGCTGCTGGCCGGGTGCATCGCGCGCCTGCTCTCAACCAACATGACGCTGATGCTGCGGCCGGAGGGCTGGCGCGCGATGTACTCCGCCTCGGCAATGGGCGCGTTTCTGCCGCCTCATGATCCGACGCTTGAGCCGCGCTGGCTGATGATGATGGCCGGCGGACTCTTCATCGGCGGGCTGTGGCTGCTTTATCTGGCCGGCCGCGCCACCTTCACCGCCGGTGAAAAGAGCTTTCTGGCCGGTCTCGGAGGCAAGGTCGCCGCGGGCTTCGGCATCGTCTACCTGGCCGCCGGCGTGTGGGCCGCCAGCGTGCAGCCTGCCGCAGTCAAGTCGATGCTGGCCGCCCCTCCCGATGGTTATGGCTTCTACAAGTACTACGGCCTAGCCGGTTACGGCTGGCTGGCGCTGGTCGCCGTTGCCGTCCTGCTGGCTGCCTTTGCGGGCTTGGCCAAGCTCACGGCAAGCTGGGTTGGATGGGCCAGTATTCTGCTGGCCGTGCTCATTGAGTTAACGCTGGTCGTCTACCGCGACGCCGTCCGCGACCTGACTCTGCTCAGCAAGGGATACAACGTTTGGGATCGCGCTGTCGCCACCAACTGGTGGGTCGTCGGACTCTTCCTGGTCCTCTTTGTCGCCGGATTGGGCGTCATCGGCTGGCTGGTCTCGGTCGTCGCCCGCGCCAGAAAAGTTATGGAGGGCGCGGCCTAACCTCCGCGAAAGAATTCCTATGACCGATCAATCCCATCTCGTGCCTGTTCTGGAGGAGCCCGGCGAAAAGAGTACTCGCCGCGCCTTTCTCGTCGCCGCTGGAGCCGCCGGCCTGGCCTACACCGCCGCGCTGGCCTATCCCATCTATCGCTATCTAGCCTCGCCGTCTGAGATGGCGATGGAAGCCACCGCCGTCACCGAGGTCACGCTCAAGGACGCGCAAAAGCTGCCCGCCGGTTCCGTGCTGATGTTCAAATTCGGAGCCTCGCCCGCGCTGCTCATTCATCATGCCGATGGCCGCTGGATCTCGATGACCGCCGTCTGCACCCACCTGGGCTGCACGGTGCAGTATGAACCGCAGGCCGACCGCATCCACTGCGCCTGCCACGGCGGCGTCTACAACGCTTACACCGGCGACAATGTCAGCGGCCCGCCGCCCAAGCCGCTCAAGCTCTTCAAAGTAGCCGTCACGGATTCCAGCGTCGATGTCTCCCGCGCTTAACTGTCATCTGTCAACTGTCATCTGTCATCTGTAACCTGACATCTGTAAAAGGATAAAGGCATGACTTCAAAATCTATCTACGACTGGATCGACGAGCGCCTGGGATTGAGTGAGCTGGCAGCCTTTGCCCGCCACAAAACCGTCCCGGTTCACTCTCAATCTTTCTGGTATTACTGGGGCGGAATCTCGCTCTTCCTATTTCTCGTCCAGTGCTTCACCGGCGTGCTGCTGCTGGTTTACTTCCGGCCCGGCGCCGAAGCTTACGAGTCGGTCCGCCAGATCACCTTCGTGATGCACTTTGGCTGGCTCATCCGCTCGGCTCATGCCTGGAGCGCCAGCCTGATGATCTTCTCCATCCTGGTGCACATGTTCTCGGTCTACTTCATGAAGGCCTACCGCAAGCCGCGCGAGTTCGGCTGGCTCAGCGGCATGGCGCTTCTAGGAATTGCTTCGGTCTTCGGCTTCTCCGGGTATCTCTTGCCGATGGACGAGCTGAGTTACTTCGCCACCAAGGTCGGCCTGCAAATTCCCGCCGCCATCCCGTGGATCGGCCCTGCCATCGCCAACATGCTGCGCGGCGGTCCCGACGTCAGCGAGTTCACTGTCCAGCGCTTCTTCGCTCTGCATGTCGTCGTGCTGCCGGCCATCTTCGTGCCGCTGCTCGGCTTTCATCTCTGGTTAGTCCAACGCCACGGCAACGCCTCGCCGCCGTGCGTTGAAGCCCTCCCGCCCGCAGAGCGCAAGTCCATGCCCTTCCTGCCCAACTTCCTGCGCAAGGACTTGGCCATGTGGCTTATCTCGCTCAACATTCTGGCGCTGCTGGCCTCGGTCTTTCCCTGGTCGCTCGGCAAAGCCTTTGATCCTCTCGCGCCCGCGCCCCTTGGCATTCATCCCGAGTGGTACTTTATGAGTCCCTTTGAGATGCTCAAGCTGCTGGGCATGATTCCCTGGCTGCAAGGCGAGCCTGGCGAGATAGCCGGCATTCTGCTCTTCACGCTCGGCATCGCGCTCTGGGTTCTGATTCCCTTCTATGACAAGGACAAGGAATCCGGACAGCGCGCCCGCGCCGCGCATTACTTCGGCCTGCTGGCGGTCTTTGCCCTGCTAGCCACCACGGTCATCGGCTATTGGACGATTAGGTAGAACAGCTTTTAGCTATTAGCTGTTAGCTTTTAGCTTTTTCCCGGAGGATACACCTTTTACGTCCGGGATTGAGCTAAGAGCTAAAAGCTAAAAGCTAGCAGCTAGGAGCTAAGAACATGAACTATCCATTCTGGGACATTCCGTACCTCGGCTCCGGCTGGGTCATCGGCATCATCGCCATCTTCCACGTCATGATCTCGCAGTTCGCCGTCGGCGGCGGCCTCTATCTTCCCATGGCCGAGCGCAAGGCCCTGCGCATGAAGGAGGGCCCGCTCCGTGACGCATGGCTCAAGCAGCTTGCCAGTCACTCCAAATTCTTCCTCATCCTCACCGCCGTCTTCGGCACCGTCAGCGGCGTCGGCATCTGGTTCGCCATCGGCCTCACGCATCCTGAAGCCACCAGCACGCTGATTCATAACTTCGTCTTCGGCTGGGCCATGGAGTGGGTCT
>CAZDYU010000116.1:0-13689 GCA_964509755.1 uncultured Occallatibacter sp. | reverse complement strand
AGGTGAATCCATCCGACGAGCGCACCGTAATCGTCGAGAGCTTTTCGTCCAGCTTATGCGCTTCGGATTTTCCCGTCGCCCAATTCAGCACAATGTTCGCCGTCGAAACAATCTCCACCTTGTGCGTGAAGGGATTGATAGGGTATTTGCCGGGATCGAGCGGATCCACCCAGACGCCCTTCTGCCCGCGGCTCACCAGGTTGCCGTGCTTGAAGGTGTCGCCGGTTACGTCCTTGCCCTCCGCGCCCACAAAGGCAATTACCACGCCGACGTTGGCAATCGGCACCTGCGTCATCGGATAAGTCTCGACCGTGGCAAAGCGAGGATTGATAAAGTAGCGCCCGGCCAGAATCACCTGCTCCTGCAAGCCCTTGTTGCCGCCGTTGGTGATAAACGCCTCGGCGTCCTGATACATGTTGTGGCCCAGAATCTCCTTGCCGGCAATCTCGCCCGTCGCCAGCGGCTTGCCGTCCTTGGTGGTCACCACGCCGACCATATTGTCCGGCACCTCCAGAACGTCTTCCATAGAGACCTGAAAGAGCGCCGTATTGATGCGATAGGTACCGGGCGGAATCACCGAGATCTGCGGGCCGCGCTCGCCGCCGCCGGTCAAAAAGGCCCGCGCATCCTGAAAGGAGTTGCACTCGACGGTTCTGCCCAGAACGCGTCCGCCGGAGAGCGGATGGCCGTCGCGCGCCTCCACAATGCCAATGTGTCCCCGGTCGATGGTGGTAAACGGCACCTTGAAGACGGAATACTGCCAGATCCACAGGCCAAAATGAATTCCCGGAGCCAGCGTATCGGCCTGCAATCCGGCCTCTCCAAAGAGCGCCACAATGGCGCCGTCGGGCAGCGTGCGGTGCTTGCCAAAGAGCACCCACTTCTTGTTGACGATTCCAATCTCCTCTTGCGAGACAATCACCGTCCCAAAGAAGACGCGCAGAATCATTTTGTAAAGAATCAAGGCCAGAATGAGTAAAAGCACCCATCCATATCGGATCGCAAAATCTGTCGTTGACGCATCCATGCCGAATTTCTCCTTGTCGTGCGGACCCACCATCATAGCGCAACCGCTGGCCGGCTCGTCTAAAGTTCCTCCGATGAGCCGATGTTTTGAAAGGGCACGACTTTAGAGGCTGCGGAAAAACTCAATTGGATGAAGGGTACGGGCTTTAGCCCGTACATATACCCTTCTTTATCGAAGCTGGGCCTTAGCCCCGGAGGAAAGGTTCCGCTGTTGACGGTTTTGGCACACTCTCGCCAATCCCTGCGCGCTGGCTTACAATAACGGCAACGCAATGAACCAAGGCGGACCGCAGAGTGTACGATCCTAATTGGGTCCGCAGACCAGCTGCTGAGGGTGAAAACTACGGCAGCGCAGACCTTCAGCTTTTGGGCCCACGGTGTTCGCCGTTGCCGTGGATGGCCCCGTCCCATCAGGACAGAAAAGGAACTTCGTGAGCGCTATGTGGAAACCCAGCCAGCCCGGACCAATGCACCTCTCTCCAAACCCAGAACCCTCCCGCCCCACTCCACCCGCTCCTTCTGAGCCGGTCAACCGCGCCCCGGCTTCGGCCGGCGATCAGGCGACCATCAGCAAAGGCATCTTTGTCAAAGGAGAGATCACCGGCTCCGAGTCGCTCTTTGTCGACGGCAAGGTCGAAGGCAGCATCAACCTGCCCGGCAACCGCGTCACCGTGGGCCGTAACGGCCAGGTGGCTGCCAGCGTCGGCGCCCGCGAGATCGTCATTCTCGGCAAGGTGCGCGGCAATGTTGCGGCCAGCGACCGGGTGGACATTCGCGCCGAGGGCGCGCTGACCGGCGACGTTACCGCGGCGCGCATCAGCATCGAGGACGGCGCATTCTTCAAGGGCGGCATCGACATCAAGAAGACTGAAGTCAAAGTTGCGCCTTCTGCACCGGCTCCGGCCGCGCCGGAAGCGCCCAAACAGATTCAGTCGTAGCTGCTCTTCAGCATTCGCACTCAGACAAGCGCTCCTGCGCCAAGCGGGGGCGTTTGTGTTTTTTGCAGGCGGTGTTTTGAGCGCATATTCCAGCGATGAAACGCCGATTCGGCGATAATGAAATGAAAATGAACAGGATATGAGTTGAGAGTTTCGTCTCGTAAATGGTTTGAAACAGGATAGATCGCAAAAAATGAAATCGAAATGAGACTGAATTCCCCTCATCCCATCCCCAGCCGCCGCATCGTTGCCCGCGGCAGCGCGGAGCCGCTCTTTTCCAGCACCCATTTGACGATGGCCAGCCACAACGCCGTCCCGACGACCAGCACCGCCAGGTCAATCCAGCGCGTCTGGCCGGGCAGAGCACTTTGCAGCAATCCGCCCAGCCACCAGAAGAGCACGCCTACCCCAGAGCCGGCAGAGACGGCGGCCAGCAGGCAGCGGCCGATCTCGGCATAATCCAGGCTGGCCAGCGAGACCATCCGCCGCTGGTGCAGCAGCACGGACAGCGAGACCGTCTGCAACCCGATGCCCAGGTCCGAGGCCACAGCCAGCCCCATCGCGCCCTGCCAGCGGTAGAGCGCGGCGTAGATTGGAATCGAAACCAGCGTCACCGCCGTTGCGGCCACCATCGGCAGAAATGTGTTTCCGGCGGCGTAAAACGCGCGCGAGTAAATTGCCTGGGCCGACCACAAAAAGAGCGAGATGGAAAAGACGATAAAGTAGGCGGCGCAGGCCCGGCAGTCGGCCACGGAGAAGCGCCCGCCCAGATAGATCAGCTCGACCAGGGGCGCTGCCAGCGCGGCCATGGCCGAGGCCGCCAGCAACCCCAGCGCCGCCACGCGGGCCACCGAATCGGCAACGCCGGTGGCGAATTCGTAATGCCGCTGGCTGGCCCAGAGGCTGGCGAAGAACGGCATCGAGGCCGCGCCCGCCGCGCCCGCCAAGATCCCGATCGGCGCGGCAAAAAGCTGCTTGGCCACATTCATCAGCGTGATGGCGCCGTCGGTGGACGAGGCAAAGTACGAGATGATCCACGGATCAACGGAGACCAGCGACGCCCCTGCGATCAGCGGCAATGAGAGCCGCACCCACTGGCGCAGCCCCTGGTCGCGCCAGTCGAGAATCGGCTTGAAGCGCAGCCCTGCCCGGTGCACAAAGTACGCATTCAAAAGAAAGTTGCCCAGAAATGCGCCCGCCACCGTGCCCACGGCCAGTGATGAGATGCCTATCTGCCGGACCAGCAGAAAGCCGCCTGCAATGGTGCCCAGGTTGTAGATCAGCGGGGCAATTCCCTGCACGCTGAACTGCTTGCGCACAAAGAGCACCGCGCCAAAGACGCCGCTGGAAAAAAAGCACAACTGCGCGGGCAGCAGAATGCGCGTCAAGTGCACGCAGAGCGCGGCCTTGGGCGCGTCAAAGCCCTGAAAGAAGTGGCGCACATAAAACGGCGCCAGAAACTCGGCCAGCACAATCGCCGCGCCCAGCACCAGGCACATGGTGGTCAGAATCACTGAGAGCGACCGCTCCGCCTCGGCCTCGCGCCCGGAATCGCGGTAGCCGGTGAGGATCGTCACCAGCGTCGCTGAGAGCGCGCCGCCCACCAGAAAATACGAAACCATATCCGGCAGTTGGAAGGCCGCGTAAAAAGCATCCGTGTTATGCCCAAAGAGATAGGCAATGTATTTGGTGCGCACCAGCCCCATGATCCGCGACAGGAAGTTGAAGCCCATCATCAGGACGGTTGCGGAAAATGCCGTGTGCGTGTGCGATGGGCGCAGCAAGGCCATGCCGCGCGTCCACTTGGAGCGCGTCGGCAGAGAGGGATGAACTGAGGGCCGTTCCGCCACTGATCTTGATTCTAATGGTCCAAGGTTCAGAATTGGCCGCGCTGGCATTCTTTGCCGTGTGTCCCGGTCCGAGACATGAGCGCGCGCCAGTCTCGCATCGCGGCTCGTTTCCTCTTGGTACTCATTTCGGGGGCTCTCCGGTAACCTCATGCCAACGTCATTAATTTCCGATAAGGGAAGGGCGGGAATCGAGCAGTGCCTTCTCGCGGGTTAATCCGCCTTCTTTGACCGCGCCAAGTGCCGCGGATTGAAGGTGGAGAACGCCGCGATCGTCTGCTCCGCTCAATGCGCGGCCAGCAAGCAAAGGGCGTGGCATCCGCACGTTAAGTCAGAATGACGGAGCACCGCCGAGCAGGAGCCGAGATGCTACGAACCGAATTGGATATCGCCGGAATCGATCAGCGGCAAGAGAATGCAAGGCTGGCTGCGCTCATCTCCACGGGGATTCTGGACACTCCGCCCGAGGCGGGCTACGACGCCATTGTTCGTCTTGCCGCGCAATACTTCGGCGCCGATGCGGTCACCATCGCCTTTGCCGACGAGAGCCGCGTCTGGATGAAGTCCTGCTTCGGCCAGACGGTCCGCGAGCTGCCGCGCAGAAATTCGATCTTTGACATGGTGCTGGCTGAAAACGGCCCAGTCGTTGTGACCGATGTCCACAATGATCTCAAATGCAAGCCCATTCTGCCCCGTCTCAAGCAAATCGGAAAGGGCTCCTTTGCCAGCGTTCCGGTGCGCTCGGCGGAAGGAATCATCCTGGGCATTCTGACCATTTTTCGCAATTATCCCAGCCAGCAGATGCAGCCGGAAGGGATTCGCACACTGGAAAGCCTGGCCGAGATGGTCACCAGCCAGTTGGAACTGCGCCGCCTGCGGAATGCCATGGGCAAAAATGGACATGGCCAGCGCCACGCCCACGGCAGCGCGGCCAACACAAACTGGCCCAGCATGGGCGATCTGCGCCACGCCCTCGACCACGGCCAGTTCGAGCTCTACTACCAGCCCGAGGTCGATCTGGTCACGCGCCAGATCATCGGCCTGGAGGCTCTCATCCGCTGGAATCACCCCGAGCGGGGATTGATTCCTCCCATGGATTTCATTCCGCTGGCCGAAGAAAATGGCCTGATCCTGCCTATCGGCGATTGGGGCCTGGCCGAGGCTTGCTCGCAGATCCAGAAGTGGTGCCTGGAGGATAGCCGCCACGTCTCCCTGCGCGTCTGCGTCAACCTCTCCGCGCGCCAGTTCTCGCGCGAGGGCCTGGCCGACCACGTCGAGGCGCTGCTGCTGCAATCGGGCATTTGCAGCCGCCAGCTCGGCCTCGAGATGACGGAATCCAGCCTCATTCCCAACATGCATGTCGCTCTAGAAGTTCTCGGAGGCCTGCGCCGGCTCGGCGTCTCGCTGCTGATGGACGACTTCGGCACCGGCTACAGCTCGCTGAATTACCTCCACTCCTTCCCCTTCGACGTGCTCAAAATTGACCGCTCCTTCGTTGGCCGAATGACCGAGGGAGAACAGCCGCTTCAGATCGTGCGCACCATCATAGAATTGGCCCGCGTCCTGGGCATGGACGTGGTCGCCGAGGGCATCGAAACCCTGGATCAATACCGCCTGCTGCGCGATTTGAAATGCCGCTTCGGCCAGGGTTACCTCTTCGCCCGTCCGCTCACAGCCGAAGCAGTCACCCAGTTGCTCCGTCTGCCCAACCGCATCCTGCCCGACCCCGAAGTCTCCGAATTGGCCTGCGCCTGAACCGCGCCCGGCTTGAACCATCATGTAAACGACTCGGGCACCCCTCTCACCAGTCATCCAGTGCGTCCCGGTTCGCCGCTGCATCTCACGCCTGCAATGAACTCGTCGCCAACCCGCTAACTCGCCATCACCGCGCAGCAGTGGCTAACTTGCTGTTCTTGTTAAAAACCGCCTCACCCAATTTTCTTGTTCATGAGGAGTTAGAGCAGAGAACTCGAAAGACCTGCATTTCCGTGGGTGGAAAGCAGCGCAGTGTTTCATTTCCGAACAAACCCCAACCTTGTTCTTTTATGAAACACATCCCATCTCTCCATGGGAGAGTTCTCACCCTTTCCGCCCAACCTTGCGGTAACCTTCAACTCATGCAGCAGACAGCCGAAGCACCGCCCACCACCGACTTCGCCGGCCTCATGGCTGCCATTACCATGGCCAAACAGAAGAACCCAATGCCGGAAATCACTTCCTGGCCGAAATCTGCCAAATCCCCGGCCCTGCTCTGGAACGACGACGCGCTGGAAGACGACGTGGCAACCCTCAGCTATGAGAGCGCCCTGCGCACCCACGCTCGCTATCACCCTTCCAGCCCCTCTAATTCTTCCAGTTATTCAGATCAGGGGCTCGCCGAGGCTGCCGTTGCAGAGCTGTTAGGCGAAAAGACTTCCACCTCCCTCCCACCGCCGGCGCGCCCCTCGGCAGCTCGGTCCGCCGTTAGCCAGCAAGCCGCCGCAAAGAGCGAGGCCAAGCTCGATCACGCCCCGTCAACGGCCTTCGAGCGCAATCTCAAGGACGCCAGCATCACGATTCGCATGAGCCGGGCTGAGTGCGAGCAACTGCGCCAGAGAGCCGCCGAAGCCGGCCTGACCATCTCAGCCTATCTGCGCTCCTGCACCTTTGAAGCTGAGTCCCTGCGCGCCATGGTCAAGGACACACTGGCTCAGTTGCGCCCGGCCTCAATCCCTGCCGCGACCCCGGCCAAGCCCGTCAAACTTCCGTTACCCAGCCCCTCTCACCGCCGCGGCTTCCCCGCATGGCTTACGCGTCTATTCACACCCTGGCAGACAGCCCAGCGCGTCGCCCGCGCCTGAACAGGCTGCGAAAAAACTCAATCGAGGGTTCGGCCTTGAAAGGGCACGACTTCAGTCGTGCCGATAAAGCCCATAGAATCAATAGGTCTTTAGCCCATGAGGGGTGTTTTTCGGGAAAATTGACGCACATTCTCCCTCTTTCCGCGGACTGATAAACCACACGTGCTTTTAAAGCCGTTTGCAAAAATTCTTATGGAAGCGCAACAAGTGTCGGTACGCGACTGAAAGCGAGTTACAGCCGCCGCAGCCGCTGGCAGGCTTCGTCCAGATCGGGATCTTTTTTAGCGAAGCAGAAGCGCAGCAGATCTTCGCCGTGGCCCTGCCAGCCGGGTCCGGGGCGGAAGAAGGCCGAGCCGGCGACGGCTGCCACGCCCGTAGCGGCCAGCAGGTTGCGAGCCTTTTCTGCGGCGGTCTTGCCGGGAAGATGACCCACACTGGCCAGCACGTAATAAGCACCGGCGGGAACGCTGGGCTCCAGGCCTGCGTCCTTCAGTGCGGAGAGAATGCGGGTGCGCTTGGATTGGTAGTCGGCGGCTAGCTGCGCGTAGAAGCTGGGCGGAAGCTCCTCAAGTCCGGCGGCCGCGCCATGCTGCAAGGCCGAGGGAGCGCAGACGTAAGTCAGGTCGTGAAAGTAGGACATCGCGCCCAGCCATCGGGCATCGGCCAGCACGTAGCCCAGACGCCAGCCGGTGACTGAAAAAGTCTTGGAAAAGCCGGAGATTGCAATCGTCCGCTCCCTCATACCGTCGAGCGATGCGATCGGAATATGCCGCGCCCCGTCGTAGACAAAGTACTCGTAAATCTCATCGGTGAAGACGAAGAGATCGTTCTCCATGGCGATGGCCGCCAGGCTCTCGAGCTCGGCGCGCGTAAAGACTTTGCCGCAAGGGTTGGCCGGGGTGTTGAGAATCAGCGCGCGGGTGCGCGGCGTGATGGCGGCGCGCAGGGCGTCCAGGTCGAGCGCCCAGTCTGGCTCTGTCAGCGGGACAAAAATCGGCGTCACGCGCAAGGATTTAAGCGTAGCCACATGGTAGCCGTAAAAGGGCTCAAAGAGCAGCACCTCATCGCCGGGATTGAGCAGCGCCATGGCGGCGGCGTGAAGCCCCCCAGTCGCGCCGGATGCGACCAGGATTTCGCTCTCCGGATCGTAGTCGAGGCCGTAGTCGCGGAGTTGCTTGGCGGCGATGGCCTTGCGCAGGCGAGCGATGCCGTCCAGGCGGGTGTAGATGTTGTGGCCGTCGTGAATGGCGCGGATTGCGCCCTCCTGCACCGGCGCGGGGACGGGCGTGTCGCAGACGCCCTGGGCCAGGTTGATGCCGCCGATGCGGTCGCACTCGACGGTCATGGCGCGAATCTCCGACTGCACGGTGGCGGGGGCCAGGTGGCTGAGAGCCAGGCGGACGGCGGGCAGAGATGGGGCGGCAACGGACTCTTGAGCGGCTGGATTGGGCATGGGAAGCATCCTTCGATTCTTATGGTATTCGACTTTTATGTTAATTGAGCCGCGGCGAAAAGAAGGCAATCAAAATCCGGTAGCCTGCCGCGCGCGGGAGCTTTTATAATCGCCCCATGAGCGATCAACCGTTGGTAGGCGTGGTGATGGGCAGCAAGAGCGATTACGAGGTGCTGGCTGCGGCCATTGAGATTTTGCGGGCGCTGGAGATTCCCTGCGAGGCGCGGGTGCTGAGCGCGCATCGCACTCCAGACCAGCTCTTCGAGTACGTTGCAACAGCGCGGGAGCGCGGAATCAAGGTACTGATCGCAGGGGCCGGCGGCGCGGCTCATCTGGCCGGCGTAATGGCGGCCAAGACGCTGCTTCCCGTGCTGGCCGTGCCGATTGCGGCCACGCCGCTGAACGGCCTCGATTCACTTCTTTCCATGGTCCAGATGCCCAAAGGGATTCCCGTCGCGACATTGGCCATCGGCAAACCCGGCGCAGGCAATGCAGCGCTGTTTGCGGCGGAGATTCTCGCCCTCAACGACGCAGCGCTCTATGAGCGGCTGGCTGCCTGGCGCGCTGCTCGGGCACAGGAAGTTCTGGACGCTAAACTGCCGGAGTGAGGGGCCGACGAGCGAGACAGGCACCGCTTTCGTTTTGTGGCTTCGTTAATGGAATCGGCTTATGTCTGGCAGAATAATTGCATACTTCCTGAAAGCACGGCCTTTGCGTTTAATTCCTTGGAGGCGTGTTACCATCAAGCCAACTTGCCGTCAAAATGATGGTAAAGATATGGCAAGTCGATGTCGATGACCTGTCCAGCGGGGAAATCAATCTGCTTGACAGGGGCGAAGAAGCGTCGTATTCTGCATCCGATTGGCTATCACAATCGTCAAACGCACAGAGAATAGCGCAACTAATGACCTCTTGGAGGAGGGCATCCTTATGGCACTCGAACAAGAACTTGCTACTTATAAGGCAAAATTGCCCGATCTGAAGGAGCATCAGGGTAAATTCGTTCTAATCCGCGGTGATGAAGTCGTAGACTTTTATGTGGCCTATGAAGACGCTATCAAGGCTGGGTATGAGAAGTTCAAGTTGGAGCCTTTTCTGGTCAAGCAAGTCAGCGTAACCGAAACTGTTCACCAATTCACACGGCGCATTCTACCCTATAACTCTGAGAGGGCTGCTTGATTTGCCCCACTTCACGCTGACAGCGCCAGAGCAAACTGGCCCCATGCTGGATATGATCGTCGGTGTAAGCGTGTCGCGCGTTGTGGCGCTGCAATCTGAAGGCCAGCCTGTGCCCGCGTCCCAGAATGTCAGAGCACTGGTCGATACGGGCGCGAGTTGTACCTGCATCGACCCGACTGTGTTGATTGCGCTCGGTCTTCAGCCAACCGGAAAAACTTTGATGACTACACCCAGTACCGGGGCCACGCCTGTCGAAGCCGATACATACGATGTTTCCATCGTTATTCCCATATCGGGCAAGCAAGAGCCCTTGGTGAGGGCTGTCATATCAGTCTGCACGAGTGAATTGATTCATCAAGGGTTCCACGCGCTGCTGGGCAGAGACATCCTCAAGGACTGCCATCTCACTTATAACGGGTCGGCTGAATTCTTCACCCTTGCATACTGAAACCATCGGCAACTCAATATTTGCAACACTCGGGGCAAGTTATTCGCTGCTCTTTTCCCACCGCTTGGGCCGCTTGTTTTGCTGCAAGACTCTCTTCCGCAACCGCAGTGATTTCGGCGTAACTTCCACCACCTCATCCTCGGCGATAAACTCGATGGCCTGCTCCAGATTCAGCGCTCGATACGGCACCAGCCGAATGGCCTCGTCGGCGCTCGATGCGCGCATGTTGGTCATGTGCTTTTCGCGCACCACGTTCACGTCGAGATCGTTGTCGCGCGAGTGCTCGCCGACGATCATGCCCTCATAAACCTCAACGCCCGCACCCACAAACAACATGCCGCGCTCTTGCAATCCGTTGAGCGAATAAGTTGTCGTCAGCCCTTGGCGGTCGGAGATCAATGCGCCCGTGGGCCGCTGCGGAATCTCACCCTGGTAAGGAATGTAGCCGTCAAAAAGCGCGTTCATCACAATCGTCCCGCGCGTCTCGGTGAGCATCTCAGAGCGCAGGCCGATGATGCCGCGGCTGGGTACGCGGAACTCCATGCGCACGCGGCCCGACCCGTGATTGTGCATCTTCGTCATCTCGCCCTTGCGCGGCCCCAGCTTCTCAATCACCGTGCCGGTGTAGGCCTCGGGAACGTCGATGGTGAGGTGCTCGACCGGCTCCATGCGCGTGCCGTCCACAGTTTTCGTCACGATCTCAGGGCGGCCGGCGGAAAGTTCGAAGCCCTCGCGGCGCATCATTTCGATCAGAATTGCGAGTTGCAATTCACCGCGGCCCAGCACCTTGAAAGTATCCGGCGAGCCGGTGTCTTCTACGCGAATACTAACGTTCGTCAACAGCTCCTTTTCCAGGCGCTCACGCAAGTTGCGGCTGGTGACGTACTGGCCTTCGCGCCCGGCAAAGGGTGAATTGTTCACGCTGAATTGAATCGCAATCGTCGGCTCGTCGATGACAATCAGCGGCAGCGGCGCAGGGTTTTCGACGCTGGTAATGGTCTCGCCGATGGTGATGCCCTCGACGCCCGCGACGGCCACAATGTCGCCCATGGTGGTTTCAGTAGTCTCGATGCGCTTGAGGCCGCTGAAGGTGAATAACTTGGTAATGCGCGTCTTCATCAGGCTGCCGTCGCGCTTGCTGATGGTGACGTCGTCGCCCGCGTGCAGCGTGCCCTGAAAGACGCGACAGACGGCGATGCGGCCAAAATAATCCGAGTAATCGAGATTGGTTACAAGTATTTGCAACGTCCCGTCGGCGTCGCCGGTGGCCGGCGGAATCTCAGAGACAATGGCCTCGAAGAGCGGCTGCAAATCCACGCCGGGGGTCGCCATGTCCGTGGTCGCGGTGCCTGCCTTGGCCACCGCGTAAAGCACCGGAAAATCCAGTTGCGTTTCGTCGGCGTCCAGATCGATGAAAAGATCGTAAATTTCGTTCAGGACCTCCTGCGCGCGGGCGTCGGGGCGGTCAATCTTGTTAATGACGACGATGGGCTTGAGATGCGCTTCAAGCGCCTTGGCCAGCACGTAGCGGGTCTGCGGCAGCGGGCCTTCAGCCGCGTCCACCAGCAGCATCACGCCGTCCACCATCTTGAGCGCGCGCTCCACTTCGCCGCCAAAGTCGGCGTGGCCCGGCGTATCCACAATGTTGATCTTGCCGCCTTCAAAGACGATGGCCGTGTTCTTGGCCAGGATGGTGATGCCGCGCTCCCGCTCCAACTCGTTCGAGTCCATCACCCGTTCCGCCACCTGCTCGTTGGCGCGGAAGGTTCCGGACTGCCGCAGCATGGCATCAACGAGGGTGGTCTTACCGTGGTCAACATGGGCAATGATGGCGATATTGCGTATCGTCTGGGTCACAGGATAGCTTTTCCTTCTTCTGGTTCGGCCGATGAGGCCATGGGGTTGGGGGAAACAATAAAATGGTCAGTTGTCAGTGTTAAGTGATCAGATGGCCTTTATGACGCTCTCTGCATAGAGAAAATCGCCGCGCACCGCGGCCTCTTCCATTCTATCAGTAGTGGAGAAAGACTGGCTTTTGCGCGGCGAGATGGGCAAACGCCCGTACTGAAGCGATACAGATTGGCGCGCGGTGAGCGAATCGCGATAAGATGGGTCTCGCCTCTCCCCTACTGAAACTATGACCCGTCGCAATGCAAACTCGCCCAAGAAGAATTCGCGCACGGCAACTCCCTTTTTGCGCGGCATTGTTATCGTGTCTGTCATTGCGATTGCCGTTCTGCTGCTGCTGTTGCGGCTATGGAACTTCACCCACGGGCACCTGCGGCGATATTAATTTTGATGCGTATGTGTTGAGGGATGAGGTTCGGCCCGCGCTTTGCGGCATAGCATTTCAGACAGATTTTCTGTACTCTGAAGAGGATGCCCCGTAAGTTGGCGGCTACCCCAACGGAGGTAACTATCAATGGCAGATAAAGTGAAGAAGACGGCGACAACCGCAAAACCCCGCGCGACTGCTAAAGCCAAGACCGCAATCAAGAAGGAGACCGCGCCATCCTTCAAGCCTGGCATGCCCTCGCGCGAACAGATCGAGGATTTGGCGCGGGCCTATTGGGCGCAGCGCGGCTATCAGGATGGTTTCGCGGAGCAGGATTGGCTGCGCGCCGAGCAGGAACTGCTGCAGATGGCCTCCTGACATAAAGCCCTTAAGCCCTGAGTTTTACACGCTTGCCATCCAGTGAGTACAGGATAAGTGTGAGTGACTCAGAAGCCCGTCGCCTCGCATCCTGCATCCATGCGGGATGCGAGGCTTGCTTCCCAAATCCAAAATTTATGCCGAATCAGCCTTCGGAATCTTTTTCAGTTTCGGGCCGCTGCGTTGCGCTTCGAGTATCTTCTTTGTCGCGCGCTCAAAATCGCTCTCGAAACTGCGATCCTGCGCAAGATCGTAAGTCTCGTATTGCTTCTCCGCCAGTTCTTTCGCCACCTCGTGCGAGACGCTACCCGCATTCGCTAGTACTTCGTACTCATTGAACTTCAGGAAGGCATCGAGCTTCTCAACCCATTCCGCCATGCGCATTGGAATCTGCCGCGCGGCCTGGTTTTCCGCATAGTCCAGATACATGCCGACAATCCGTTCCAGCGCCTTGATCTCCCCTTCTTCCAGATAGTTCTTCGCAACCATGACATCTGCTTTGCGAATGCGGCCGCGCGGGGCATTCTTCCACGTCTTGAGCCCCATATTCGGCTGGCTGGACTGGGCGCGCTCGGCAATCAACTCCGCCGCGGTCTTGCCGGTGATCGCCCAATGCAGCTTGTTCTGCACTGTCTTGAAGAAAACCTGCGTGATCGCCGCATTCTGGTTGTAGTCGATGCTGCATTGCTCATAGATGTCCGTGATCTTGAGATAATGGCGTCCAGATTGTAAAAATCCACCTCGCGGGCAACCGTTCGAACCCCCTCGGTTTGAACTACTCGAATTTTTCGAGTAGTTGCCACATTATTGAGTTCATTGGACTTGTAAGTTTCCTGAAGGTGGTAGGTGATGGTATGGCTCTCCACCCCAAACAGTTCCGCCATCTTCTTCTGTGTCAGCCAGAAGCTCTCGCTCTCAAACAGCACTTCGACGCGTACATTGCCATCCGGCGTGGCATAAAGAATGATCTCGTGCTGCAGCGGAGCCTGTTCGTTCGCGGTCATTTCGCCCTCTGCTCTTAATCTTCGCACCCATGTTGGGCGCCTTGTCTCGGTATTCTCAAACTCGGAAAACTTTATTGATTCGGTTCATAAATACTGTGATTTGTATGCCCCATCCATTCCGCGTTCTTTGCGGAATCAGGATCCCCAACGACAGGTCTTCGTCGTTGGGGTGACAATGGGTGGGATATTTTCGGGCCGGATGAATAGAGGCAGGGATTGGAAAGAACGAAATGCAGCCGGTCGAGGTGGTAGTGTCCAGTCTTTTGTGTAAACAGTCTGGTTGAAGTTTTGTTTCCGATTA
>CAZDYU010000115.1:0-13708 GCA_964509755.1 uncultured Occallatibacter sp. | reverse complement strand
CAATCGTGATTGCAACTTCCGAATAGCCCTTTTTCCGCAGCCTCTTTAGCCCCTGCAAAATTTCGGCCCGGCGAACTACCATGGTTCGGCTTCTTCTCGATCATCGATTTTCGACTGCTCCGCACCTCACCCAAATGGCGAAATCGTCCATCGCTGCAAGAAGTTTCACTTTGAAGAAGATAACCAATTCAAGGCTGGATCGACTGCCGCTTTTAGATTAAGTCGAAACGTCACCGGACAGACATGTGTATGCGTAGAAACTTTCACTATTCCGGGTTCACGCGCCCTCCACCATTGCATTCGCACACGGCGAACATCTGACATTCTTCAAAGAGCCATCTTGTTCATCGATACCCCCCCGCTTCTTCCTGACAGCAGAGATCGCGCCTTCCACTCAGCTCAAAAACTCGGCAATCGCGGCGACCACCGTCTCCTGTTCGTCTTCGCGCAGTTCAGCAAAGATGGGCAGCGCCAGCACCTCGCTTGCTGCGCGCTCTGCCTCTGGAAAGCTGCCCTGGCAGTAGCCCAGGCCCTTGAGAGCCTCCTGCAAATGCAGCGGGACGGGATAGTAGATCTCCGAGCCGATCTTGCGCTCGGTGAGAAACTGGCGCAAGCCATCGCGGCGCGCGGTTCGGACCACGTATTGATGCCAGACATGATGGCTGCCGGGAACCTCGTGCGGCAGGACGACACCGTGCGCCGGATACGGCCCAGCCTCGACCAGCCCCGTCGCGTGAAAGAGCGCATGATAGCGCCGGGCCACGGCTCGCCGGGCCTGGTTCCAGCCGTCGATGTGCTTCAACTTGACGCCCAGAATTGCGCCTTGCATTCCGTCCATGCGCGTATTCCATCCGACCTCGTCGTGGTAGTAGCGGCGGCGCATTCCGTGCTGGCGCAGCATGAGGGCCCGCTCGGCCAGGTCGTCGGAGTTCGTCGCAATCATTCCCGCATCGCCCGCCGCGCTCAGATTTTTCGTCGGATAAAAACTGAAGGCCGCGGCGTCGCCCAGCCCGCCGGCTTTCACACTCCGCCACTCTGCGCCCCATGCCTGCGCGGCGTCTCCAATCAGCTTGAGCCCACGCTCATTGCCGATACGCGCCAGAGCCGTCCAATCGGCGGACTGGCCAAAGAGATGCACCGGCAGAATGGCCCGGACACCCACGCCACGTGGACCATCGAGAACAGCCTCCACAGCAGCGGAGGCCAAATTAAAAGTAGCAGGCTCAATATCGGCCAGCACCGGCGTCGCCCCGGCGCGCAGAATGGCACTTGTCGAGGCGAAAAAACTGAAAGGCGTCGTGACCACCGCATCGCCCGCTCCTATGCCCGCCGCGGCCAGCGCCAGCCACAGCGCGTCTGTGCCTGAGGAGCAGCCAACGGCGTGCTTTACGCCCAGCTTCTGCGCCGCGCCGCGCTCAAAGGCCGCCACCGGCTCGCCGAGAATGAACTGTTGCGCCTCCAAAACATGCCCCACGGCCTCTAACAGTTCGCTGTGCAGAGGAAGGTATTGCCGCTTGAGGTCCAGCATGGGCACCGGCTGAGTTTTTGCGGATTGTTTTTGCGCCTGCATCGGATCGCCTTTCACACCCTCATGCTAGCAGCCGCGCAGTCTTCCAGGTCTCACAAAATTCACGCCTGCAACCGCGCCAATCTTGCCCTGAGTCCAAGGAATTAAAATCCAACGATAGCGGTGAAGTTGCATCCGCTGAGGTCATCCATTCATGAACGAGCTTGAAACCAAATCGCTGCCAGAGAGCGCCTACCGGCCATTGCAGCCCGGCGAAACCTATCAGCCCGTCGTGCCCGCCGAGTCCAATCTACCGGAGCTGACGCCGCGCTCGATCCTCTGGGGCATTTTCCTCTGCGTGATCTTCACGGTTGCCTCGGCCTACTCCGGGCTGAAGGTCGGCCAGGTGATGGAGGCCGCGATCCCGATCTCGATCCTCGCCATCGGCCTGGCGCGCGTCTACAGCCGCCGCTCCAGCCTGCTTGAAAATGTCATCATCACGGGCATCGGCGGCGCGGCTGGCGGCGTGGTGGCAGGGGCCATCTTCACGCTGCCCGCGCTCTATATTTTGCACCTCAATCCTCATCCGGTTGAGACAATTTTCATTTGTCTGGCCGGTGGCTGCCTGGGCGTTCTCTTCCTCATTCCGTTGCGCCGCTACTTCGTGTGCGAGATGCATGGCCTGCTTCCCTACCCCGAGGCGACGGCAATCACCGAAGTGCTTGTCACCGGCGAGAAAGGCGGATCGCAAGCCCGCCTGCTCTTGCAGGCCACCGCCATCGCCGGCCTTTACGACCTCTTTGTCACCACCTTCCAAGTCTGGAAGGAATATCTCGATTTTCAGTTTGTGCCGGTCATGCACACGCTTGCCGATCGCGCGCGGATGGTCTTCCGCTTTGACGCCATCGGCTTCATTCTCGGTCTGGGCTATGTAATGGGCCTGCGCAGCTCAATGATTCTCTGCGCCGGCGGCGTACTCTCGAATTTCGTCCTTGTCCCGCTGATTTGGTTCATCGGCAGCCACTTCGATACCGCGGTCTATCCCGCCCATATTCCGGTTTCTCTTATGTCCGCGGTGGACATTTATCGCAACTATGTGCGCTTTATCGGCGTCGGCGCCATCGCCACGGCCGGTATTGTCGGCATCATTAAATCGCTGCGCGTCGTTGCCGGATCCTTCGGCATTGCGCTGCGCACCTTCCGTCACGGCGAGGCGGCTCAACCCGTGCGCACCGACCGCGATCTGCCCATCGCTGCTCTTCTCGCGGGCATCGTCCTGGGAGCCATCGGCGTCGCCGCATTCCTTGGCCATCTTCCCGTCACTTTCACCGTGCTGGCCGTAGGCCTGGGGCTGACGCTGCTCTTCTCGTTTTTCTTCACTTCCGTTGCGGCCAACGCCGTCGCCACCACGGCGCGCAATCCCGTCTCTGGGATGACGATGCTCACCATCATCATCGCTTCCGGCGTTCTGTTGCGCTTCGGCCTCTCTGGCACGGCAGGAATGTTTTTTGTAATGGCCATTGCGGGCATGGTCTGCACCGCTCTATCGATCTCCGGCCAGACCATCACCGACCTCAAGGTTGGCTACTGGCTCGGATCCACTCCGGCTGCGCAGGAGAAGATGAAGTTTGTCGGCGTCATTGCCTCTGCCATCGCAGCGGGGTTGACCATCGTCATGCTGGCTCACACCTTTCAATTCGGCGAAGCACTCGTTGGAGACCCGCGCCCGGTTTTGGCCTCGCCGCAGGCTTCCATCATGAAGGCGCTGGTCGAAGGCTTTATGAGCCATCAGCCGGTCGCATATCTGCTCTTCGGCATTGGCGCAATGGTGACGCTGGTGCTGGAGATGCTCGGTCAGCCATCGCTGATCTTTGCGCTGGGAATGTATCTTCCGCTCGAACTCAATACGCCCGCATTGGTCGGCGGATTCTTGTCGCATTTTCTCAACAAGCGCTCAGAGAAGGCCGGCGGCGCGCATGGCAGGGGGATTCGCGAACGCGGCGTCATCATTGCCTCGGGGCTGATGGCCGGCGGCGCGCTCGGAGGCGTCTTCGGCGCGGCAATGCGTCTCTTCCACTGGTATCGCGAAGACCTTGTCACCACGCCTTTTTATGCCAACGATGCTCTCTCGCAATCTGTCTCCGCGCTGATGTTTGTTGGCCTCTGCCTCTACGTCTGGTTCGGCTCTCTGAAGAAGGAGAAATCACTCTAATGGATCAAGCTGCAATCTATGTTGCCGACGCGGTTCTCGGCATTGACACACTCTGGGGCGGGGACGTAATGTGCCCCTCCGGCACCGGCCGCTTCATTGCCGATTCATGGTTTTCAGACGAGCCGCTGCCCGCCGCCTACACGCATCCGACGGCGGCGCGACTTCGCCAAGCCGGCGGCGTGTCGGAAAAGAACAAGGAAGCAGTCGAAGAGTATCTGCGCGCCGTCAATCTTCCCGCGGCCATTGCCGGAGTCCGCACTGAAGCGGCAAAGATCGGCGGTCTGCGACAGGCTTATCTCGACGGCCTGGCACTATGCCTTGAAACCATGTGGGATCTCGCGATGGAGCTTCTCGGCAAGGGCGATCCGGTGCCCTATGCGCGCTCGGTTGAAGCCTCGACGGCCAAGCCGCCCGAAGCCTCTCAGCCCGAGGCCAAGCGGGAGCGTGTCGCCGAATTGCTCGGCCACGCCGGTTATATCTCCTCCTACGCTGGCGGCCTGCTGGAGGCTGTCGATGCCTGGCGCGCCGAGCGCGTCAGCCCCATGGCTTCCGTGCGCGCTCTGGGAGCGGCGGTGATTGCGCACTTTGACGCGCTCAGCGCGAAGAATCTGCTGCCGTATCTTCCCCAGGAGCTTGCTCGCGTGCCTCGCGCCAATATCGATTTCCAGCCGATCAAGGACGCCTGGTTCTCCGGGTCGATGAATTATATTGGCCGCGCGCGCAACACCGACGGCTCTCCGCAATACGAAGCCGCATACGAGATCAATGCTTCATTGCAGATTTCCTATCCTGAGTTCGAGCAGCTCGTCAGCCATGAGGTTGTGCCCGGCCACGTCACGACTTTTGCTTATTTGCAGGATTTGTACGTGCGCGGAAAGGCTGGCTTCGAGGCCACCGTTCTCACCATGAATACGCGCGCCGCCACGCTCTTTGAAGGCATTGCCAACAATGCGATTCTGATTGCGCACGGCGTTACGGAAGTGGACCAATTGCCGGATGAGGACTTGCAGATTGGCGTCCTTCTGGCTCTCTTGCAGGACGACGCCAAGAACCAGTCCTCGTATCTGACTTGGGGCGAAGGGCGCGAGCAGCATGAGGTAGCCGCCACGCTGCGCCGCGATTTTCTCGTCACTTCAGAACGCGCCGACAAGCTCTCCGGCGCCTGGGGACGCCATCCGCTGCTGGGCCGCATGTATCTCCCGGCTTATCGCGCCGGAACAGAAAAAGTCGCCGAACTCAGGCGAAGTTATCCCGCCGAACAAGTCCTTCCGGCAATCTACGGCTGCATGGGATTGGTTGACATCCAGACCATCGATGCGATTTTGAAGGGCAGCACAACCGCTGGCTGAGCCGGCGCTTCACACAGCCCCTGCTATCTTCCATCTGCGCCGGTTGTTCTAATCCACGCCCTTGCTGTTGAGCCAGGGGCCGTACTCCTGGTCCATGCCCTCGATGTGCTCGGCGTAGGAATCGCGCAGGAAGCCGAGCAGCGGGCGCATCTGCATCTTCTCGCCGTGCTGCACGCGGTGGCTGGATTGAAGAATCTGCGCCAACATCCGCTGGTGCTCGCCGCGATGCTCGGCCAGGCCGGGAAAACCATATTGCTCCATCAGTTGCTCTTCGCTCCAGAAGTGCATTCGAGTGAACTCGATCAGCCGGTCAAGAACCTCGCTGACCTGCTCGCGTCCAGAGCCGCGCACCGCTGCCAGGCGAAGCTCATTCATTGTATCCATTAGAATTCCGTGCTGGTCGTCCATGGCTCTGACGCCGACGGTCGTGGCATGGTTCCACGTTAAAAGACTCACATTAGCCTCCATCAATCACTTATGGAGGTATCGGTCAGGCGAGTGCGAAGATGACAGTGAAGCTGGAACAGCATGTGACCAAGGTTATGTCGGCGTCCTGCGCGCGGCTATTCGAGCAGAACGATGGGCTCCGCGGAGGATGGACCGTGCGTGGTGAGGGCCAGCGCGGCGGCCAGAATCAGCGCGCCGCCGGCCCAGGCGTAGGGCCCCAGGTGCTCGCCGAGAAGCTTGACGCCGAGCAACGAACCCAGAGCCGGTTCGATATTCAAAAAGACTCCGGCGCGCGAGGCTGGCACGTGGTGGATGCCCCAGTTCCACAGCAGCGTCGTCGTCGCCGTGCAGAGCAGGCCGCTGATGGCTAGAGCCGTCCATGCGGTGAGGCTGACGTGGGCAATGGGCAGCGGCGCAACCTTGTTGTGCAGCCAGGGATTGAAGAGCAGCGGACCCAGTATCCAAACGGCCAGCATCAAGGTGCCGGAGAGGATGGTGTAGGCCGTCACGACCGGCGGGCTGTGCGTTTCCATAAGTTTTTTGCTGAGCAGAATCCAAACCAGCGCGGTGGCAAGCGAGGCCAGGACGAGCAGGTCTCCGACGAGCGTGGGCTGGCCTTGCGCCGCAGGGCCGCGGCTGCCGCCGAGCAGAATCAGCGCCGCGCCAACGGTGGAACCGAAGAGCGCCAGCCACTCCAGGCGGCCCAGGCGTTCCTCGTTGGCGCGGCCCGGGGCAAAGAGCGCGGCCGCGGCGGCCAGCAGCACCGGCATGGCGCCCACCATCAGCGAGGCGTGGCTGACCGTGGTGCGCGCCAGGCCGTGAAACTGAAGTAGAAATTGAATGGGCACGCCCAGAGCGGCGCAAATCAACAGCAGCCGCGCCTCGGCCGCAGTAAGCCGGAAGCGGCGGCGATGCACCAGCGCCACCGGCAACATGCCCAGCGAGGCAAAGAGAAAGCGGTAGAGGACCATGTGCTCCACGCTCATCTCATTGAGCGCGAGCCTGCCAAAGTAAAAGCCGGTGCCCCACAGGCAACTGGCAAAAAAACATGCGCCGTAGCCGAGAAAAGCGATTCTTCCGGCGTGATTTTCTATCTTTTCCATCCCTCTTTTACTGTCGCACACGGGCGCGGACCGGAGCTGTGACCGTTTCCATAGGCGGCCGGATTCAGGTCTGCAATCTGCCGCCCGCGCCGCCGCTTCCGGAGTTGAAGGCTCACTGAGCACCATCCCGTGTAAACTGAAGTGCGGGAGAGTTTACTTGGCTAGAGCTATAGTTCGTTACGCTGTTGCCGCCATCTCCGACTGCGGCAGCAAACGCCCATCCAACGAAGATGCATTCGGCTACTCGGCTGAGCACGGGGTTTACATTGTGTGCGACGGCATGGGCGGCGCGGCGGCCGGCGAGATCGCCAGTTCGCAGGCCGTCAATGAAGTTCTGCGCCTGTTGAGCGACCGCGCCCGCAAGGAAGACGCCCGCCTGGAAGATCTGGTTGCCGAGGCGATCTTTGCCGCCAATCAGGCCATCTATTCCCACGCCCAGCAGGATGCAAAGCTGGGCGGCATGGGGACGACTCTGGTAGGCCTGGTGACCGATGGGCCGCGCGTTCTAGTCTTCAACGTGGGTGACAGCCGCTGCTACCGGATGCGTCTGGCGAAGGCGAAGCCTTCGCCGGTAATGACGGAAGAGGAGCAGGCCGGGCCGGAGCCGGAGAGTTTAGACCAGCAAGCGCCGGAACTGAAGCCTCTGATGCAGGTCAGTCAGGATCACTCGCTGGTGGCCGAGCAGGTGCGCATGGGCCGCATGACGCATGAGGAGGCGCTGCACTCCAACTATCGCAACGTAATCACCCGCGCGCTGGGAACGCAACCGGCCGTGCAGCCGGATATCTTCGAGCTTGAGGCGGAAGCGGGCGATACATTTCTGCTGTGCTCGGACGGATTGACAGGCGAAATCGGCGATGAAGAGATTGAATCGATGCTGGCCGCCAATTTGCCTCTCGAAGAACTCTGCGCCGGGCTGGTGGACGCTGCCAAACAAGCCGGAGGACACGACAACATCACCTGCATGTTGGTGCGGGCGGAGTTGATGAGCTAGCCAGTTCCGCCCGGCGCGAATCATCTACTTCGGCAACTGGCTCGCATCCCAGCCGCCGCCCAGGGCGCGCACCAGGCCTACGCTGGAGACAAACTGCCGCGTCTCAAGCTCGATGGCGGTGCGCTGATTCTGCAACAGCGCGGCTTCGGCGGTGAGCACTTCAAGGTAGCTGGTAACCCCACCCTTGTAGCGCCGATTGGAAATGTCCTGCGAGTGCCGCGCGGAGTCTACCGCTTTTTGCTCGATCGCCGCCTCATTCTCAAGGATTCTCAGGCTGGAGAGCTGGTCTTCCACGTCGTTGAAGGCGGCAAGAACCGTGCTCTTGTAGGCGGCGGCTTGGGCCTCGTAGGCGTGGCGGGCCTGGTCGGTGAGGGCGTGGCGCTGCCCGGCGTCAAAGAGCAGCTCCGTTGCCTGCGCGCCCAGGCTCCACAACGCGCTCGGACCTTGAATCCATGTGCCGCCGTGCTCGCTTTCAAAGCCGCCCGTGCCATTCAGCGTAATCGTGGGGTAGTAGGCGCTGATGGCAATGCCGATCTGCTCGTTCGCGGCCTGGGCGCGGCGTTCGGCGGCGGCAATGTCGGGACGGCGCTCGAGCAACTGCGAGGGCACGCCGACGGGAACACCAGGCAACGATAAGTCAAGCGGCGAGGGCGGAATGCTGAAGCCTGACAGAGTGTAGCCGGCCAGTGTTCCAATGGCGTGTTCGTACTGGGCGCGGGCCACGCCAATATCCACCAGTTGCGCGCGGACGGCCTCAAGCTGAGTGCGGGCCTGCGCCACATCGACATCGGTGCCGATGCCGCCGGCCAGCAGGCGCTGCGTCAGATCGAGCTGACCTTCAAGATCGGCGACGGTAGCCGTCAGCAGGCGAGTCTCGGCGTCCAGCCCGCGCAGTTGGAAGTAGTCGGCAGCCAACTCGGCGTGAAGGCTCAGGTCGATGCTGGCCTGATCGGCGGCGCTAGCCTGTGCGTTGGAGTGGGCGGCTTCGACGGTGCGGCGGATGCGGCCCCAGAGATCCGGCTCCCAACTGGCCTGGCCGTCGAGCGCAAAATCGTTATAGGTGGCGGACTTGCTGGGATTGTAATTGGGCCCGTTCTTCGATACGCGGTCGCGCGCCACGGTTGGCCCCGCCGAGAGCCTCGGAAAGAGCGCGGAACGGGCGGCT
Source organism: uncultured Occallatibacter sp. (assembly GCA_964509755.1). Lineage (GTDB taxonomy): Bacteria > Acidobacteriota > Terriglobia > Terriglobales > Acidobacteriaceae > Telmatobacter. The sequence goes on along the minus strand of CAZDYU010000115.1, from coordinate 4,931 downwards.
TTGACCTGATCCTGCGCGGCAAGGAAGGTCTCCAACGCCTGACGCAGTGTGGGATTGTTGGCGGCAATGCGCTCTTCAAGCTGATTGAGCCGCGGATCCTGGTAGATCTCCCACCAATTGCCGCGCAGCAGGCCGTCGGAGGGCGAGGCTGGCTGCCATGCGCCTCCAGTTGGATTGGGCGGCGGAATGACCGCGGTTGCGCCGGTTTCCTTGTAGGCCGGAGGAGCGTCGTATCCGGGGCGGCTGTAATTTGGGCCGACGGGCTTGCAGCCAGATAAAAGGGTCAGGGCGATCAGAACCGCAGAGGGGGGAATCCATTGCGAATAAAATGCTTTTGCTTTGAAAGGGCACGACTTCAGTCTTGCCGCGAGCCAAACAAATAAATGGCTGGGCTTTAGCCCCTGCCGGAATGTGCCCTCTGACTGAGGCGTCGCCATAATCACTTGCCTCCCGCGCCGGATTGGCTGGCCGGTTGCACGATCTGCACTTTTTCGCCGTCGATGAGCGAGTCGGGCGGATCCTGAATCACCTGATCGCCGGCTCCGAGGCCAGTGACAATCTGCACATTCGCCCCATCGTCCTCGCCAATCACAACCGGAAGCAGACGCGCCACATCGCCGTTGACCACAACGCCCACGCGCAGCCCCTCCTTGCGGAAGATCAACGCCGCCGAGGGCACGATATAAGCTGGCCCGGCCGGCGGCGTCTTGAAATGCACCTCGGCCAGCGAACCCGGCAGCAGTTCGCCGTCGCGGTTGTCCACATCCACCTCGACCAAAAGCGTCCGGCTGGCAGGGTCAATCGCATCGGCTGTGCGGACCAGCGTACCCTGGTACATCTTGCCCGCGTGCTCGGCAAAGCTCAGGCCAATGCGCGCGCCGGGCTTTACGTTGCTTGAATAGACCTGCGGCAGATTGGCGTAGACGCGCAGCGTTTGAATCGCTTGCAGATGAAAGAGTTCCTTGCCCGCGCCGGCCCCCACTCCAGCATCGATCAACTGCCCGGTGTCGATATTGCGCGCGGTAACAATGCCGTCGAAGGGCGCGTAGACCTTCTCAAAGGATTGCAACTCGCGCAGCCGCTCCACATTGGCTTGCGCGGACTTGACGGCTGCCGCGGTGGCCGCGGCCTGGTTCACAAACGTATCGGTATCCTGGCGGCTGACGGCGTTCGATTGCACGAGGCCTGTGTAGCGGTCGGCCTGGATGCGGGCGTTGTTGGCGTTGGCCTGAGCGGTATTCAGGTCGGCCTGGGCCTGCGCCAGTTGCTGGTCCACCTCGGGCGTTGCGATCTCGGCCAGCAGCGCGCCTTTCTTCACTCTCGCTCCGATGTCAAAGTACCAGTGCGTCAAATAACCCGCAGTCCGCGCGTAGATGGGCGAGTCCGTATAGGCGGCAACGTTGCCGGGCAGCACAAAGCTATCCACGGGCGAACCCTGCTTGGGAGCGGCGACGATCACCGTGGGCGCGGCCAGCGCCGTGGTGGTATCAGCCAGTACGCGGTCGGAATTCTTGCGGCTCCAGATGCCGTAGCCGGCCAGTGCGCCCGCGACTAGGACGACAATCGCCACGCCAACCATTGCCTTGCCCGCCGCGATGGGCTTTTGCTCGGGCGCGCTGCCATGATCGTGAGCCGCTTGCTGCTTCGGATTCGGTTCATTGGGCATAAATATCACTCCGGTATCTCGTCGAATTCGTCGATCGTTCCGGCCCGCGCCACGCCCTGGGCCGTCTTGCGGCGGCCTTCAAGCCAGCCGTGGACCAGGGAGAAGAATGCGGGCACAAAAAACAGCGTTGCCACGGTGGCCAGCAGCAGGCCGCCAATCACGGCGCGGCCCAGCGGCGCGTTCTGCTCGCCGCCGTCGCCCAGGCCCAGCGCCATGGGCGCCATGCCCAGAATCATCGCAAGAGCCGTCATCAGCACCGGGCGCAGGCGCACAAAACCAGCATTCAGCGCGGCCCGGCGAGCGTCGCCCACCAAAACTTCAAGTTGCTCGCGGGCAAAGCTGACCACCAGTATCGAGTTGGCCGTAGCCACGCCCATGCACATAATTGCGCCGGTAAGCGCGGGTACGCTGAGCCGCGTGTGGGTGAGGAAGAGGAACCAGACAATCCCGGCCAGCGCCGCCGGCAGCGCGGCAATGATGATGAAGGGATCCAGCCACGACTGGAAGTTGACGACGATCAGCAGATAAACCAGCAAGATCGAGAAAGCCAGTCCGCCTAGCAGGCCAATGTAGGAGGCCTTCATCGTCTCGCTCTGCCCGCGCAGAATGAAATGCGAGCCGCGCGGCAGTTCGGCTTTGTGGCGGGCGATCACGCCTTCAATCTCTCGCGTCACCGTGCCCAGATCGGTTCCATCCACGTTGGCGTAGATGTCGATGACCGGCTGCACATCGTAGTGGCTCACTTCGCCCAACTCCGCGCCCGGCACAATCGCGGCCAGGTTGCCCAGAATCTGCTCGGGCGGCATTGCGCCGGGGCCTGCGCCAGCGGAGTAGGCGGCATGAGGCGCGGTGCCGGTGACAGGCAAGCTCTTCAGCGCGGCCAGCGAATCGAGGTTGTATTGCGGCGCTTGAATGGCCACGTTGTAGGTGACGCCGGTCTTGGGATCGAGATAGAAGCTGGGCGTGGTCTGGAAGCTGCCGCTAAGCGCCACCAGCACGCTGGTAGCCACGTCCTTCTGCGTCAGACCCAGCGTCTCGGCGCGGGTGCGATCCACATTCACGGTCAGATTCGGATAGTTGAAGGGCTGCTGAATGCGCGCGTCGGCCGCTCCGGGCAGATAGCGAACCTCGTTGATGATCCGCTCGGCCAGCGCGCGATTGCCGTAGAGATCATTGCCGACAATCTGAATGTCAATCGGCGCGGAGAGGCCGAAGTTGAGAATCTGCGTGACAATATCCACCGGCAGCACATAGAACGTCACGCTGGGGTACTCGCGGGCCAGAATGCCACGCAACTGCTCCACATACGCTGCCGTCGGATGGTGCTCTTTGCTTAATTGCACCTGAATGTCGGCGTCGGCCGGGCCGATCGGCGCTGAGGTCGAGTACGAGAGATTCAATCCCGAATTCGGCAGGCCGATGTTATCCACAATGGAAACGACTTCCTTGGCGGGAATTTCCTCGCGGATGGTGGAATCGATGTGGTCGCAGAGCGCGGCGGTCTCTTCAATGCGCGTGCCGGTGCGGGCGCGGACGTGAATCTTGAATTGGCCAGAGTCGACCGAGGGGAAGAAGTCCTGGCCAAGCCACGGAGCCAGCAGCGCAACCGAGCCCAGCGCGAGAACGGTAAAGAGGATCAGGAAGACAACGGAATAGTCCAGGCAGAGTGTAAGCAATCGTAGATAACCGGCGCGAAAACCATCAAAACCCGCATCGAAGGCCAATTGGAAGCGGACAAAAGGATTGCGGCTACTTCGTTTTTCAGATTCTTCGGAGTCGTCGTGCTCTTTGAGCAGGTACTTGGCCATGGTCGGCACCAGGGTTCGAGAGAGCAGATAGCTGGCCAGCATGGCAAAGACGACCGCCTCGGCCATGGGCACAAAAAGATAGTGCGCCACGCCCTTCAGGAAAAACATGGGAACAAAGACGATGCAAATGGCCAGCGTGGAAACCAGCGCGGGCACGGCAATCTGCGCCGAGCCGTCCAGAATCGATTGCTCCAGTTCCTTGCCGGATTCAAGATTGCGGTTGATGTTCTCGATGGCCACCGTGGCGTCGTCCACCAGAATGCCGACGGCCAGCGCAAAGCCGCCCAGCGTCATGATGTTGATCGTCTCGTGCAGCATCGCCAGCACACTGAGCGAGCAGAGAATCGAGAGCGGAATCGAGACCGCAATGATAATGGTGGATCGCCAACTGCCCAGAAAGACCAGAATCATGATGGCCGTCAGGCAGGCGGCGATGAGAGCTTCGCGGACCACGCCGTCGATTGCGCCGCGCACAAAGATCGATTGATCGGCGAGAAAATCGATGCGCAGATCCTTGGGCAGTTGACCCATGCGGGTGATGCTTTCGATTTTGTCGCGGATGCCGGCGATGATCTCCAGCGTCGAGGCCGAGCCGGTCTTCATCACGGCCATCATAATGGCGCGCTTGCCGTCCACGCGCACAATGTTGGTCTGCGGCGGGCTGCCGTCGCGCACATGAGCCACGTCGCGCACGTAAATCACCGAGCCGTTCAATACTTTGATGGGCAGGTCGTTCAGTTCGTCGATCACCCGCGGCGCGGAGTTGGTCTCGACAGCGTATTCAAAGCGGTCGATCTTCATGGTGCCGGAGGGAGCAATCAGATTCTGCGCCGAGATGGCGTTCACCACATCCACCGGCGAGAGCCCCTTGGCTTGAAGCGCGTGCAGATCCAGATCCACCTGCACCTGGCGCAACTTTCCGCCGTAGGGAAACGGCGTCTGCGCGCCCTCGATGGTGGACAGTTGCGTGCGCACGTTGTTGGTGGCCACGTCGTTCAACTGCTGCTCGTTCATCCCCTTGCCTGAGACGCCCAGCATCAGAATGGGCACGCTGGAGGCGTTGTACTGGATGATGAAGGGCGGCACCGATCCGGGTGGCAATGAGCGCAACTGCACCTGGCAGATGGCCGTAACCTGCGCCACTGCATTGCCGACATTGACATGAGGCTGGAAGAAAATCTTGATGATGCCAATGCCATTGAGCGACTGCGACTCGATGTGCTCGATGTCGTTGACCGTCGTGGTCATGCCCCGCTCGCTGTTGAAAAGAATGCGGGTAGACATCTCCTGCGCCGACATGCCGTTGAAGTTCCACACCACGGTCACAACGGGAATGTCGATATTCGGAAAAATATCCGTCGGCATCGAAAGGATGCTGTAGACGCCGAGAATCAGAATCAAGAGCGCAAAGACGGCAAACGTATAAGGCCGCCGCAGCGCAAGCCGGACAATCCACA
>CAZDYU010000114.1:0-13800 GCA_964509755.1 uncultured Occallatibacter sp. | reverse complement strand
TCCAACTTATCCCAATCACATAGAACTAGATGTGGTCCTTGGGAGGCTGCGGAAATGCGCATTATTTCAGAGGCCTGAAGGTCACTGCTCCCTCCGGAATCCAGATCTACATATGTAGATCTGGGAACTTGCGAAAAGAACGCGTAATCGTCTGCCTCGGGCTCGTTCCCGAATTTAAAAGAACTCATAAAACGGGAATTTGCGAGCCGCAATTTTCTCTTTGCCACAGATTGAAAGCCTGGACCCCGCCGAATCCCTTTAGCTTGCAGATAAGGGTTCTGCAAATGTTTCACGCGCTATTGAAACGAGTGCGGAGACGCGGGGGGGGGCTTCAATCCGAATGGCGACTCCGGTAAAACTAACGAATCCCGCACGGCAACTGACTGGGCATTTGACCGAAGTCGCGCTGGGCTATCAGCGGATGCTGGAAGAGAATCCGTTCCATCCGCAGGCGCTGGTGGGCATGACGCTGGTGGCGCTGGCCAGCCGCCAGACGGAGGCCGCGGTGAAGATGGCGCGGGCTGCGCTGGCTGTGGCGCCGCGGATGGGCGCGGCCTGGGTGGCGCTGGGCCAGGCTTTGAAGGCAGCCGGGCGAAGCGACGAGTCTGAGCGCGCCTACCAGCAAGCCATCCGGCTGGACGGCATGGACGGACTGGCGCGGATGGGCCTTGGCGAGCTGCTGCTTGCCGCTGGACGGCCACAAGATGCGATCAAGGAGTTCGAGTTGGCCCTGCGCGCCAAGCCGGAGTCGGCTGGCGTTCAGATGGATATGGGCCATGCGCTGACGATGATGGGGCGCTATGAAGAGGCGCTGGAACGCTACGCGCAGGCGCTGGCGCTGCAACCGCGCATGCCTGAGGCCGAGTTTGCCATGGGCTTTGTGCTTTCACGCCAAGGCAAGCCGAAGGAAGCGGAGAGACGCTACCGGCGAGCGCTGGTTGCGCGTCCGGACTTTGCCGCGGCGTGGATGAATCTGGGCAGCCTGATGCGGGAGCAGGGGCGCGAGGTCTACGCCGAGGCGGCGCTGCGGCGGGCCGTGGAGCTGCGCCCGGATCTGGTCTCCGGCTGGGTGAACCTTGCGGTTCTGGAACGCGAGCGCCGCCGTCCGGATCAGGCGGAAGCTTACCTTCGCAAGGCCTTTGCTCTGAACCCGGAGCAGGTGGAAACGCAGGTGGCCTGGTGCCAGTTGCGCGCTGGCGAGGGCGATATGGCGGGCGCCTGGCAGTGGCTGCGCTGGGCTCTGGCTCGCGAACCTGGACACGCCGAAGCCGTCAACATGCACGGCATTCTGCTGCACAAGGACGGACGCTTTGCCGAGGCGCTGCCGATCTTTGAGCAGGCCGAGGCGCTGGGGCATCGCGCCGCGGCCTCCAATCGCGGCAACTCGCTGCTGGATCTGGGGCGCATGGATGAGGCTCTGCGCGCACAGGAATTGGCCGTCGAACGCGAGCCGGCCAGTGCTGGAGCGCGCTACAATCTTGCGCTTACCCGCCTGCGGCTGGGCGATTGGAAGCTAGGTTGGCCGGGCTACGAGGCACGTTGGGAGTTCCGCGAGGTGCATCGCGGACCACGCGTCTTTACCGAGCCGCGCTGGCGGGGCGAGCCGCTCGACGGTCGCCGGATTCTTCTCTATGCCGAACAGGGCTTGGGCGATACGATCCAGTTTTGCCGGTATGCGACGCTGATAGAGGCGCGCGGCGGGCATGTGATTTTGCAAGTGCAGGAGCCGGTGCAGCGCCTGATGCAGTCGCTGGCCGCGGTGCGCGCCGGGCTGGCCGAGACACTGCCGATGGTGGTGGCAAAGCTGCCGCGGTTTGACTTTGAGTGCCCGCTGATGAGCCTGCCGGCGGTTTTTAGAACGACGATCGAAACCGCTCCGTGGCCGGGAGCCTATCTGGGCGCGGAGCCTGAGCTGGCGGCGGAGAAGCGGGCGCTGTTTACTGGCGCAAGCGGCGTGCGGCGGCTGCGCGTGGGGCTGGCCTGGGCCGGCAATCCCCGCTACAAGGCCGACCGCCTGCGCTCGATCCCCTTGACGACGCTGGTGCCGCTCTTGCGCAACTCGCCGGCGCTCTGGGTCTCACTGCAAAAGGGTCCGGCCGCCGGGCAGATTGGGGCGCTGGCGGATGAAGCGGAGGTGGCGGACGGCTGCAGCGGCGACCGCGATCTGGCTGATACGGCGGCGCTTATTGCGCAATTGGATATGGTGATTACTACCGACACCTCGATTGCGCATCTGGCGGGAGCGATGGGCAAGCCGGTGTGGATTCTGCTGCCGCACCTGGGCGACTGGCGCTGGATGCAGGAGGTCGAGACTACCCCCTGGTACCCAACGGCGCGACTCTTCCGGCAGAGCAGCCCTGGCGATTGGGCGGGCCTGGTTGAGCGGGTGGCGGCGGAGTTGAAGAACGCGCCGCAGGTGGAGCGGAGGCGCTACCCACGGCCTATTACGCAAGAGCGGGAGAGTTCAAGGCTCGTATCCGCGTAGCTGGCGGGGGGACTGGTGGGAGTCCTTGCCCGTTTGGGAAGAGAAATCGCCGGAAAGCGAAGGTTTGGCGAACGGTTAAATATCGAATAAAGTACTTTAAATGAACGACATAGCTGATGCGAGCGAAGGAAAAGGGAATCTAAAATCGAGGAAATCGACGTTTTATTCAGCTTATCTAATTGATAATAAGCATGTTAACTTTTTATGACGCCGTGAAAAGCGAAGAAAGTGGGAACGATAAACGAAGAAAATGCGATTCTCTTTTTGCTAACTGATTGATAAAAGGCATGTTAACTTTTCAATTGGCTGATAGGCGAAGAAAAAAGGAATTTATTGCGATTTTCTTCGGCTTTTCTTGGGGTTTCGGGCTGGCTGTGGAGCATGGGCTGGGCGACTGGGTGGCGGCGCTGCAGAGCCGGATGGCGGGGTTATTTGAGGTGGCGAGGATGAGGTTGGTGGTGCAGGGCATGGTGGCTGCTCCCTTTTTTTTGACTGCTTTTCTTGATTGTGCGCGTAGAGGGGATAATTATCCGCAACCACCTGCACCACCCGCGGTAGGGCAGGCGCTCGCTACTCGCTCGCAGGGGGTTGCGGTACCCAGGTTCACAAAGTGGGAACTGGGAGCCTCTTGCAAAATTGTCTTGAGTTAGTCGATATGCGTCGGGGCCCGACTAAACAGGCTGCCGAAAAAGGGCTATTCGGAAGTTGCAATCGCGATTGAGTGTAGCAGGGGCTAAAGAGGCTGCGGAAAAAGGCCAGTTTAACGACAGTAATGGCTGATAATTCCCTCGGCGGCTAAAGCCGGCGTTGATAAAGCAGTGGTTATGTACGGGCTAAAGCCCGTACCCTTCATCCAATTGAGTTTTTCCGCAGCCTGTAAAGCCCAACGTTGATATGATTGGCTTTATCTGCCCGACTGAAGTCGTGCCCTGATTACAAAGCAACAAGTTTCAGAAGCTCCAAAACTCGATGCAGGCCACGAATGACGGTATGCAACTGCCGTTTTTGGAATGATTGGCTTTATCGGCCCGATTAAAGTCGTGCTCTGGTCACAAAGCCTTCGAGAATTGCCCGCGACGAGTTATTTTGCAGCCTGTGAAGTCGTGCCCGGACACTGATTCGCTCTCTTCATGATATTTTGCAAATAGCTCCTTGGGCACCTAATTCTAGTAATCAGAATCAAGGAAGACTGCCACAAAAAATAACTTGACAACGATTACCAATGTTATTAGTATTGCGTCGAATTCCAGTTACCGATAATTGTTCACCGGTAATTCAATTGATATTGGATTTTGGGAACACGGGCTGAGAATTGAAGATCGTACAGATTGTTTCAAATGCCGAATGAACCCGGCGTCTAGCTGACGTACTCCTTCCTTGGATCATCCTCACCACACACTGACGGAAACCGTAGTTGAGCCCACACCTGTTGTTGAACACAACGGAGGATTCACAGCATGAAACGTTTGGAAACAGTAGCCAACATCTCGGTCATTATTGCGGCGGTGGTTTTAGTGGTGTATTTAGGCCGCCAGGAATTTCAACGACATGCGGAATCCATAAGGCCCGCGGCAGCTCTGGTGGGGCAGAAGATCACGCTGCCCGATGTGCAATTTGGGCAGCAGGGCAAGACACTGGTGCTGGCGATCTCAACGCATTGCCACTTCTGCCGGGAGAGTGAACCGTTTTACAAGGATCTGGTGGCGCGGAGCCAGGGACGGGTGAAGATTGTGGCTGTGCTGCCGGAGTCTTTGGAGGAATCGGAGCCGTATGTGCGGCGATCGATTGCGCCTTCGATACAGGTGGTGTCGAGCCATCTGGATGCGATGGGCGTAACAGGCACTCCAACGCTGTTGTTGATAGACAGCAGCGGCAAAGTGCAGCAGGCCTGGGTCGGGAAGCTTGACGACAAGGGCCAGCAGCAAGTGCAGTCCCTGGTGCTGTAAGGCACTTCAACCTCCCCCGCTTCATCAACCGGGGTCCGATGGCCCTCAAAGGAAAATCATGAAAATCGCTTTGAAGTTCGCGTTTGTCGTGATGGTTGCAATTACCGTGTTTTGCATGCCCCGTTCAGTCAAGGCCGCCGGCTGCGACTCAGCCTGCCAAAGCTGCATGGGAAGCTGCTCGGCGGCGTTTAACCAATGCGCTTCACAATGCTGGGAAAGAAATGCGCCCTGCATGAACGCTTGCGGCGCGCAGATGACGATCTGCACAAATGCCTGTTACGGCCTGTAAGCGATTCAGATCAAGGAATCACTTCTTCGAACGAATCGCCCGGGATATTCTGGGTTCCGCTTCACCAACCGGGGTCAGATGGCCCTCCAAGGAGAATTATGAAGATCGCAATGAAGTTCGCATTTGTCGTTTTGGTTGCACTCACCATCTGCTTTATGCCCAAGTCAGTCAAGGCCGCGAGCTGCGACCAGGCGTGCGGCATGTGCATGAACGCCTGCGGGCAGGCGATGAGCCAATGCGCGCAATCCTGCTATGAAGGCAATCCAGCCTGCATAGGCGCTTGCGAGGCGCAACTTTACAGTTGTCAAAGCGGCTGCTACAGCAAGTAAGCTAATCCGATCAGGGAATCACCTCTTTGCACAGAATCGCCCGGGAATCTTCCGGGCGATTCTGATTTGTACGCCGCGCAGGATTGACGGCTTGGTGGCCAGGGTCTTTTTCGGCAGAGATCATCCTAAAAACGGCAGTCGATCCAGCCTTGAATTGGTTATCTTCTTCAAAGTGAAACTCCTTGCAGCGATTGACGATTTCACCATTTGGGCGAGGTGCGGAGCAGTCGAAAATCGATGATCGAGAAGAAGCCGAATTATGGTAGTTCGCCGGGCCAAAATTTTGCAGGGGCTAAAGCCCAGCTTTCCTTTCAGCCCTTTGCGGCCCGACTAAAGTCGGGCCCTGATTACAAAGCAACAAGTTTCAGAGGCTCCAAACCTCGATGCAGATCACGGATGACGGTGTGCAACTGCCGTATTTAGGACTATTGATCCGGCCCAAGAATGGAGTGGAGGCATCCCACCCATTCCGCAAAGAACGCGGAAAGGATGGGGCGCCGAGATCGCAGTATTTATAGGCCGAATCAATAGGTCACCCGCAAGGTTGATGGAGGAGTAAAAAAGATCAAAATAATGCTTGACTTCTAAAACTCTATAACGTAGAGTACTCCTTATTGAGGACTTCTCTGGAGTTAATCGGAGGCGTCCAAGGAGAAGAATATGACCACAGACGCAGAAGAGATGGAGTTGAGGGACAGACTGAAGCTGATTGAAAGCATGATCGCCGAGGGGCGGCGCACCACCGGAAGCTGGGGCTGGACGTTTGTCTTCTGGGGCGTGGCCTACTATGTAGCGATTGGCTGGACGGCTTACGACCAAAACCCGTGGGCGTGGCTGATCACGATGGTGGGCGCGTGGGTACCCTGCTGGCTCATCATCCGCTACCACCACAAGAACTCATCGAAGCCAAAGCCGGAGACGACTGTTGGCCGAGCAATTTTTTCCATTTGGTCCGCGATGGGAGTTTCGATGTGTATGCTGTTTCCGGGCCTGGGATTCAGCGGCAGGTTCAACCAACACATCTTTGTGGCAATTGTAGCCGCGATGCTGGGCGTTGCGAATGGAGCGTCAGGGATGATTCTGCGTTGGAAGGCGCAGATTGCCTGCGCGATGGTCTGGTGGGCGACCAGTGTCGCGGCGTGCTTTGGCGGCGACAACCAATGCACGGTCGTTTTTCTGGTTGCGATCTTTCTCTGCCAGATTGTCTTTGGTCTCTACGGGATGATTTTGGAAGCCCGCGCGCGCAAACTGGAGGCCAAAAATGCCTGAGCTGCCGGAGCTGAATCCTGTGATCCACGGGAAGCTGCGCCTGGCCCTGCTTTCACTGCTGTCTGGCGTGGAGGAGGCGGAGTTTACGTGGCTTCGCTCGAAGACCGGCTCGACCGACGGCAACCTGGGGGCGCAGTTGCTGAAATTGGAAGAGGCCGGCTACGTGGTGGTGGAAAAGAAGTTTGTGCAGCGCAAACCGCAGAGTCTTTATCGAATGACTGAAGCTGGGCGAACGGCTTTGACCGAGTATGTGGTGGCGCTGAAACAACTGCTGGGCGGAGCGATGGAATAGGGACCAGGGAGTAGGGACTATCAAAAAAGGAGGTCACTCATGAAAATTGAGACGGGAAATCAATTGAGCGGGCGGGCTACGGGCGCAATCTTCTTTGCGGGCTTTGGAGCGCTGTGGATCTTGCTTTCGCTTTATGCAAAAGAGCAGTTGAATGCGGCCACTGTTTCCGGCGTCGTGGTGGGTCTGGCGCTGCTTCTTCTGGCTGCCACCAAACTGATTCGCGAGTCGAAGAACTTGCCGCGCGTGCCGGACGACCCGGCCGTGGGCCGCGCCTTTGGATGGATCAATACGGTGCAGTGGGTGGCCATAGCCGTTGTGGCATTTGGCTTTGCAAAGTTGCACATTGACGCCTATGTGATGTCGGCGATTACGGGCATCGTGGGGCTGCACATGTTCCCGCTGGCGAGGGTCTTCCGCTATGCGGCGCACTATGCAACGGGAACCGTGCTGGTGGTTTGGGCCGCGGCCAGTGCGCTGTTTGTACCGGTTGACACCATGCAAGGCACAAGCGCGCTGGGAACGGGGTTCATCCTGTGGCTCAGCGCCGCGGTGACGCTGGTGCTGGCCAACCGGGGCGCTCGGCAGGCCGACCGCGGGTTAGCTTGCTGACTGGCGGGAAAAAACAGGCGTGGACCGGGAGGTCCACGCGACAGCCGGCCAGGAGGCCGGCGCTACAATTTCATGCTGGCGCTACGGATTCAGGCCGGCGCGGATCGGCGAAGCAGGCGAGCGACTAACTTGCCGGCTCCGCTTCCGTGGCAAGGCTCTTCCGCACACGCTCCATGATTCCCAGATAGTAAGCGAGATTGTGGATGGTGTTGAGCGTTGCGGAGAGAGGCTCGCCGGAGTGCATGAGGTGACGCAGATACGCGCGGGAGTAGCGGCGGCAGACGGGGCAGTTGCAGGCGGGGTCGGGCGGGCCTTGGTCCTCGGCGAATTTTTTGCCTTTGATGTTGAGACGGCCCTCACTGGTGAAGAGCAGGCCGTGGCGCGCGGCGCGGGTGGGCAGGACGCAATCCATCATATCGACGCCCATGCGCGCATACTCCTCAATCTCATCGGGGTAGCCGACGCCCATCAGGTAGCGGGGCTTGTTGGCGGGCAGGAGCGGCAGCACCTCGGCAATCATCTCGCGGGTCAGTTCGCGGGGCTCGCCGACGCTGAGGCCGCCGATGGCGTAACCGTCGAAGTCCATCTCGACGAGACGTTCGGCGCTCTGGCGGCGCAGGTCGCGGTAGGTGGCGCCTTGGACGATGCCGAAGAGGGACTGGGTGCGAAATTGGCTCCCTGGTCCCCAAGTGCCAGGGACCAGGGGCACCCGCACCCGATGTTCATCATTCCCAGGTCTCAAAGGCGAGAGCTGGGCCACCCGGGAGAGCTGGGGCACCCGGAGATCGTTGTGCCAGGGAACTTCTTCGCAATGGGCGCGGAAGTGGTCGAGGGAGCGGCGGGCCCAGGCCATGGTGAGGCGGAGGCTTTCTTCGGCGCGGGCGCGGTCGGCGGGATACTCCGTACACTCGTCAAAGGCCATGCAGATGTCAGCTCCGAGAGCGATTTGAACATCGATGGAATGCTCGGGAGTGAAGAAGTGGCTGCTGCCGTCCAGATGCGAGCGGAAGCGGACGCCTTCGTCGGTGACCTTGCGCAACTGGCTGAGGCTGAAGACTTGAAAGCCGCCTGAATCGGTGAGCATGGCGCTGGGCCAACTGATGAAGCGATGCAGTCCGCCCATGCGGCGAATGGCCTCGTGGCCTGGGCGCAGATAGAGGTGATACGTATTGCCGAGAATGATCTCCGCGCCAAGACTCTCAAGCACATCTTGCGCGACGGCTTTGACCGTGCCCTGTGTGCCCACCGGCATAAAGACAGGCGTTTCGACGGTGCGGTGGGGCAGATGCATCTGTCCGCGCCGGCCGCCGGTTGCGGTTGATGCCAGCAGATTGAATTCGAGGCTCACTTGATGATTCTAACGGGAGTCCCAGGCATCGTTTTGAATTTGAACAACTGCATTGGATTGGTTGCGGGGATTTTTTGTCAATTCTTGGAATAACTCTCCAATGTTCATCACGCATCCGGGAACGAGCAAGCTGGGAGCAATCTGGTTGAGCGGCGCAAGCACGAACAGACGCTGGGCCAATCGCGGATGGGGAATCTGCAACTCTGGCTCACTGAGCTTCATCTCGCCGAAGAGCAGAATGTCGAGGTCGAGCGTACGCGGTCCGTTGGCGATGCCCGCCGAGCGATCGCGGCCGAACTCCTGCTCGATTGCCAACAACCTATCGAGCAATTGGCGCGGGGGCAAGGCGGTGTGCAACTCGACCACTGCATTGACAAAGCGCGGCTGCGCGGCGAAGCCTACCGGCGCGGTGGAGTAGAGCGAGGAGCGGCTTGCGATGCGCCCCAGCGAAGCCAGGCGTACGGTCGCCGCAGCCAGCGTAGCCTCTGGCGCTCCGGCCCAACTGGCTAGATTTGCGCCCATTCCGATGTAAGCTTTGCGCATGACTTTTAGAGTAACTCTTAGATCGAAGATCACGGAAGCAAACTGGCGCGAGATAAGACGCAAGCCCTCAACTCGAAATAAGTGATTCCGGCTCGTCTTCCTTTCTTAGCGGCTTTAGGGGGGAAATGAAGTCCCGAAAGTAATCATCCACGGCATAAGACCGCATGATTGTGATAGAGCCTCCGTTTCGCCGCTTAAGTGCCCAATATGTTCCACTGTTTGAGCGGACGATGCGATATCCAACAATCTTGTCAATCCGAGTTGAATCTTCTCCGATAGCATATCGAACAGTGAGCCGATCGCCCTCCAAAATGACTTTTGATCGTAGGGCGAGGGATAAGAACACGTAACCCAAAAGAGGGCATAGAATCATTGCAACGAATGAGCGCAAATCGAGACCGCCGGGCCATCCGCGATTCAAGATCGCGATAACAACCAATGTCAATCCGCTTCCGCCGAGTAATATGCCGAGGAATAAATACCCAACCTGAACCCACCATTTGAGTCTGTACACATGACGTTCTGAATCCATGCGACGACACACTCTCCTTGTTCCACCCTTTCTATCACAAAACGTATCCGATGAGCATCTCCTGCGCCTTTCTGGTAGCATCCTCTTTGGAGAACTTCAGTATGGATGCTCAGCCCAACGTGAGTTTTGGCTCGCGGCGCAATGAAGATATTGCTTTGGATCTGCTCAAGTTTGTAGCGGCAACGGCCGGAGTGGGCCGCCCCGCGGCGCCCTCGACCGGCTTCAGCGGAGCCGCCGCGGCCAAGCCTGACGAGCATGTGAATCAACTGCTCTCACTTTACGGCCGCTGCCTCAAGGCGATTGAAGGCGAGGCGACGGACGCAATTCAGGCTGGCCAGCGCCCCGAGCCCACGCAGGCAGGATTGCGCCCCGAGCCGCCGCAAGCGCCGGAAGAGGCCATTCGCGCGCCGCAGGAATGGATGCCGCGGCCGTGAGCCAAGCCACTTTGCGAGTCGCCGTTGCCGGGGCTGGAGCCTTTGGCAAGAACCATCTTCGTGTCTACCGCGAACTGGAGGCGGCGGAGCTGGGCGTAGCGCTAGTGGCCGCGGTCGAGCCGGATGCGGCGCGGGCGGCAGAGACCGCGGAGCGCTACGCGATTCCCGTCTTCCGGACCGTGGACGAACTGCTGGCCGCCGACCTTAAGCTCGACGCGGCTACTGTCGCCGTTCCAACCGTGCATCATCATGCGGTCGGCGCGGCACTGCTGGATGCGGGGATCGATCTGCTGGTTGAAAAGCCTCTGGCCGCTACGCTGGCCGAGGCGGACGATTTGATTGCGAGAGCGGAAAAAAACAAGCGCATTCTGCAACCCGGCCACCTGGAGCGCTTTAACCCCGCGGTACTGGCCGTCGAGCCGCAACTGCGCCGTCCGATGTTCTTTGAGTCGCATCGGCTCTCCATCTTTACGCCGCGCGCGCTTGACGTGGATGTCGTTCTGGACCTGATGATTCACGACCTGGACATTGTGCTCACCTTTGCCGCTTCGCCGGTGCGCGAGGTGCGCGCCGTGGGGTTGCCGATCTTGTCGCCGAAGGTGGATATTGCGAATGTGCGCGTCGAGTTCGAGTCGGGCTGCGTGGCAAACTTTACCGCCTCGCGCGTCTCCACCGAGCGCGTCCGCAAGCTGCGCTTCTTTGAGCCGCGCCAGTATGTTTCGATCGATTATGCGCGCAAGGATGTGCTGGTGATTCGCGTCGATGCGGAGGCCGGCAAGGCTTCGCCCGGCGAGTTGCTTGCGTCTCTGCCGCCGCAGCTTGCCGCGATGCTGCCGGCCGGCGTCGCCGAGGGAATTGCTTCGGGGAAGATTGATCTGGCGAAGATAGACCCGGCAATGATTGCGCAGTTTGCCGCGATGGCGAAGATCGATCCGGCGGTGATTGCGCAGTTGGTGGCGCAGTTATCCGGCACTGCGGGAGTGAAGGCGGGACTCAGCTTCTTTAACCCGCCAGTTACCCCAGGTGAGCCGCTGCGGCTGGAGATTACATCGTTTCTTGAGTCCGTGCGGACGCGGCAACAGCCCATGGTGACCGCGCGGCAGGGTCGAGAGGCTCTGGCTTTGGCACTGGAAATTCAAGCTTCGATGGCCGCGCACGCCGCGCGCGCCGGGCTTGCGGACTTCTTCAATCCTGGTGCGTAGTGCTGCAGTTGTCGTTGACGACAAATGTGAAAAAGAGACAAAGGCCCGGGCCTGAAGGCCCCTGCTCCCTCCGTTGTAAAGGTCTCTAGGCCTGCACCCACGGCCTATGTCGGCTTGGAAGCCGCCAGTACAGCTTGTCTGGGTACCGGCGCTACAATTTGCGGATAGGTTCTAAATTCGAGCCTTTTCAAAACATAGACTCAATCGGCAGATTCCTGAATCAGCGCCTTATGAGAACGGCGCATCCTCAAGCGGGATGCGCCGTTTTTATCTTCGTGAGCAGGCGGCTGCTAGTTGCTGGCGGGTTTCTTTGCCGGCGCAGTCTTCTTCATCGGCGGTTTGGTGGCGGCAGGCTTGGACGCGGATGCTGTATCGGCGAGGGCCTGATCGATGATTTCATACAGCCGGCCGCGATCCGTGACTTCGATATAAGGCGCGCCTTTGGAGTGGTCGGTGACGACCCAGATGGTGGGCGTGTGCTCGACGCCAATGCGCATGCCGAGATCCTTGTCGGCTTTGACGGCAGCGGCGAACTTGCCCTGGGGGTCGATGGCGAAGGGCAGGGCGACGCCGTGGCTCTGGGCGAATTTGTCAGTGAATTGGCGCAGCGCGTCGAGAGTGTACATGGAGGCCTGATTGGCGAAGACCTCGTCGCGGTACTCATCGCCGAGGGCCTTGCTTTTGGTGTCAAACCAGCGCGCATTGACGGCAGCCACGGGGCTCCAAACGTGGCCGGGGATGAGGAAGTCGTGGCGAATCCAGGGGATGTGGTAATGAGCGACGGCCTGTTTGAGCAGCGGGTTGGCGCGGCCGCAGTCGGGGCACTCCATGTCTTCAAACTCGACGATGGCGACGCGAGAGCCGGCTGGCGGGTGCAGGGCCGAGGTGTCATGCACCAGGGTTCCGGGCGACGGCGGGGCGAACTGGGCGCGGACGGCGGCGGTGAAAAACAGCGCGGCGGCGGCGAGAGCGAGAACGAGGCTGTTCCGCATTCTGTGAGCGGAAAAACGATGGGCACGAACGAAAGAACGAGGCATGGTGGTTGGACGGCTCCCTCTTGCTAATTGTACCGGGAAAAAATCGGGGAAGGCGCGGTTTACTGGCGGTCGCGGCGGCGCGCGGCCATCCATTGACGCCATTTGTAGTCGGCGAAGAAGGAGGCGGCGACGACGAGAACTGCGAGGATGCCGAGGATGATCTTCATGGTTTATTCAGGATCGCATGATTTGGAGAGGGTGGTTCAGGTATGTGGCTTCCCACCCGATTGATCCGGCCCGAAAATAGAGTGGAGGTATCCCACCCATTCCGCAAAGAACACGGAATGGATGGGGCACACAACGACTGTTGATGTGGAAGGGGAAGCTACTTCTGCGCTGTTTGAACGGGCTTCTGCGGCGGGTTGACCTGGGCGTTGAGGTAGCCGGCCAAGTCGTCGATGTCTTGTTTAGTGCCGACCATCGGCGGCATGTAGCGGGTGTAGGGCGAGTCGGGCTTGTGGTCGTGGAGCATGGCGATGAAGTTGCCAATGTTGGCGCGGTCGCGTCCGGCGAGCAGGGTCTTCAGCGGGCGATAGCCGGAGAGCGTGTGGCAGGAGCCGCACTCGCCGCGGAAGATGGCTTCGCCGCGGGAGTAGCTCAATTTGGGCATATTCAAAATCGAGGGCATCGGTGCGCCGGGCTCCGTGATGTAACCGAACAATATGGGTTGGCCTTGGCCCCAAATCCAATTCGAATGCGCCAGATAACCTTCCTGGTTGATGCGCGCTACATAGGGGACGCGGACGCCGTTGGAGTACATCCAGCGGCCGATGACGAAGGGCTTGCGCAGCATCTCGCGGGAGTATTCCCCGGCTCCGGTGGCGATCAAGGCCAGCAGCAGAATGGCGACGGCGTGGGAGAGATTGAAGTCGATGGGATTGCGGTAAGCGAGGAAATACGCGACGCCGACGATGGTGGCTGAAGTGACGACGATCAGCAGCGCGATGCGGGTGATGATGGAAAATGTGCCGGAGCCGATGGTGTCAATGCCCAGCGAAAGCAAGGCCTGCTGGGATGCGGGAACCATCCAGAGATACCAGACGAGGATGAAAGGCGTGGCGACAAAAGATGGCACCAGCCAGCGGACGCTCCACTTGACCATGCTGGTTTTGAGTTCGGGCTGCTTGTCGCCGTCGATGCGGCTGGCGGTGATGAGCGCCCAGATGCCGGCCAGGGCGCAGCAGACGCAGGAGCGCAGGAAGAGGCTGGGCCAGTAAGTGGGATTGAAGAAGGCGTACCAGAATTTGCTGGCCTCCTGGCCGGTGCCCGCGACGGCGATCCATGTGTCGCCGGGGGTGAGCATGAAGGTGAGAATGCCGTTGATGATGATGAGCGTGAAGGCCGATGCAATGGCATAAACCCAGCCAACGGTGAGGTGCAGCTTCTGGTCGATGCGGCCCCATGTCGAGTAATAGACGGCGATGGTGGTGAGTTCGACGAGGAAGAAGACCCACTCCATGGCCCAGCCGAAGACGAAGTTATGAA
>CAZDYU010000113.1:0-13810 GCA_964509755.1 uncultured Occallatibacter sp. | reverse complement strand
GGTTGTTATTTACGGATAAGTACTTAGTCGGGCCGATAAAGCCAATCATATCAACGTTGGGCTTTAGCCCCTGCTACGCTCAATCGCGATTGCACCCCCCGAACAGCCCTTTTTCCGCAGCCTGTTTAGCCCGTACATGACCACTGCTTTATCAACCCGGCTTTAGCCACCGAGGGAATTATCAGCCATTTCTGTCGTTAAACTGGCCCTTTTCCGCAGCCTCTTTAGCCACGGAGAAATGCCTTTAGGGGCTTTCAATACAAATTCGGCCCTTTTTCCGCAGCCTGTAAAACCCGTCCCTTCAAATCGGCCCGTTTCCGTAAAACCCTTCCTCGACTCATCTTTCCCTTGGATGTAGAATGGCTGCAACCAATTCCACCGCCTAACGGCAGGCTCTAAATCTTCTTCAAGCAAAGGAAGAACCATGCGAATCTCCGGTATTGCGCACAATCTGCTTCTGATTTCCATTCTTCTCTCGCCCGCTTTTATCCGCGCCCAATTCAAGCAGCCGACCGACGAAGAGCTGAAGATGACCTCCGACCCCAAGGCTCCGGGCGAGGCCGCGGTCTATCTCAACGAAGAGGAAACCACGAACGACGATCTGCATTACCGCAGCGTTTACATGCGCATCAAGGTACTGCAGGAGAAGGGCAAGGAACTGGCCACGGTGGATCTGCCCTATGTGAAAAGTGATACTCGGATAATCGCCACACCCGGCATTTACGGCACGCAAGCCACCAGCATAGACGAACTGAAAGGCCGCACCATTCACCCGGATGGAACCGTGATTCCGATGACCGCCAGTCCGGCGGATTTATTCAATTCCAAGAAGGAAGGCATTAACGGAGAACTCCAGCTCAACCGCAAAGTTTTCACTCTTCCCAGTGTCGAGGTGGGCAGCATTCTTGAGTATTCCTACAAAATTCGCTTCGACGACTTTGTAACTCATGCTCCCTTCTGGGAGATCCAGAGGCAATACTACGTCCACAGTGCACACTACGAATACGTTCCCTCGAAAGAATTCCTGCACGGTCTCGGAAATTATTTCTTCAATGAAAACGGCAAGCCAATCAACACCCTCGTCATGTGGCAGGTTCTTCCCCCCGGAGTTACCGTGAAGAGAAATGCCAGGGGCTATTTCTCGCTGGATGTGAACGATATTCCTCCAATGCCGAATGAGGATTGGATGCCGCCAGTGCAGAATTTCCGCATTAAGGTTCTTTTCTATCTGACGGCTGAGGGAAGCATCAACGATTTCTGGCCGTCGAAGATCAAGCATTGGACCAGCGAAGTGGACCGGCTTGCGGAGGCTACGCCAGGAATTCACGATGCGGTGACTGGCAACACGGCTCCGGGCGACAGCGATCTGGACAAGGCAAAGAAGCTCTACAATGCCGTGCAGGCGCTCGACAATACGGACTACTCGCGCCAGAAGAGCGCGGCCGAATTGCGGCAGTACCACGTGAGCGAGAGCAAATCGGCCGAAAGCACATGGATGCAGAAATCTGGATCGAGCGAGGATATTGCGATTCTGTATCTGTCGATGCTGCGCGCCGCCGGACTTACCGCCAAGGCGATGCGGGTTGTGAATCGCCAGTGGGGCATCTTCGATCGCGGCTATCTGAACTTCGATCAACTCGGAGATACAATCATCGTTTTGAATCTCGATGGCGAGCAGATCCGGCTCGATCCAGGCGAGAAGATGTGTCCCTTCGAACTGCTGAACTGGAGGCACTCCAATGCCAGCGGATTTATACAGGGCAGCAATGGAGCTGCTACGGATAACACTCCGCCGCAGAATTATACGGACAACAACACGACGCGGCGCGGCGATCTTACGCTGGACAGCCAGGGCGGCGTGCAGGGGACGCTGCGCTTTGCCATGATCGGGCAGGAGGCGCTGAAGTGGCGGCAGATTGCACTCAGAAACGATGAGAGCGAAGTAAAAAGGGAGTTCGATAGTTGGCTGGAGACCATCGTTCCGGCGGGCGTGGAGGCGCATATCGACCACTTTGCGAATCTAGACAATCCCGATGCAAACCTCGTGGAAATTATCAATGTGAAGGGAACGCTGGGCACGGCGACAGGCAAGCGTGTTCTGCTGCCGGGCGTCTTCTTCGATACGCGCAACCGGCGTCCGTTTGTGGATGAGGAGAATCGGCAAGAGCCCGTGGATATGCACTATAGCGAAGTGGTCAACGACAATGTGGTCTATCATTTTCCCGATTCGTTGATGGTGGAAGGCGCGCCGCAGGATGCGCAGATTCCGTGGGCGGGCAAAGCGAATTTCAGCATCGGAACAATTCCGGCGCATAACCAGATCACGGTGAATCGTAAATTTGCCCGCGCGTTTACTTTTGTGATGAAGGACCAATACCAGGATCTGCGCGGCTTCTACCAGAAGATTGCCGCCGCCGATCAGCAGCAACTGGTTCTGACCGCGTCTGACGCAGCGAAAGGAAACTGATGACTTTCGCGCCTCGTGTTCTCACTCCGTCTTATTCGTGGAGTTATGCAGCGCTACTAATTCTGGCCCTTGCATCGCCGGGTTTGCTGCGCGCGCAATTTCAGCAGCCGACCGACGAAGAGCTTAAGATGACCTCCGACCCCAAAGCGCCGGGCGCGGCCGCGGTCTATCTTTACTATGAAGAGACCGCCGATGCACAGGCTCATATCTCCAGCATTTACGAGCGCATTAAAGTGCTTACGGAAAAAGGCAAGGAATTGGCGACGGTCAACATTCCGTACGAGCGCGACGTGGATAAGATCGGAGCCATTGAAGGCCGCACTATTCATGCCGATGGTAGCGTGACTCTGTTGAAAGACAAGCCCTCCGATCTGATGGACGTCAAGACCAAAGGCTACCAGAAGAATTCGATTGTCTTCACGCTGCCGGATGTGGATGTGGGCAGCATTCTGGAGTTCCGGGTGACACTGCGACGCGACGCGGAGTGGACTTATCTTCCGGATTGGTATGTGCAGAGAGAGTATTTCGTCCACAAAGCACATTATTCATTTCGCCGCGGCAGTTACCAGGATCTGATGTGGACAACGCATCTTTCCTCAGATGCCAAGGTGGTCAAGGTTGGAGGAGATCGTTTTAATCTCGACATCAACGATATTCCGGCCGAACCCAACGAAGATTGGATGCCCCCGCTGAACACCCTCCGCTGGCGCGTGAATTTTTTTGCGGCCACCGGAGTAGAATCGGGCACGGAGTTCTGGGTCAACAAACGCAAAAACTGGGCCATCTGGATCGAGAATTTTATCAAGCCAACTGGCACGATCAAGAAGGCCGCAGCCGAAATTGTTGCGCCGGGAGATAGCGACGAACAAAAGGCAAGAAAGATCTATGCTGCCGTTCAGAAGTTGGATAACACCGACTTCAGCCGGGTAAAATCCGAGGCCGAGCGCAAGAAAGAGAAGCTCAAGGAGATTGCCAAAGCCGAGGATGTGTGGAAGCAGCAGAGCGGCTCATCCGACGAAATTGCGCTTCTCTATGCATCCTTGGCCACCGCCGCCGGCCTCAAGGCCTCGCCTGCTTATGTCGTCAATCGCAACCGGGCCATCTTCGATATCAACTACCTTTCAGACGGCCAATTCGACGATGATATTGTAGCCATCGAATTGGGTGGCAAAAATGTTTACCTGGATCCCGGCCAGAAGATGTGCCCCTTCGGATTCTTGCATTGGAAACATAACTTCGCCTCAGGTTTTTTGTTTCAGGACAAGATCGCCATTTTTACAAGCACTCCCGGAATCGCGTACACGGATTCCAAGACGCAGCGTATCGCCGATCTAGAGATCGACGAGGCGGGCAACGTGAAGGGAAACGCGCGCTATGTGATGTCTGGCCCGAGAGCGCTTTATTGGCGGCAACTGGCGCTTGAAAATGACGTGGAAGAAGTCAAGAAGCAATTCAATGAGTCGATGCGCGACTCTCTGCCCGATGGCGTTACGGCGGACTTCGACCATTTTCTAGGCCTTGACGACGAAAATACAAATCTCATCGGCATTGTGAATATCAGCGGCAGTATCGGCTCGGCGACAGGGAAGCATTTCTTTCTGCCGGGCCTGTTTTTCGAGTCGCAAGGCAAGCATCCATTTGTGGCGCTGGACAAGCGCACGGTCCCTATCGATGTTCAATACCCGGAGTATGAGCAGGACGATGTGACCTATCATCTGCCGCCGGGATTCAACGTCGGGAGCCTGCCGCAGGATGCCAGCGCCTCCTGGCCCAATTACGCGGTACTGAAAATTCACTCAAGCGCGGAGAACGGTGCGGTCACCGTGCAGCGCGCGCTGGCTTATAACTTCACGCTTCTCGATCCCAAGGATTATCCCAGCCTGCATGATTTTTATTTGAAGGTAGCCACAGCCGATCAGCAGCAACTGGTGCTTACTCATGCTCCGGCTGCGAAGGGAAACTGACAATGCATCGTTCGCTCTCATTGAAATTCTCGGCCTGCCTGGCCGTTCTGCTGTTTGTTGCCAGCCCGTGCTCCGCCGGCTTGTTTGGCCGGGACAAGCCGATCCCCGACTGGGGGCTTGAGGCCGCCAAGACTGCGACACCGGCTTATGTGAAGGATGCGGCAGCGGTGATTCTCTTTGACGAATACGTTGAGACCATCGACGCGCAGGGCCGCGCCGTCGAGCGCGAGCGGGAGGCGATTCGCATTCTCAAACCACAAGGCCGCAACGATGCCGGGTGCCGCGTCTCGTTTGATGTGGACGAGAAGATCAACTACTTCCGCGAGTGGACGATTGCCACAGACGGCAAGCAGTATCAGGCCCAGGATACGGACTTTGCCGACGTTGGAGACCTGGGAATTCCGATCATGCTCTCGACCCGCAAAAACCGCATCGTGCATCCTCCCGCCGCCGATGTGGGCGCAACCATTATTTGCGAGACCGAGGAGTTGCTTGAGCCCTATCTTCATGAGACGGTCTGGCAGATTCAGAGCGGCATTCCTATCGTCTTTGAGGCGCTTGAGGTGGATCTTCCGGCCGGCCGCAGTTACTCGGTGGCATGGCACAAGTACGCTCCTGTGAAGCCGGTCGAGGTGGTTCCGAATCACTGGCGCTGGGAGGTGAAGGATATGCCCGCGCTGGATCTGCGGGATGTAAAATCGCATCCGGCCTGGGAGGCGCTGGCGGCGCGCATGTCTGTGCAGTGGGGCAACGCGGCCGTGGAAGGAACAGACAATCAGTGGCGCGCCATTGGGCAGTGGACAACCGATCTCGAAGCCAACCGGCCTGATCCCTCGCCGGAGATTACCGCGCAGACGCAGAGCCTCATCGCAGGCGCGCCGGACTTCTACACAAAACTCAGCCGCATTACCGAGTACATCCAGAAAAACATTCGCTACTTTATTGTTTTTCGCGGCATTGGGGGCTTGCAGGCCAATCATGCCTCTGACATCTTTCGCAATCGCTACGGCGACTGCAAGGACAAGACGACGCTGCTGATTTCCATGTTGCAGGTGGCCGGCATCCATGCCTTTTATGTGCCTGTCGACTCCAACCGTGGCGTAGTGGACCCCGATGCGCCCTCTCTGGTTGGCAACCACATGATTACCGCCATAGAGGTTCCCGCCAATGTGCAGGACCCGCGCCTCAAGGCCATTGTCAAAGCCAATGACGGCAAGCGCTACCTGATCTTTGACCCTACGGATGAGCATACGCCGGTGGGCAATTTGCCATCTGAGGAGCAAGGCGGCTACGGCAATTTGGCGGCGGGCGCGGCAAGTCAGGTTCTGGCGCTGCCGGTGCTTGATCCTGATGCCAATGGCTCAGAGCGCAAGGGCAGCTTCACGCTTGCGGCGGATGGCACTTTGACCGGCTCGGTAGATAGCTCGCACATTGGTCCCATCGGCGCGGATTTGCGCAGCTTTCTCAAGTACACCGACGAAAAAGAACGGCGCGAATACTGGGAGAAGACTATCGCCGAGACGCTTCCCGGCGTTACGCTGGATTCATTCAAATTCGTTGAACCTTCGGCGCTGGACAAACCATTTGAACTCCATTACAAAGTGACGGCGCGCCAATACTCGCATCAGGCCGGGCCGCTGCTGCTGGTGCGGACGCGCGTTTTGGGCAGCTTTGCCCATCCCTTTGACGACAAGCCGCGCATCTACCCCATCGACTTTTACGCCACGGGCCGCTGGCGCGACAGCTTCGACATTGCAATTCCCGCCGGGTATGTTGTGGATGAAACGCCGGACCCGGTCAGCATCGATCTGGACTTTGCCAGCTATCATTCTTCCGTCTCGGCCAAGGGCAATCTGCTGCACTACGAGCGGGAGTACGTGGTCCGGCAGGTTGAGATTCCGGCGGCCAGGGCCGCGGATTTCCGCAAACTGGAGTCGGCTATTTTGTCTGATGAAAAGAACGCGGCGGTGCTGAAAAAACAGTAGGGGATCGGGGGAAGAGAGATCTTTCCCCGGCAAAAAACAGGGTTATGCCGCATAATTTGCTTCACAAATGGTGCAAAATGTGGCCTATAATTCCCCTAGAGCAGGAAATAGAGAGATTGCGAACTCCTGCTGGCAATGATTATGGCCGTGCAGTTGTCCCCAATGCGTGAGCTTGACGCGCCGGTGATCCCCGACCGCCTCTACTTCAAGATTGGCGATGTGGCGCGGATCTGCGGCGTGGAGACCTATGTTCTGCGCTTTTGGGAGACGCAGTTTCCCCAACTCAAGCCCAACAAAAGCGGCACCGGCCAGCGGCTTTATCGACGCCGCGACGTTGAACTGGCCGTCAAGATCAAGCAACTGGTGCATACCGAGGGCTATACGCTGGCCGGTGCGCGGCAGTTGCTGGAGCAGGCCGGCCGCCGCGTGAGCGCGCAGCCCGCGCCGGTCGAAATTCCGCAGCGCGATCCGCAGGGCTGCCTGGAAATGCCGGCCGCGCAACCCAACGCGACGCCGGATGCCGTGGCTGAGACGATTGCCTGGGCGCGCGCCGAGTTGCGCGAGATTGCCGCGCTGCTAGCCTCGCCCGATCCGAGTTTGCCCGCTCAAACGCCCCGCCGCCGCGCCCGGCTCGCCACCATGCCCTCCAAATCGGAGTTCCTTTTCCCGCTTGCTTGAACCAGCCCGCCCCGGTATTGCATCCAATGGGAAGCGCAAAGACGGCCGCCGTGCCCGCGCGGAGATGCGGAGATATTGATGACGCAGCAAACGACCATCGCCGTAGCCATGTCCGGGGGGGTAGACTCCTCGACGGTTGCGGCGATGCTGGCGCAAGGGGACGACGCTGTCGTTGGGCTGACGCTTCAGCTCTGGGACCAGACGCGGCTCGCCGGCAAGAACGGCATTCCCGATGCGCCCAAAGCGGGGCGATGCTGCTCCTTGGATGACGTCTACGACGCGCGCCGCGTGGCTGAGCACCTGGGCATTCCTTATTACGTGGTCAACCAGCAGGAGCGCTTTGAAGAGTCTGTTGTGCGGCCCTTTGTGGCCGAGTACCTCGCCGGGCGTACGCCGATTCCCTGTTCGCTCTGCAACAACCATCTCAAGTTCGATCAGTTGCTGCAGACGGCGCGGTCGATTGGGGCCGAGCGCATTGCCACGGGCCATTACGCGGTGAACGAGTATGATGCAACACGCGGCCGCTGGATTCTCAAGCGGCCCGCCGACAAGGCCAAGGATCAGACTTACTTTCTCTTCGGGCTAACGCAGGAGCAGCTTGCGCACACGCTCTTTCCGCTGGGCCGGCTGACCAAGCCGGAGGTGCGCGAAGTGGCGCGGCAGCGGGGCCTGGCGCTGGCTGAGAAGCCCGACTCGCAAGAGATCTGCTTCATCCCCGGCGGCGACTACAAGCAGTTTTTGACGGCGTATCTTGAGGAACAAGGCCAGCGGATGCCGGAGACTTCCGGCGAGTTGGTAGCCTCGGACGGCGCTGTGTTGGGCCAGCATGACGGGATTTCTAACTTCACCGTGGGTCAGCGCAAGGGGCTGGGCGTCAGCTCGCCCACGCCGCTTTACGTGCTTAATATCGACCCGGTGAGTCATCGCGTCACCGTGGGCGCGGACGAAGAACTGGCGACGCGGACCCTGCGAGCGCGCGGGCTGAATTGGATTTCGATTTCCGCGCTGACCTCGCCAATGCGGGTGCGGATCAAGATTCGCCACCGGCACGAGCCGGCCTGGGCTACGCTGGAGCCTTCAAGTGATGGCACTTCCGGGACGGAGGAGGTATTGGCGACCTTCGACGAGCCGCAGCGCGCCGTCACACCCGGCCAGTCGGCGGTATTTTATGACGGCGACGAGGTGGTCGGTGGGGGATGGATTGTGTAGGGCGGTTCCGGCATTGAGAATGGGTGTAGGATAACTTTCATGGCGAGCTATCGCGTCGTTCTTCGCAAATCGGATGAGGGTTACAGCGTCTCCTGCCCCGGTCTGCCCGGCTGCTGGTCGCAGGGAGCTACCGAAGAGGAGGCTCTGGCCAACATCCAAGTTGCTATCCGCGAATATGTTGAGGCGGCTGAGGAATTGGCGCGTGACGAGGAAAGCCGCGTTGTCGAGGTTGCGGTTGCCTAAGTTCAGATTGATTAAAGATGAGTTTACAGGACATGTTTTCCGCAGTCGTTGAATAGCGCGGCTAATGCTGCGCGAAGCCGTTTTGCTGCGCGTACCTGAGATGCTGCGCGCATGCGCATGTGAGCTCTGGTCGCGCCTCTTCAGCCGCATAATCACTCTCTAGAATGTCCTATCCCAGAAGCAAAGGAAGATGCAATGTCCAAGCTCCCAGGAGTCAATCATCTGAGGGCCGTAGCCGCACTGGAAAAAGCAGGTTTCCGCGTTCTGCGCCAAGGCGCGCACATTGTCATGACGGACGGTACCCGAATCCTGACGATTCCGCGCCACAATCCTGTAAATGCGTTCACAATGGGCGGCATTGTGCGTGATGCTGGGCTGAACCTGGACGAGTTTCGCAATCTCTTATAGCGGCCTACCCGATCTCCTCGTCCCACTCCTCCAGCGTCCTCTTGAACTCCACCATGAACTTGCCTGAGTCTGCGCCGTCGATCAGGCGGTGGTCGAAGCCCAGGCAAAAATACTGCACCGACCGAATCGCTATCGAGTCGTTGCCATCCTCGTCGGTGACGACGACCGGCTCCTTGCGCAGGCCGCCGATGGCCAGAATCGCCGACTCGGGCTGATTGATGATGGGCGTGCCGAACTCGCCGCCGTAGACGCCGGAGTTGGTGAGCGTGAAGGTGCCGCCCTGGACCTCGTCCGGCAGCAGTTTTTTTGAGCGGGCGCGGGCGGCAAGATCGGCAATGGAGCGGGCCAGGCTCAGGAAGCTCTGCGTCTCGGCATGCCGCACCACGGGCACAATCAGCCCCCACTCCAGAGAGACGGCGATGCCCAGGTTGATGTTGGGGTGATAGTGGATAAAGCCGTCTTTGAGCGAGGCGTTGAGGATGGGGAAATTGCGCAGCGCCTGGGCGGCGGCGGCGGCGATAAACGGCATGTAGGTGAGCTTGACGCCGTGCTGCTGCTCAAAGCGGGTCTTTTCGCGCTGGCGCAGGCGGACGACGCGCGTCATGTCCACCTTGTAAACGGTGTGCGCGTGGGCGCTGATCTGCTTGCTCTCCATCATGCGCTGGGCGATGATGGCGCGCATCTTGGTCAAAGGCTGCGGAGCCGCCGGTGGGGCCAACGGCGCCTGCGGGGCCGCGCTGCCGGAACCAAGATCGGCCAGGTAGCGCAGAATGTCTTCCTTGGTAATGCGGCCTTGCGAGCCGGTGCCGGAGATCGGGCGAATATCGAGATTATTCTCTTTGGCGATGCGGCGAACCAGAGGCGAGGAGCGCGGGTGCCTGGCAGCTTTGTCAGTAGATATTTGCGCGGAAGAAATCTCCTCCGCGGCTAAACAGGCTGCGGGAAAACTCGATTCGGTGAGAGGCGGGGGGTTTAACCCCCGTATAAGGCCAACAGAATCAGCACCGGCTTTAGCCGCGGAGGGACACTCTCTGCCAATTTCATCCGAATCTCCGAGTTTTTCCGCGGTCTGCGCTTCCACCGCAACAGAGGCCGCGCCGTCGATCACCGCGACCACCGTATTGACCTCGACGGTGACGCCTTGCGCAACCTTGATCTCCGTCAGCACGCCGGCCACGGGCGACGGAATCTCCGCATCCACCTTGTCGGTGGAGATCTCGAAGAGTGGCTCGTCTTTTTCGACGCGGTCGCCGACCTTCTTGAGCCATTTGGTGATGGTGCCCTCAAAGATCGACTCGCCCATCTGGGGCATGATGACGTCTGTCGGCATGGTGGTTCTCCGCGGTACGGGTGGCCCTGCTTGCAGGGCGGAATTTCGGCAAGATCAGGGAAGGCTCGGCATGCGCCGTCTTCATGCCGGATTATAAATTGTTGCACTTGCAGGAGCGGGAAGTGACTGACTCAAGCGCGGACCGGGCGGTCTTGAAGATCCGCGCAGCCGAGCAGGCGCTCGACCTCCGGCGGAGTCTGGAGCGGCGTGTCTTCTGCTGGAAACCGCGGCTCGGAAACGGGAACAGCCGCCGCCTGGGCGCGAAGCGCGGCGAGGTCTTCGACTGCCAAGACCTGCTGATCGAAGACTTGGCCGAAGTACCGGGCCGCCTGGTGAGCAAGAGCTTCCAGGGTTGGCGGCAAGGCTGCGCCGGGGATCTCTTTTTCCAGGCTGGTGACGGCGTGATCGGCAATGCCGCAGGGGACAATCCATTCAAAATCGCGCAGGTTCGTGGTGAGGTTGAAGGCGAAGCCGTGCGAGGTGATGCCGCGCGCCACATGAATTCCGATGGCGGCTATTTTTCTTTCCTGCCCGCCGCTCTCAACCAAAAGGCTGCCGTCCGCGGCGCCTCCGCACCAGACGCCGGTGAGGCCGGGGATACGCCCGGCGCGCACGCCAAAGCCGCCGCAGAGGCGAACCAGCGCCTCTTCCATCCCGCGCACAAAATCCACCGGCCCCATGCGGCCGCCGCTGGGGGCTCTCAGGGTACGCAGGTCGAAGATCGGATAGCCGACCAATTGCCCCGGCCCGTGATAAGTCACGTCGCCGCCGCGGTTGATCTCATGCACGGTAACGCCGCGGCTGGCCAACAGCTCATCTGAGGCAAGAATGTTTGTGCGGTCGGCGTTGCGGCCCAGCGTAAGCACCGCGGGATGCTCCAGCAGCAGCAGCACATTCTCTGCGCGGCCCTCGGCGACGAGCGCTGCAATCTCGGCTTGGAGGCAAAGCGCTTCCTCGTACTCCACGCGCCCGAGATAGAGATACTGGATCACATCTTCGATTGTAGCCAGCAGCCCCGCATCTTCATCCGGGCAGTTTTACAACTTCATTCTTCAAGCCGCGCCGCAAACAGTCTTGCAAACACAATCCGATGCTCCCAGGCAACCAGCAGCCAGAGAATCGTTGCAAAAGCACCCGTCCCAATGCCGCTCGGGTTCATCAGAAGGTGAAACAAAAGAATGTTGAAAAGCACGGGAGCCAGCAGCGTCAGCCCCAGCCCCACAAAGCGGTTTACTAAAAATAGAATCCCGGAAACTACCATAATCGCGCCCACCACGTAAAAATAGTGCGCGGCAAACAGAGCGGTCATGAACTGCCCGGCTAGCCCTGCCGGCATCTGCCCCATGGGAATGAAATTCAGAAACACATTGGAACCGAAGACCAGAAACATAAGTCCCAGCAGGTAGCGGGCAATCATTGCGACAATCTTCATGCAGTTCTCCTAGATTTGAGGTGAACGTCTTAAGTTGAACGACTTGAGGTAAACAAATTGCGAATCAATCACTCCGAAGCCAATCCCAACCTGGCCAGTGCGGCTCTTCTGAGAGAGAAAAACTCTCTCCGCTGCAATGGATGGTTTTCTATCCCCAGCGGACTCCGAATCTTTTCGCGGCCTCTTCCTGCATCGGGGAAAGGCTCATCAAAACTTCGCCTCGAATACTCTGAAGCGCCGCTCAAGCTCCCATTGAGCGGCGGCTTTTTGGCTGCCGTCCAGAAATGCCTTGCAGCTAGCGGTGGGCTTGTCTGCCCCGAGCGGTTGCGCCTTGCATGCAGTGGCAGGGTTGCTGTAGGCGTCGGGCGCGGCCCACAGGCTGTCGCCGGGCAGAAAGCTGTGCTCCATGCCGGTGCGGGCTAACTGCTTCAGGTCGCCGTAGCTGAGGTGGTAGTCGAGCGCGGCGCGCAGGTATTCGCCAGTGATCTCAATGCGGCTTACTCCCTCATCATCGGTCGAGAGCGCGACCGGAACGTGCGCCGAGCGGTAGAGCGGGAAGGGATGCTCTGCGCCTTTGACGCCCAGAATACCCTCGTTTGAGCTGAGATTGATCTCGACCATCACATGTTTTGCCGCCATCTCTTTGAGCAGGCCTGCAGCGTCGTCTTCTTCCGCAATGTCAACACCGTGGCCGATGCGCTCGGCGTGGCCCAGTTCGACGGCCTGGCGGATGTGGAAGCGCAGGCCCTCGGGCGGCGCCAGGCCAGGGGCCAGTTCACCGGCATGGAGGCTGATATGCACCTTGGGATAAACCGAGTGCAGGTAGTCCAGCATCTTCATCTGCAGCGTGTAGTCGCGCATGGAGAGGTAGCCGTCCTCCGGCATTACGAAGTTGAGGCCGACAAAGCCGGGCTCGTTCGCGGCCATGGTCTGCGAGATGGTTTCAAAGGCAAGCAGCGTCTGCGCAAAGACCTGCTCGGGCGAGTTGCCGCGCAATATCTGATAAATGTAGCGGACCTCGACCTGACAGGCGGGCGCGGCCAGGGGCGTGCCGCAGTGCTCAATCTCGCGTCGCAGCGCCTCGGCGGCGCGCACATCCTCGCGGTCAACAAAGATTTCGTCGCGCAGTCCGACGGCAAAAAGCGTATCGCGATACGCGGCAAAGTCCTGCGCTGTGGGATCGGGCTTCAGCGGGTTCTGCGCGGCAATGTACACGGCGTGGGTGAAGACCGGCGTCTCCATCAGCTCGACGTATTGCTGATTCTGCATGGCGGCGCGGTTGGCCACCTCGTCCACCCACTCGCCGATATGCTTCTTGTCGAGCCCGCCGTAGCGGCCAAAGGTGGCAAAAAACTGGTCGTGGCCGCTGAAACCAGGGGTGGGCACAAAGCTGCGCATTGAGAACGCATTGACCAGGCGGTCATAGAGAGCTTGATTGGAGGCGACCTCCGAGGCCGGCGTCAGCGGCGGCGCGCAAGGCTCTTTGATGGGATTGCCCTTGTCGTCGCGGGCAAACTTGAGGCCGGCAGGATCGATGCACAGCTTGTCTTCGCCGGCGTCGCGCAGAAACGTCTCGGCATAAATTGCGCCGGAGAGGTGAATGTGCAGATCGGCGCCCTTGGGGAACTGATCGAGAAAGGCGCGCAAGGCCAGCGGTCCGTCATGAATCGCGGCCTGATAAGCGCGGGCGGCGCGGGCCTCCGGCGCAAGCGCTTGAGCGCGGGCCGGTAGTTGGAAGGTGAGGGCGAAGACAACCAGAGCGAAGGCGGCAGCGAGGCAGGGGGAGCGGCGCATAATGCCTAACAGTGTAGAGCAAGAGCGCGGGTGTGGGTAGAGGTGAATAGGAACGGTACGGGCTTCACAGGCCGCAAAAAAACTCAATCCGGAGGGAGACGGGGGTTTTAACCCCCGCATAAAGCCAACAGAATCAGCGCCGGCTTTACAGGCTGCGGAAAAACTCTTCAGGAGGCAATTCCCAATGGCATTGTAACCAGGGCACGACTTCAGTCGGGCCGATAAAGCTAATCATATCAACGTTGGGCTTTACAGGCTGCGGAAAAACTCTTCAGGAGGCAATTCCCAATGGCATTGTAA
>CAZDYU010000112.1:0-14150 GCA_964509755.1 uncultured Occallatibacter sp. | reverse complement strand
TTTAGCCCCTGCTACGCTCAATCGCGATTGCACCACCCGAATAGCCCTTTTTCCGGAGCCTGTTCTTCCACTTCAGCAAGCTCATTTACCCAGCCAGCAACTGCCGTTGAAACCCGATCTCTTCGTCCATGCAGATCGGCTCATTTCGAAGAACGCGTTCGTAAATATCTCTCATCCCCGGGACTGGCAACCCTTTCGGCACAAACCTGAGCGCAGAGGCGGCAACATACTCGCGGTTCAATTCAAAGGCGAGCCAACGACGCCCCTCGGCCTCCGCGACCATGCCCGTAGTATTTGAACCGGCAAAGATGTCAACAACCAAGTCGCCTGGATCAGTCAGCAAACGAATAAAAAATTAGGGAAGCTTGGAAGGAAAGCGCGCCGGATGTCCTTTGATGCCGATTTCCTTGCAAGCACCGAGATAAACACCATTACTCTCAGAGTTCGGGATCTGCAACAGGTTTGAAGGGATGGCACCCCCGTTATCGGTTGCGAATGCAAGACCTATTTCGTGACCAGAAGGCCGCCGCTTTGGAGTGTAGAAGGCCGCCGGGTCTTCCAAGAGCTTTTTCATGCGCGAGCTGTATTCGGCCAAAACGTTCGAAACATTTGCTTTTGGCCATTCCGGGCGCGAAAACCACCAAAGCGTGTTAACCGTATCCTTGGCCCGCAATTTCCGCTTGTTCACCCACTCGATGGGGCTGGGCAGCTTGGATGGATTATGCCAAAAGAACTCCTGGGCCAGGTGGAAACCGAGTTCGTCACAGAATCGCAAAAGGACTCGGAACTGATAGAGGCTGCGAACCGGAACGCCCTTTCGATATGCCCCTCCTAGGTCGAGGACAAAACTTCCATCCTCACGCAGCTTACTATGTACCGAACGCCCAAATTCCATCAACCAATCCACATATTCACTCTCATCGAGATTGCCGTATTCCTTTTGCCGCTGAAGTGCAAAGGGCGGGCTGGTAACGACAAGATTAATGGAGCCATCAGGCATTTCGGCAAGCAATTTGAGGGAGTCGCCAACAAATGCAGCGCCAATCTGCGTCGTGTAGGCGGGATTCGAAGAATAGAAGGGAGCAACATCGTTACCTAATACAGCTTATAGGCTGTAGATTTCAGCTTACCATGGTTGAGCATGGAAAATGATGAAACCTTTGAAATCTCAGAATACCGCCCGCGCGAGATTTGCTGTCAATTTAAGATCGGCGCGTTTGGCGCACGGTTTTTCACAAGAGGAACTCGCGGCGCGAGCGGGCCTGCACCGGAACTATATAGGGAGCGTCGAGCGAAATGAGCGAAATATTTCTATTGACAGTATGGAGCGGCTTGCGATTGTGCTAGGGGTTGATGTAGTTGATCTGTTATCAAGGGAGCGGGCATGAAGCCACATCCAGATCATGCAAAACTCCGCGAGTTGTGGCCCAGTATACGTCGTCTCCAGGAACTAGCCTCGGCGCACGGGATCGACGATATTGTCAGGACAATGGCGGAAAGATACTTCAAATCCTACTCTGCACTGGACTGACAATTTTACCGGGACGCGAGGGCAATGATGCTCGCGACAAAAGCGGTCGTGAATACGAATTGAAGTCAGTTAACATTCACCTCACACAAAGCTTTTCCACCCACCACCATATGAATCCGCACATTATCGAGAAATACAGACTGGTGGATTGGATATTTGCCGTTTACGACGGAATCGAATTGGAAGAAATCTATGTTTTGACTCCTGCGCAGATCGAGCCATACTTCAAGAGATGGACCAAAAAGTGGCCGCGCGCCAAACAACTATCCTTGAATCGAGGGCAAAAACCATGGAGATCAAACGAGCAGGCTCGCAGGCATCCGTCAAGGGGCCGGCCGAGTGGTTCACCGGCACGGTGCGCATCGACCCGCTGTTTATGGCGCCCGATCCGGCGCTGGTACAAGGCGCCAGCGTCACCTTTGAGCCCGGCGCGCGGACGGCATGGCACACGCATCCGCTGGGTCAGACGCTGCTCGTCACAGCGGGCTTGGGTTGGGCGCAGCGCCAGGGCGGGCCGGTCGAGGAGCTACGTCCCGGCGACGTGGTCTGGTTCCCGCCCGGCGAGAAGCACTGGCACGGCGCAACGCCCCACACCGCCATGATGCACATCGCCATCCAGGAAATGCTGGACGGAAGAACCGTCGATTGGATGGAGCAGGTCACCGACGAGCAATACCGGAGCTGATTGCGGGAGACGCCCTCCGTGGCAGTCGTCCACCGGCAAAGCCAGCCCATGAAGCATCAAAATGTAGCGCTGGCCTCCAGGCCATCTGCAACGCGGACCTCCCGGTCCACGATTGCTTCTTTGTCTTCATCTGCCGGCTTCGGCGAAACGCGGGGTTGAATCCGCGCGGCCTGTTATTCTTATAGAGTGATTCAGCACTCAAGTTTCAAGGGTATGGCAGCCGCGGGCCTTTTGCTTGCGCTCTTCCCAGTCGCCTGCCACAAAGAAGAGCAAGCTGTTGTCGGCGTGGCGCAGACCGCCGTTACCGCCGAGAAGAAGGCGCAGGAAGCCGCTCAAGCCAAAGCCTCCACCCGCGACCAGCAGCGCGCCGCTCTCGATGCCGTTCCGCTGCCCACAAAAAGCATGTATGTGGACGTGCATGAGCCGGGCGCGTGGGCCAATCCATTTCTCTCCGTTGACGCCGACGTGCTCACTCTGCGCATCACTTTGGCCGACGCCAATCCCAGCACCATGGGCCAGGGAACCATGCTCCGCCCCGAGGCCGCCCGCCGCCAGGAGCTTCAGATTCACCCCGCCGACCTCGCCCAGGCCCTCATCGCATTGCCCAGCGGCGCATGGCGTTATGGCCGCGTAATCGCCGTCGCCGAGTCGCCTCTGGCCAGCAAGCAAGACCGCCCCAAAGTTCGCCGCAATGTCGAGGCCGTCATCCAGCAACTCGGCGATCTGGGCGTCGTCGTCGAAGAGTGGCCGACGCGCTGAACCCGCGTGGTAGCCCGGCGCGCCTTTCACAACCCATCTTCAATGCGGGAATGAATCTCTACAATTTGCAGACTGAGACGGAGAGTCTCGCCTTGCGTAAGACCGCCAAAGCCAGGCCGAGCAGTCCGGTCGAGAACAAGAGAAGTGAAGCGGGTTCCGGGGTCTGCTGAACGCTTCCGTCCAGTGGCTCGCCATCGTTGATGCTTGCGCCCTCATCCACAAAATCGTTGGCGCTGCCCAGAACCGATACCCAGGCGCCGTAGGCATCCAGAGTCTGCGCGATGTTGATTTCGTAACCATCGGCGGTGAAGAGGAAGCCGCCCCAGTTATCAAGATTGTAAGGCGTCCCAGGGTAATACAGCAGATTGTCGTAAACCTCTGACCCATCCGGCGAAGTGTAGCCGGGGCCGGAACCATCCACAGTCGATAGTATCGTAGGGCTGCCGCTGCCGTCGGGGGTAAAAACGATTAGGGCATTGACGATATCGAGCCCGGCATTTTTATCGGTAAAGGATCCGTTCTCGATCCCGGTAATGTTATAAACGCCGGTCGAGCCAATCTCGGTTGCTGCAAAGGTTCCCGTGACCGAAATGGTATTGCCAACGCCGGTGAAATTGAAGTTGAAGGAATCCGCTAAAACAGCCGGAGCGGTAAGTAGGAGGGCCGGGTATGCAAATAAAGCGAATAAGTACTTCTTCATGAATCGGCCCTCCCTTATGAACCCGTGTGGTAGCAGTTCTGCCAGAATCAACAGGCACTGCATTCCAAAACAAGGGAGATAATCATCGAGTCTAGAATAGAAAATCAATAAACCAAAGGGCTTTCTGTTCGCGCAATCAAACCCCAGTCACAATCGCGCGCACAAAAGTCACTGGCAATTGCACGAAAGTCTCTGTGGCAAATCCCACACTCAATAAAACACGCAAGCCTGCAACGCGCTAACATTTCATCGTGGGCATTCGATCCATCTCCGAACTGATGAACCAGCCGCCGCTGGACCATGAGCGCTTTGCGGCGCATCGCGAGTTGGAGGCGCTGCTCAAGAAAACTGTGCGAGGAGATATCCGTTTCGATCTTGGTTCGCGAGCGCTCTACGCCGCCGACTCGTCGAATTATCGCCAGCTTCCAGTGGGCGTGGTGCTGCCGCGCGACGCCGCGGACGTAGAGGCTGCCCTGGCCTCCTGCCGCGCAACCGGAGCCGCCGTGCTGCCGCGCGGCGCTGGCACCAGCCTGGCCGGCCAATGCGCCAATGTTGCCGTGGTCTTCGACTACTCGCGATATATGAACGCGCTCACTGCGATTGATCCCGCTGCCCGCCTCGCAACCGTTCAGCCGGGGCTGGTTCTAGACCGCCTGCGCCAGGCTGCCGAGCGGTATCACCTGACTTATGCGCCCGATCCGGCAACGCACTCGCGCTGCACGCTGGGCGGCATGATCGGCAATAACAGTTGCGGCGTGCATGGACTGCTGGCCGGCAAAGTAGTGGATAACGTCGAGCGGCTGGATCTGTTTTTGTATGACGGCACGCGCATGACGGTGGGTCGTGCGACCGCTGCCGAATTGGACGCATTGATCCGCGCTGGCGGCCGTGTAGGCCAGATTTACGCGGGGCTGGCCGGGCTGCGCGACCGTTATGCCGCCCTGATCCGCGAGAAGTACCCGCGTATTCCCCGGCGCGTCTCCGGTTATAACCTGGATGAACTGCTCGACGAGAACGGCTTCAACGTGGCGCGCGCGCTGGTAGGCTCAGAAGGCACCTGCGCCACGATCGTCTCCGCCACGCTGAATCTGACCGCCAGTCCGCCCTTCCGCGTACTCACCGCCCTGGCCTTTGACGACGCATTCCTCGCCGCCGACGCGGTGCCGCGCGTACTGGAGTTTGGGCCCATTGGATTGGAAGGCTTCGACCGGCTGCTGCTCGAGTTCATGCGCCGCAAGAAACTCGCCGTCGAAGACGTGGCGCTGCTGCCCGAAGGCGGCGGCTTTCTGTTGGTCGAGTTTGGCGGATGGTCGGCGGCGGAAGCGCAGGCCAAGGCCGATGCGCTGGTCCATGCTGCGCGGAGTTGGTCGAATGCGCCGGCGGCCCGCGTTTATAACTCAGAAGAAGCGGCTCGTGTCTGGCATGTGCGCGAGTCGTCGCTGGGCGCTACAGTCTTTGTTCCCGGCGAGCCAGAGGGCTGGGAGGGCTGGGAAGACGCGGGTGTGCCTCCAGCCAGGCTGGGCGATTATCTGCGTCAACTAACCGCGCTGATGGGCCAGTACGGCTACCGCAGCCCTCTTTACGGCCACTACGGCCAGGGCTGCGTCCATCTGCGCATCAACTTCGACTTTCGCTCTCAAGAGGGTCTGCGAAAATTCCGCGAGTTCATCGAGCGCGCCGCCGACCTGGTTCTCAGCTTCGGCGGCTCGTTGAGCGGTGAGCACGGCGACGGCCAGGCCCGCGCGGCGCTGCTGCCAAAAATGTTCGGCCCTGAGCTGATTCAAGCCTTCCGTGAGTTCAAAGCGATCTGGGATCCGGAGAACCGCATGAATCCCGGCAAGCTGGCCGATGCGGTGCGGGTTTACGATCCGGTGGAGAATCTGCTCCGTGGCATTCCCTCTGCTTCAAGCCAGGTCCACACCCACGCCGCGCTGGAGACGCATTTTGTCTTTGCCTCCGATGAAGGCTCTCTGGAGCGCGCCACGGAGCGTTGCGTGGGCGTGGGCGCCTGCCGCAAGACGGAAGGCGGCGTGATGTGCCCCAGCTATCGCGCCACCGGCGAGGAGCAGCACTCCACCCGCGGCCGCGCGCGTCTGCTGTGGGAGATGCTGGCCGGCGCACTGCGCGACGAAGGCTTTCAAAGCCGCGCCGTGCATGAGGCGCTCGACCTCTGCCTTGGTTGCAAGGCCTGCAAATCCGAGTGCCCGGTGCAGGTGGATATGGCAACCTATAAAGCCGAGTTCCTCGCCCAGCGTTACAAGGGCCGTTTGCATCCGCTGCGCCATTATCTCTTCGGCTTTGCCGACCGGCTGGCGCACTGGGGTTCGCTCTGCCCGGCGCTGACCAATGCCCTGCTCGCCGGCCCCTTGACCAGCCCGCTCATCAAGCGCATAGCCGGCGTAGCGCGGCAGCGCCAATTGCCTCGGCTGGCGGCTAAAAGCTTTCAGCAAACTCGCGCCGCACTTCGCACCGAACAAAAACTGGGTGGCCCAGGTCTCGATTCTGAGACCTGGGAAACTACAAAACCCCATCATCCGAATCTTTCCCAACCACAAAAGCTGGGTGCCCCATCCTTTCTGCGTCCTTTTGCGGAAAGCGCGGGAAACGATGAACCTCCATCGGCATTGGCCCCACCGCAGGTGGATAATGGGTCGGCGACTCAAACGAACCTCATGCGAGCCAATAGCGAGCGTCTGGCCCCACCGCAGGTGGTACTCTTGTGGCCTGACACTTGGAACAACTACTATCACCCGCAAGCTCTATCCGCCGCCGAAGCCATTCTCACCAAGGCCGGCTTCCGCGTCCAGACGCCTGAAGGACACATCTGCTGCGGACGGCCGCTCTATGACTTTGGCCTCCTCGACACTGCCCGCCATTATCTGCTGCGCGTGCTGGAACGCATGGCTCCGCAAATCGAAGCCGGTCTGCCGTTCATCTTTCTCGAACCGAGTTGCGCCAGCGTCTTCAAGGACGAACTGCTCCAATTCTTTCCTGCCGACCCGCGCGCGCAGCAACTCAACCGTCAGGTATGGCTGCTGGCCGACTTCCTTGCCGTCAAGGCTCCGGAGTTTGCGGCAGACCGGCTGCACGGCGCGCGAATTCTCGTCCACGGGCACTGCCACCATAAAGCGATCTTCGGCGGTGCGGCCAGCGAAATAGCTCTACTCCGAAGTGCCGGGGCGACGGTCGAGCAGATTCAGGCCGGCTGTTGCGGCATGGCGGGGCCATTCGGATTCGAGGCGGATAAGTTCGAACTCTCGAAGAAGATTGCCGGCGACGGCCTGCTGCCCGCAGTCGCGGCCGCCAGCCCGGAGACGCTCATCGTCGCCGACGGCTTCAGTTGCCGTGAGCAGATTGCGCAGCTTGGCCACCGCAAGGCGATGCACTTTGCGGAGGCTCTGGCCGGCTCAACGAAAAACGAAGATCAAGCTTCTATTTAAAGTTTTCCCGCCGTTGCAAATTGGGTGAAGATGGCGGTATAGGTCGGCGTGGCGGCTCCCGCGGCGCACGGCACCAGAAGCAGCGGAAAGCTGCCCAGCGCCGGCTGCGACAAGGTGTAAGTCTCCTGCGGCAGCAATCCGCCCGAGCCCTGAAAGCGCAATGCAAAGGCCGTCAGAGGCCGCAGCGGCGACTGCGAATTGGACTTTATCTCCGTGACCTCGATCAGTGTCAATCTGCCCAGCGGCTTTCCGGCAAGGCTGATCGAAAAGCGCTCTCTGAGATAGGGCTCAAAGCTCTGCCGCGTCATGCATTCGAAGGCGGCCATGTTTTCAGGGCTGAATCTCTCGTCCTCAGCCTCCTGCGCCAAGGCTTTGGGAAACGCAGCTCCGGCTAGCAGTGAGAGTGAAGCTATTTGTACAAAGTGACGACGCGACAGGGACATTTCTTACCTCCCGGATTCAGCCTCGGGCTCAATAACCCGCCAACTCTCCGCGATGCTGTCCTTCATAAGGTTGTGTTTCAGATTGGGGAAATCGGAAACTTGCTTCGTTCGATCATCTTATATGGAGCCGTTGTAAATTGCCTATGGTTTTTTGCGGTAAGGAATTGAATTTTTCAATAGTACCGATTTTCAAGATGGACGTGTGCACCGTGAGAGATAATTTCGTTTTTAACTTTCCTCACAGGAAAGCTGCTGCGGAGCACCTCTTCACCCGCAGCCATATACTCTGCGCATTCTGTGCGACAAATCAGAGTGGGTGGTAACTTCCTTTGCCCCAAGGGATTTCGACTGAGGCTGAACATTCCTTCGTAGTCAGCGTTTCCTTTACGATGCCTTTATCCTTTCCATCCACGTAGGGCAAATCCGCAGCTGCGGCGTGACCGTTTGCATTGACGGTGAAATTGTTTTGCCCCACATCTCCGGCAGAATTGGACTCGAAGGGAACCTGAGTGTTCGGCGGCAGCCCGTCGGCATAGATCAGAATTGCTTCCGCATCGGGCGAAGCGAGTCGAATCTCAAGCCGACAGCCTTTATCTACACTCACGATTGGAAATGGAACTACCGTCCCCGGAACCATGAATTTACCGTCTGCCGTTGCAAGAACGACTCGAATCGGCTCCCCGCGCGCTGCTTGAAGAGCAAGATCAAGTTCATCCTCCTCTTCGACGGAGTCCTTGTTCTCTTGATCTGGACGCGGCTTATGATCCATCAATAGGCCGTTTGCGTTCACGTACACGTCGGTAGGTAGAATATTTATCTCAGCTCCGACTTTCCATATTCCCAGATAATATTTTTTATTTTCCGCGGCACCATGAACGTAAGCTCGATAATTTGTAACATGACCCTGGGGAAAGGTTAAGTCGCCAATCTTCAAGAATTGAAATTGCAGTCTTGCTGGATTCACCCTAGAGGGCAGGTTGTCATCCCAGCCTAATTGCTGTTGAATGTCTGCCTTCAATGATTCACCGGTTTTGACAGATGGTGTTACTTCCATAACAACCGGTGGTGTTGTTTGCTTTGAGGTTTGCGCGGTAGAGGCCAACGCCAGGAAGGCCAAAAAGAGACAAGTCAGAGATTGTAAGAAAGGATTGCGGGCAGAAAGGCGCATGGCAACAATCTACACTCACCGGCTTCTGCCCGCAAGTAATCTTTGCTGGAAATTCAGTGTGATCTTCGCCGTCAGCGCGCCGGGAGTTACATAGTTCGTGTGGGCTTTAATCTCTGAGTGAAGGTCCATAGCAATAGTTGGTATTGTTCAGAACTTCCCTGAATCCCCCAAGCCCTACTCCGCTCCGCCACCGCTCCTGTACCAATCCACCGTCCGCCGCAGCCCCTCGCGCAGATCCACAATCGGCGCATAACCCAGCAATTCCCCGGCCAGGCGAATATCGGCCAGCGAGTCGCGTATATCGCCCGCCCGCGCCGGCGCATAAGCCGGACTTCCCCTGTAACCGGTCAACTCGCTCAAAATCCCAAAAATCTCATTCAGCGTGATGCGCGTTCCTGTCGCCGCATTCATCATCTGACCAGAAGCCTTCTCCGCCGGCGCTTCGGCCGCCAGCAAGTTGGCATGAACCACGTTGTCGATGTAGGTAAAGTCGCGGCTCTGTTCCCCGTCGCCGTAGATCGTCGGCTGTTCTCCGGCCAGCAACTTGCGGCTAAAGAGCGCCAGCACGCCCGAGTACTGCGAGGTCGGATCCTGATACGGCCCAAAGACGTTGAAGTAGCGCAGAACCACCGTTTCCAACCCATAGACGCGGGTAAAGGCGCGCATATAGTGTTCGCAAGCCAGCTTGGCCACGGCATACGGAGAGATCGGGTTGGGCAGCATCTCTTCCCGCTTGGGCAGCGTGGGCGTATCTCCGTACGCCGAGGACGACCCGGCATAAATCACTCGCCGCACCCCGGCCGCGCGCGCCGCTACCAGTAGATTGAGCGTCGCGTCCACGCAGGCCACATTCGTCGCCACCGGATCGGCCACCGACCGCGGCACCGAGGCCAGCGCCGCCTCGTGAAAGACAATTTCAATCCCGGCGCATACCCGCGCGCAAACCGCCGCATCGGCCAGATCGCCCTTGATGAACTCCATCGCCTCCAGCCCAATCAGATTCGAGGGCTTTCCGGTAATAAAGCTGTCCACCCCGCGCACGCTCTCGCCGCGCGCCAGCAGCGCCGCGGCTATTGAACGCCCAATGAACCCCGCTACCCCGGTCACCAGATATTTCGCCAAAACACATCTCCGCTTTCAGATTTGCAAGCCGCTCTACGTCACTCTAAGCAACAGAATACTAGCAATGGCCTTCGTCTATCCGGTTCAACACGCGCACCAAGATTCCCTGTGACAATTGGGTGCCCCATCCTTCCGCGTCCTTTGCGGAAGGGTGGGATAGCACAACCCCAACCAGCCCCCATTCATCAGACACAACACCCAGCCAAAATTCCATGCGACATTCCCAAGCAAATCATTTATCTTTGCCCTGTCACTCGTTTGGCTCACCCATGTTAGCCCACGCCGCAACTCTCGCCGAACCGCAACACTTTTCCCTCGCGGAAAAACTCCTTCTAGCCGCGCTCATCGCCGCCTCCGTCGCCCTCTTCTGGCGTCGCTTCGGCTTCGTTCTCCGCAAAATCCTTCTCTCCAAGCCAGACGCCAACTTCCGCCTCGCCCCCATCGGCCGCCGCCTATGGAACTTCTTCTGGCAAGTCCTCTGCCAGGCCAAAGTCATTCGCGAACGCCCGTTGCCCGGCCTCGCCCACGCCTTGGTCTTCTGGGGCTTCTGCGCCTTTGCGCTGGTTACCCTCAATCACTTTGCCCTCGGTCTCGGCATCGGCTTCCTCGATCCCGCCGGCTGGTTTGGCCGCTTCTACTTCGATCTCGCCGCCGTCTTCGCGCTCACCTGCTCCGCCGGCATTCTCGGCCTCTTCGTTCGCCGCTTTCTCCTTCGGCCGCGCTGGCTCGGCGCTAAACTCTCCTGGGAATCCGGCTTCATCGCTCTGCTGATCTTCGCGCTGATGGCCACTTATCTTGCCGCCTTCTTTGTCTCCGGCACGAGCCCCGCCGCCCGCATTCTCTGGTGGGCGCACACCCTCGCTATTCTGATCTTTCTGCCGCTCATCCCGCACACCAAGCACCTGCATCTGCTCCTGAGCCCCATCACGGTCTTTCTCTCCCGAGGCAGCTTCAGCCAAATCCCCCCGCTCGCAGGCGATGAAGACTTCGGCCTGCTCGCAGGCTCCGACCTCACCCGCCTGGTCAGCCTGCAAGCCTACTCCTGCGTCGAGTGCGGCCGCTGCACCGAGCATTGCCCCGCCGCCAACACCGGCAAGCTCCTCAATCCCAAAGAGATCATCCTCGGCCTGCGCGGCTACCTCAACGACCTTGGCCCAACCTCCGATCAGCCGCTTCTGGGCCAATACAACTCCCAAGACGCCGTCTTCCAATGCACCACCTGCGGCGCATGTGAGTTCCAATGCCCGGTCGGAATCGAGCACCTGCCCATCCTCGTCGGCCTGCGCCGCGGCGCGGTCAACACCGGCGCATGGCAAAACGATTACGGAGCAAAATTATTCCTGACTCTGGAGCGCGGCTCCAACTCTCTCGGCCGTCCCGCCTCTGAGCGCGACAGCTTCATCCAGAAGTCCGGCCTGC
Source organism: uncultured Occallatibacter sp. (assembly GCA_964509755.1). Classification (GTDB taxonomy): domain Bacteria; phylum Acidobacteriota; class Terriglobia; order Terriglobales; family Acidobacteriaceae; genus Telmatobacter. Next base: position 2,883 of record CAZDYU010000112.1, on the reverse strand, counting down.
CCTACTTCGACGGCTCTCAAGAGTATTGCCTCTGGCTCGGCTGCATGGGCAGCTACGACCCCAAGGGCCGAGAGATCGTCGCCAGCCTCGCCCGCATCCTGGACTACCTCGGCACAAGCTACGGCGTCCTCCGCAAGGAGAAATGCACCGGAGACTCCGCCCGCCGCCTCGGAAACGACCTGCTCTTCCAGCAACTGGCCGAAGCCAACCTGCAAACGATGGCTGAAAACAACGTGAAGAAGATCCTCTCCATCTGCCCCCACTGCGTCCGCACCATCCAGGAAGACTGGAAGGAGTACGGCGCCCCGCCCCAAATTGAGCATCACAGCGAATTCCTCGCCCGCTTCGCCGATAAGCTGCCTAATCATCAAGCTTTGTATCAGGGCACGACTTCACAGGCCACCGATAATCTCAGTTCAGAGGGAGGCGGGGGTTTCAACCCCGTTAAACCTTCCGTCGCTCACGAAGAGACTTCACAGTCCGCGGAAAAACTCAACTCGGAGGGAGGCGGGGGTTTCAACCCCGTTAAACCTTCCGTCGCTCACGAAGAGACTTCACAGTCCGCGGAAAAACTCAACTCGGAGGGAGGCGGGGGTTTCAACCCCCGCATAAAGCCAACAGAATCTGCACCGGCTTTAGCCGCGGAAGAATCTTCTTCATCAATTTCACCCATGAAGGGTATGGGCCTCAGCCCGTACATAAATCCCACCAATTCAACGCGGGCTTTAGCCCCCGAGGGAAGTTTGTCGGAAGAAATCGATCCCATGAAGGGTACGGGCTTCAGCCCGTACATAAACCCTGCCAATTCTATGCGGGCTTTAGCCCCCGAGGCCCAACCAACTCCCCTGAAACCCGAAAAAATCGTCTATCACGATCCCTGCTACCTCGGCCGCTATCGCAACGTCTATGACCAGCCTCGTCAGATCGTCGCGCGCGCCGGCCAACTCATCGAAGCTCCGCGCTCTTATGCCCGAAGTTTCTGCTGCGGCGCCGGTGGCGGCCTGGCCTTCCTCGGTGAAGAGACCGGCCAGCGCGTCAGCTCCGTCCGCGCCGCCGAGTTGGTCGCCACCGGAGCAACCACCGTAGCCACAGCCTGCCCCTTCTGCAACAGCGTCTTCCGCGACGCCCTCGCGGCCACCGGCGACGCCGCGCCGCAACTGCTGGACATCGCCCAGTTGACAGCGAGGGAACTGACAATAAAACGGAGGGAGCAGGAGCCTTCAGGCTCCTGAAATCGAGCCCGTCTGAGCATTGCCTTTAGGCACGGGCACTTCGCAATTCTTCAATTGGAATCTGCTGTGGAAAGCAAGATAGTCTCTTTCGTTTGAAGACCGGCATTTCGCCGCACCCTGTGAAGCCCACGGCTCCGTCCTGAAAACCAATCTATAACCGTATTTTCAAGCCCAAACCCTACCGGCTCACCCCCGCGGCCTCCGCAAAACCCGCCGCCTGAACCGGCGGTATGGCGCTGGACGCCGCCGGAGCCGGAGCCGAGGAGGGCTTGGCGTTGATCGCATGGGAGTAATCCGGTCCCAGACCCAGCTTCTTCAGCGCCCGCGAGTCCGGAGTCAGCTTGGTCTGCCAGCCCTGGTCGGCCTGATATTTCACCATCGCCGCCTTGGTGGCGTCATCCCACTTGCCGCTGGCTTCGCCCGTCAGGTAATGCTCGCGAATCAGCGCCAGTTGGATCTCTGTCGCCCTGGCGGGATCAATCGTCAACTGCCCGCGCTGGCGGCCCGCCTTGGCCTTGCCCTTGTGGGCTTTATGGGCCGAGTGGCTGCTTGCCGCAGTCGTATGGTGGGTGCTCCCAAAGGCCGGCGCCGAGGCCAGAGCCATCAACAGCGCCACTGCCAGTGTTGCTCGAAGAAGGCGCAAGCTGGTTCTCCTCTGGGTTGAAAATCTCTCGTGGGACATTGCACAAAGTCTAGCGAATTCTCCCTCTTTCAGACAAGATAATCCGGCAGAAATCTGAAGAATTGCAAAAAAACGCCGGAGGCAGATCTCCACCCCCGGCGCTTTTCGCATTCCCTACTGCAACGTTCCGCCCACATAGTTGATGCCGTCGTTGGGATGGCGCGGATCGACGATCTCAAAGACCACATCGTCGCCGATCTTGAGCTTGTTGACCACCGCGTCAAACTGATCCTTGGTGGCCGTCGGCTGCTTGTTGATGCGCACAATCAGCAATCCCGGCTGAAGCGAGGGCTGTAGCAGGTCGGCAAAAGAGCCGGCGCGCACCGACTGAATCACCACACCCGGCGAATGCGCCTTGGCCGCGACAGCCGCTGTCGCCTCGCGAACCACAATGCCCAGCTTGGCCTCGCCCGCGTCGCCCTTCTCGTCCGAACCGGCCTCGGCCTGCTGGTTGCCCAGATCGGCAAAAACCTTCTCGCGGTCGCCAATGGTCACCGTGGTGTCGGTCGGCTTGCCGTCTCTTATGTAGCCCAGGCGAATGCTGCTGCCCGGCCTGCGGCTCGCTATCTCGTTCACCAGATCGTCGCCGTCCTTGATGCTGCGGCCATCAATCTGGGTAATGATGTCGCCCGCCTTGAGCCCGGCCTTCTCCGCCGGCCCGCCCGGCGTAATCTCCTGCACCAGCACGCCGTTCTTGAAGCCGTAAACGCGATTCACCGCGCCGGAGAGTCCCTGCCGGAACTGTATCCCAATCGACCCGCGCGTCACCTTGTGGCTGGGGCTGATCAGGTCGTTGTAAACCTGCACCACGGTGTTTGATGGCAGCGCAAAGCCCAGCCCCTGGTAGCCGCCGGACTGCGTAAAGATCGCCGTATTCACGCCGATCACTTCCCCATTCATATTCAGCAGCGGCCCGCCGGAGTTGCCCGGATTGATCGCCGCGTCGGTCTGGATGAAGTGCTGAAACTG
>CAZDYU010000111.1:0-14299 GCA_964509755.1 uncultured Occallatibacter sp. | reverse complement strand
TTTAGCTTTTAGCTTTTAGCTTTTAGCTTTTAGCTTTTAGCTTTTAGCTTTTAGCCCCGAATGAATTGCTGGCAATTGTTGAAGGAACAAAGCGCTTGTTTGTTTTGCAGCATTTTTGGCGCGGTGAAAGCCGCGCCTTTTCAAACCACTTTCTTATTCACGGATTCTCTATAAGCTAGAAGAGAGAGCCGGAGCGATTCACCGATGGAGCCAGCCGCCCGACCCAGTTGGAACCGCGATACAGCGCCGCGCGCCAAGCCTCTCCGGCTGGCGCGCTTCTGGCTTATCTGCCTATTTTTTTTCGTCTGGGCCGGGCTGATTGTCTTTCGGCTTTTCTGGCTCCAGGTGGTGCTCCACGGCGAGTACGTGGAGCGCGCCGAGCGGCAGCAGCAGCGGACGTTTGAAGTGGCTCCGCGGCGCGGAATGCTCTTTGACCGCAACCAGCGCGAGCTGGCCGTGACGGTGCAGGCCGACTCGATCTTTGCCGTTCCCGCCGAGATTGCCGACAAGCAGACGGCCGCGCAAACATTGGCCGCAATCGTACACACCAGCGCCGACGACGCGCAGACCAGCGAAGAGCAAATTGTTGCTCGGCTTGAGGCCGGGCGCAGCTTTGCATGGGTGGCGCGGCGGGTACCACCGGAGATTGCGGCGCGCGTCAAGGACTTGGTGGCTTCCGGCGCATTGAAGGGAATTTATTTTCAGAAGGAGTTTGAGCGCTTCTATCCGAACAACGAAATCGCCGCGCAGGTGCTGGGTTATGTGGGCGTGGACGACAACGGCTTGGGCGGCCTGGAGCAGAAGTTCGAGGCGCAGTTGCATGGCGTTCCCGGCCGCATGTACACGGCGATGGACGCGCGGAGGCACGTGCTGGGTTCGAGCGAGAGCGACCCCGAGCCGGGCCGCAATCTGGTGCTGACCATCGACGAAAACATTCAGTTCAAGGCCGAGCAGGCGTTGGATAGCGCGATGGATAAAACGCAGGCGCAGACTGGCACAGTGGTGGTTCAGGATGTGCACAGCGGGCAGATTCTGGCGCTGGCGATTCGTCCCACCTTCAATCCGAATCTCTTTCGCCATGCGACGCCGGATCTTCTGCGCAACCACGCGGTCAGCGATGTATATGAGCCAGGCTCGGTCTTCAAGCTGGTCACATATTCCGCGGCGCTGGAGCAGCATGTGGCCGCGCCCGACGACAAAATCGACTGCCAGGGCGGGCAGATTACGCTGGCTGGCCGCGTGATTCACGACGACAAGGGCGACCACTACGGCGTGATCACGGTGCATGAGGCGCTGGAGCACTCGAGCGACGTGGCCGCCGTCAAGCTGGCACTCAAGGTGGGCTCGGATCGCTTCTATCAGTACATTCGCGACTTCGGATTTGGCGCGCGCAGCGGGGCGGAGTTGCCTGGCGAGACGCGCGGGCTGCTTCGCCCGGTGAATAAGTGGAGCGGCTCGTCGATCGGCTCGATCGCCATTGGCCAGGAGGTGGGCGTGACTCCGCTGCAACTGGTCTCGATGGTTTCGACGATTGCCAATGGCGGCGTCTATCTGCCGCCGCGCATTCTCATGCCGGGGCAGGCGGATGGAAGCAGCCAAGCGCCGGCCACGCCCCAGCCTCTATCCAGCGAGCTGCCCAATCCGCTGCCGGCCGGCGCGCACCGCGTCATCTCCACCATGACCGCGGCGCAGATGCGCAAGATGATGGAGGGCGTGGTGCTCTTTGGCACCGGCAAAGGGGCGCAACTGAATGGCTACTCGTCCGGTGGCAAGACCGGCACGGCGCAGAAGATCGATCCGGCGACGCATCTTTATTCAAAGACAATGCATATCGCATCCTTTGCCGGAATTGCGCCGGTGAACAATCCGGTGATTGCCGTGGCCGTGGTGATGGATTCGCCCAAGGGAGAGTATTACGGAGCGGCAGTCTCCGCGCCGATCTTTGCCGAGGTTGCGCAGCAGGTGCTGGAGTATCTTGCCGTGCCGCATGACATTGATCTGCGCAAGCCGCGCGCGGCTAACTCGATCGTCAATGTTGCCGAGGACGATGGGCATGAACAAATCGCCGACATCCATGCGTTTTTTGCCGCGGCCAACGACCTGCCCAGCGACGACCCCCTGCGCGCGCAGGCCAGCCAGCCGGCCGCGGCGAATTCATCGCAGAGCCAGACCGGCGCGCAGACTGCGAATGCCGCCGTTCCGGCTGTGTCCGGCAAAGCGCCGTCGTCCGGTTCTCAGAGTGTTGCGCCGCAGCAGAGCACTCCGCAGCCCGCGACAGTTGTTGTCGCCGTTGGAAAGACGCTGAAGGTTCCATCGCTGATCGGCTTGCCGGTGCGCAAGGTCATTGAGCAGGCCGCCGCAGCCGGAATTGAAGTGGAGATCAGCGGCAGCGGCAGTGTGCGGGAACAGGCACCCGCAGCGGGAACGATGGTTGCTCCGGGAACAAAGATTGTGGTGCGCTGCGGGCGATGATGCGTTTGCCGAAGGACTGAGTGGCTACATCAAGATGAAAAGCCGTGCCGCTTCATCGCGGCCCGCTACTTCCGCTTCCACCGCACCCCATCCTTGGAGTCTTCAATCACCACGCCTTTTTCCGCCAGCGCTTTGCGAATCTCATCGGCGCGGGCAAAATTGCGCTTTCGCTTGGCCTCGGTCCGCTCGGCCACCAGGGCATCGATCGCCTCATCGCTCAGCCCTTGCCGCGCCAGCAACTCAGGAGCCACGTCACCCATTTTGCCCGCCTTCTCGGCCCACGCCAGAGCATTCTGGGTAGCCTCGGCGTCGCAATCCTCTATCACATCAAAGACGGCATCGAAGCTTGCCAGCACAGCCAGAATCGCATCGCGGTCGATGGACTTCAACTCATTCTGGTCCATCGCAGAGTTCGCCGCGCGGATCAGGTCGAAGATAGGCGCGCGCGCTTCGGCTGTATTCAGGTCGTATGCCAGCGCGGCAATGTAATCCGCCTGCGCCTTCTTTGCAGCCTCTTGCAGCGCGGGAGTTTCGCCAGCCGCGAGCGCCGCTGCCGTCAGCCGCGCCTTGAAGGTCCGCAGCCGCTCGATCGCATTCGTAGCCTCGATCAGTCCGTCGAAGGTGAAGTTGAGCTGATGCCGGTACGGTACCGAGATCAGTGCCAGCCGGATCGCCGAAGCCTTGTAGCCCTTCAGCAGCAGGTCGCGCAGCGTATAAAAGTTGCCCTCGCTCTTGGACATCTTCCGCCCATCGACCAGCAGAAAGCGCACATGCATCCAGTGCCGGGCAAATGTTTTGTGCGTCACGCTCTCGCTCTGGGCTATCTCATTTTCGTGATGCGGAAAGATCAGATCCTCGCCGCCCGCGTGCAGGTCAAAGCTCTCGCCCAGGTACTCCATCGCCATTGCCGAGCACTCGATGTGCCAACCGGGCCGCCCCCGCCCAATCGCGGTATCCCAGGAGGTTTCGCCGGGCTTGGCCGCCTTCCATAGCGCAAAATCCCGCGCCGAGTCCTTCTCGTATTCGTCCAGATCGACGCGCGCGCCGTCTTCCATGCCCGACAGATCCTTCTTGCTCAGCTTGCCGTACTCGGGAAAAGCCGCCAGCCGAAAATACCAGCTTCCATCCTCAGACTGATAAGCCGCGCCGGCAGCCGCCAGTTTCTGCACCAGTTCCACCATGCGCGGAATATTCTCAGTCGCTCGCGCAATCACCTCCGGCCGCTCCACGCGCAGAGCCTCCAGATCCTGAAAGAATGCCCGCTCAAAGCCCGCCGTGTAATCGCCGATAGAGACACCGGCAGCCGTTGCGTTGCGAATGATCTTGTCGTCCACGTCGGTAATGTTCATCACGTGGCGCACAGCGGTTCCGGTCAGCTTCAGAAATCGCCGCAGCACGTCCACTTGCAAAAAAGTCCGGAAGTTGCCAATGTGGCCGTAGTCGTAAACGGTCGGCCCGCAGGCGTACATGCGCAGCGTCTTGCCGTCGGAGGGAACCACTTCGTCGAGTTGTCCAGAGAGAGTGTTGAAGAGGCGCAGAGTCATCGGTCGGGGCTTCTTGCTCGGCAAGCGGTTGAATTCACCCCGCTTTCGGCTCTTCCGATTGTAGCAGCGAAGGAGCGCGGGGCGAGAAGGCCGGCCAGATGCCTCTCCGAACGGCATTTCGCAATGGAAGCCTTCAATTTTCACAGTGTTGAGAGGATAATGAAAGCACAGGAGGCGCAACCATGACGATTCAGGTTGAACTCGATCCGGAGACCGAAGCCAAGGTGACCGCAGAGGCTAGCAGGCGCGGCATTGCCCCGGAGCGGTACGTCCGCGAATTCCTGCGGGAAAATGTGCCGGGCTACGCAACCGGCACAGGCATTCTCAGCCCCGGAGACGTGGAAGAGCTATCGGCGAGGCTCTCCGAGGGATCGGAGAATTTGCCTATCCTTCCGCCTGAAGTCAATGATCGTGCCAGCTACTACGAGGACCGCTGGTAAATGGCCGGTGAACTTTATCTGATTGACAGCAACATACTGATCCGTTGGGTTCAGCATGAATCGCCCGACTTCAGGACGGTTGATGCGTCCATCAAACAACTTTCACGGTCAGGAGTTGTTTGTTGTTACACCTCGCAAAATCTCGGCGAATTCTGGAACGTCTTGACCCGTCCGGCCAATCGAAATGGATACGGCTTTTCCCCGGAACAAGCGGACATTCGAGCAAGGAAAGTTGAAGCCAGCCTTCGACTGCTTCCCGATAACCCCGCGGTCCACAATGAGTGGCGCAGGCTTCTAGTGGACTATCGCGTCTCCGGAATTCAGGTGCATGATGCAAGGCTCGTTGCCGCAATGCATGTCCACGGCGTCAAGCGCATCCCGACATTCAATACAAGAGACTTTGTTCGCTTCGACGACATTGAGGCTTTCCATCCAGCCCAACTCAAGTAAAACACCATGCCGCAAGCCTTGGTCACCCTCGCCGAAATCCGCGCCGCCGCCGCCCGCATCGCGCATATTGCCGTGATCGCTTTCGTACTCTACACTTGCCCAGTATTCGCACAAGATCGTTCAGAGATCACGGTTACTGTGATTGTCGAAGATCAGGGACATGCTCGCGTCCCCGCTACACACATTACCGCCAGTGCAATACTGACAGGCTCGGCCTTTGCGGCAACAACCGATGCGAATGGCGAAGCCGTCATTCATTTGGTCAAAGGAAGCTACGCACTGAAGGCGCGGGCCAGCGGATACGACACTTGGGAATTATTTCAAGTCGATATGAATGCGGAGATGCGACAGACGGTCACTCTGGAACTCGGCAAGCAGTATCACGGACGTGCGGTCATCCATGACGAGGAATTAGAAATTTCCTTGGAGCCTCAAGAATTGGCCACAGAGATCCCCACGGTCCCCGTGCAACGATTGGCCCTTTCAGGAAATCCACTTCCGCAAAAACTGCGTTGGCTCAACAAACTTACCGGATGCTTCAGAAATCGTTTTTAAGAGCCGGAGCTAATCAGAATCTCGCCCGCATTCAAGGCACCTGCCTTTAATTTTTTCAAGACTGCGCGGATAATTGCAACATGCCAGACCAACTCGTCACCCTCGCCGAAATCCGCGCCGCCGCTGCCCGCATCGCGCACATTGCCGTAAAAACTCCGCTCATCGAAGCCACATTCCCCGGCCTCTGCGGCTACGGAACCGGCAAGCGAATCTGGCTCAAGGCCGAGAGTCTTCAGCCCATCGGAGCCTTCAAAATTCGCGGCGCGGCCAACAAAATACTGCAACTCACTCCCGATCAAATTCGCCGCGGAGTGATTACCTATTCCAGCGGCAATCACGCGCAGGGCGTAGCTTATGCGGCGCGAGAGGTCGGTGCAAAGTCCGTCATCGTCATGCCCTCGAACGCTCCCGCAATCAAGCGAGCCGCCACGCTGGCATTGGGCGCTGAGGTCGTCGATGTCGGCCTTGCATCCAGTGAGCGCCTGGCCGTCGCCGAGCGCCTCGTCCGCGAGCACGGCTACGTCGTCATCCCGCCCTACGACGACGAGCAGATCATCGCCGGCCAAGCCACCTGTGGGCTTGAGATCGCCGAATCTCTTTCCGATGTGGACCTGGTCCTCGCCCCCGTCTCCGGCGGCGGCCTGCTCAGCGGCGTCGCCGCCGGCGTCAAGCTGCTGCTGCCCAGCGCAAAGGTCTACGGCGTTGAGCCAGAGTTGGCAGGCGATACGGCAGAGAGCTTCAGCGCCGGCAAGATCGTCGAGTGGCCGGCCGAACTGACCACCCGCACCCTTGCCGACGGCCTGCGCACTCAGAGCGTCGGCGTCCGCAACTTTGCCCACATTCAGGCGTTCGTGGATGGAATCATCACCGTAACCGAATCCGAGATTCGCGCCGCCATGCGGGCCATCGTGGCGGCTACGCGCCTGGTCCCCGAGCCCAGTGGCGCGGTGGCCACGGCGGCGCTGCTCTTTCATGCCTCTGAACTGCCAGAGTACAAAAAGGCAGTGGCCGTGGTCAGCGGCGGCAATGTTGCACCGGAATTGCTGGCAGAAATTCTGACCGAAGTTTGACGCTCACCGATAGACTTCCCGCCGATTGCCAATCTGCAACACCAAAACCGTCAGAACACCATCCTGAATGTCGCAAAAGATGCGGAAATCGCCCACGCGGTAGCGCCAAAGATCGCCCAAAGGACCCTTAAGTGCCTTGCCTATCGAATGCGGATCTTCGCTCGGCGCAATGTTCATCCATAAAATCGACGATGCGCCGTGCGGCGAGCTTGTCGAGCTTTCGCAGTTGTTTCTTCGCGCTCTGGGCATACTCAATCGTCCAGGCCAAGGTCTTTCCTCACCGCAGCCGCGGAGTGCACTTTCTCCTGCCCCTTGCGAACCCGCCCCAGCGTCTCGGCGGCCAAATAATACCCCTCCATTTCGGCAATGCCGCCTTCAATAATCTCGCGCAGATAGAAAGCCTTCGTACGCCCCGTCTTCACAGCCAGCCGATTGAGCCGGTCAGAAAGTTCCGGCGCAAGCCTGATCGAAGTAGCCACAGTCACCCCCCCAGAGAATACACGTATTCACTGTATCACTTTACGCGGACGCTCACCGAAAGCGCGCTGTAACGTCGTTCCACTATGATTTTCTCCGTGACGAACTCGCGAATCCTTACGCTCGCTCTGGCCCTGCTCTGCGCTGCCCTGCCCGCCCTTGCCAACAACAAGCAGCCGCAACTGGAAAAACCCATGGCCGGCCCGCGCGCCACCGCCCTGCGCGTCACCTGGCTCTACATTTCGCCTGACACCGGCTCGCAAAAAGTGGACCGCGTGCAGATCGGCCGCGAGATGGTCGTCGCCGAGCGCAGCGGCCCATGGCTGCGCGTCTATGCCAACACAGACATTCAGGAGACGCGCCAGAAAGACGCTCCCGAGATTGGCCACGACGAGGTTACGCCGCCCATCTCCGGCTGGATGGAGGCCAAGGGAGTGGTGATCGAGACCACCCCCGGCGGCGACCTGGTCCTGCTCGGCGAGGCCGCCAATCAGGAGTCGCTGGCCAGCGATCCGCGCGGCCCCGTCAACGCCGCGCAGAGTGCGCGCCTGCTCTACCGCCGCCTGGTCGAGATGTTTCCCAACTCGCCGCTGCTCCCGGAAGCCGCCTGGCGCGCCGCCGACATTCTCTGGCAGTTGCAAAAGGCCGACGCCGCCACGCGTCCCTCCGCCCGTGAGCGCGACCCCGGAATGCGCGACCTGATGGACGAGGATGAGCTGAAGAAAGTGATTCGCCTTTATCCGCACACCCGCCAGGCCGACATGGCCGCCTTCGAGCTCCTCGACAACAAGCTCTGCGGCGACTGGCAAGGCTCGCCCAAATGCCCCGAGCGGGAATCCGAAGAGTACGAGCGCTACGCTGCCGAGCACCCCGACGGACCGCGCACAGCGCAGGCGCTCTACCAGGCCGTCTATCGCCAGGCTGTGCTGACCGACATGTACGCCGCCGACGGCAGCGACAGCAAAAGCAGCGCCGCCCACGCCCACGCCAAAGAACTCGCCGCCAAGCTGCGCGAATTCGCCGAGAGGTTAAAAGACAAGCTACCCCCTTCGGATTTTCCCGCCCGCGCCGCCGCGCTCGTGTTCAAATTGGATGAGGGCGTTCCCGTCTACGGCATCGACCGCGAGTGAGGCTCGCCTTGGAGGCACTTTGAACGAATATATTCAGTCCGTTCTTCTGGGCATTGTGGAAGGCTTGACCGAGTTTCTTCCGGTCAGCTCGACGGCGCACCTGCGCATCACTGAAGCGTTGATGAAGATTCCTCTCGATGACGCCTACTGGAAGATGTACACCATCGTGATTCAATTGGGCGCGATCCTGGCGCTGCTGCTTCTCTTCCTGACCCGCATCATCGATTTCTTCCGCAGCTTTCCCAAGGGTGAAGGCGGCGACCGCAACTGGCTCAATCATCCCATCTCGCTGACGCTGATCGCTTTCGCCTGTACCTCGGTTCCCGCGCTCCTGCTGCACAAATGGAGCGAGAAAAATCTGGGCAGCCTGAATGTCATTGCGATTGCGCTGCTGGCCGGCGGCATCGCCATGTGGATCATCGACGCCTGGAGCCAGCGCCACGAGCCCAATACCACGCACGTCGAAGAGATGAGCATCGGCCAGGCAATCTGGATCGGCCTCTGCCAGACGCTCTCGGCTGTCTTTCCCGGAACCTCGCGCTCCATGTCCACCATCGCCGCCGGACAGATGGTGGGCATGGACCGTCCCGCTGCCTTAGAGTTCAGCTTCCTGCTCTCTATTCCCACCATGATCGCCGCCACTGTCTGGGATCTCAAAAAAGAAGTCTTCCCCAGCCACGGTGTTGCGGCGCATGTGGTGATGACGGGCGACAACTGGATCGTCCTCATCATTGGCTTTGTCGTCTCCTTCATCGTCGCCCTGGGCGTAGTCGAGTGGTTCCTTTTCTGGGTCCGCAAGCACGGGTTTACGATGTTCGCCATCTACCGAATCATCCTGGGCGTTGCGCTGCTGATCTGGGGTGCGAAGTTTATTGGGAGCTAGTCTCCTCACAGTTGTTGACTTGTTCGGACAGAGCGATGAGATGTCGTCTTGAATGGGCAGAAGTCTTGAATGGGCAGAAACTGGTAGGCCGGGGATTTATCCCCGGCAATCTAAGCGCGCAATGAAGACCGGGCTTTAGCCCCTGAGGTATGCTTTTCCATTCTCTACTAACTGATTAATTCCACCGGCATCGGATCGATACGATCCGTAAATCGCGTGTGAACAAATGCATAATCCATGTACCCCCTCCGCTCTGGATTGGCCGCAATGTAGTTGAGTTGATTTCTGAAATCCTCCCTATCGCGGATCCGATGCTCATGAAACCCAACTTGCCAGACTTCTCCCGCAAATTGCGCCCCCACTTCGTGGGAAAAACCTCCCTTGATGCATTGGGCGCAACGCTCGATGGTTTGATTGGAAGAAGGCGTCAGCAAAATGTGAATGTGCTCGGGCATGATGGCGAAACCGTGCATCTTGTAGCGCCCTTGATCGCGGTAGTGAAAGAGTGTCTTCACAAGCAATTCTGCATTCGCAGTTCTGACGAAGAGAGCGCGGCGTTGATAGGTTGTTGTCGTGAGCGCATAGGTGGGCATAGCTGATGGAAAGAAGCATACCTCAGGGGCTAAAGCCCTGTCTAACCGGCTGGTTCGATGTGTCGGGGTTAAAACCCCGACCTACCATCTCCCGCACTCTATTGAAAAACTTTCCCTCGCCCGGGGGTCCACAGCAAGGTTCCTCCCGCCATCTTTTGCCCTGTTTCCGCCCCGCCGCAAGCGATAATAAAGCCTGCTCTGGAAGTTCTCGTCCGTTCTTCTGGCTCGCCGCGACAGCTTTCCAGCGCAGTCAGCAAGACGGAGCGCACCTGCCATGAAACCCATTCGCATTGTTCTTGCGCCCACGCGCAGCCGCCCGCTCAACATCCTGCTGGGCCTGCTGCTCATTCTCGGCGCGCTTCTGCTGCTGCTCGCGCTGGCCACCTATCACGCTACGGACCCATCCATCAACACCGCAAGCAGCGACATCAAGCCGCAAAACTGGATCGGCATCTTTGGCGCTCTCGCCGGCGACCTGCTTCTGCAATCCTTTGGCATCACCGCCTTTCTGCTGCCCCTCTGGCTGGGCGGCCTCGGCTGGACGTGGATGCGCTCACGCCCCGGCGGCTCACCCTGGCTGCGCTGGTTCGGAACGCTGCTCACGCTCGCTTTTTTGCCCGCCATCTTCGGATTGCTGCCCTGGCATTGGCTCTGGCGTCACGCGCTGCCGGTCAGCGGTCAGGTTGGCCTGCTGATCTCCGGCCTGCTGGTGCGCTACATAAATCTGCAAGGCGCCTGGCTGGTGGCCGCCGTTCTGGCCGCTGCCGGACTGTATTTTGCCTCCGCCGTTAGCTTCTCCGCCATCGCCGAAACTCTCCAGATCCGCTGGCTGCAAGGCGCATACTGGCTGGACCGTTGGAGAGACTGGCGCGAGGAGCGTGCCGAACTCAAGGAAGAACGCCTGGCCGAGCGCGCGCTGGAACGCGCCGAGCAGAACCGCCAAGAAGAGGAAGAGGCTGACCGCGAAGCCTCACTCGGCGACAACCGCGGCTGGCTGGCCCGTCTCTTCCATCGTCGCGACACACCGGAGCCGGACCCGGAAGACATACCCGCCTTCCGCCGCTCCATCCCGCTCACCGCTGATGAGGAACCCGCGCCTCGCGGTAGCGCCGGCCCCGGCATCAAGCCCAGCATCTGGGAGCGCTCTGTTAGCGAACCCGAGCTTGCCGAGCCCATCGCCGAGCCCGCCGAAATCCCCGTAACCCCCCGCGCCGCCACCGCCTACACCGAACCCGCGCAACCCGAGCGCCCGCAGACCTTCCGCCCCGCGCGCCCGGAGTTCACTCCCGCCCCAACTTCGGCCTATACCCCCGCCCCAATCCCGGAGCCACACTTCGAGCCCTTCGCCGCCCCCGCGCCCGCCGCCCCAATCGCCATCCACGAGCGCGCCGACGCCGAGCTCCACACCGCCCCTCTTCCTCCCAAGCACGTCAGCGGCTTCAAGCTGCCGCCCAGCACCCTGCTCAACCCCGCCGACGGCCCGCAAGCCATTCGCGAGGACGAACTCCGCGACGAAGCCCGCGTCCTGGTCGAAAAATGCGCTGAGTTCGACGTCCGCGGACAGGTCGTCCAGATCAACCCCGGCCCCATGGTCACCACCTACGAGTTCAAGCCCGAGGCCGGCGTCAAATACAGCCGCGTCACCGGCCTTGGCGACGATCTTTGCCTCGCCATGCGCGCTGAGAGCATTCTCATCGAGCGAATGCCTGGCAAAAATACCGTCGGCATCCAAGTGCCCAATCACCGCCGCGAGACCATCAGCCTGCGCGACTGCATCGAGTCCGACGAGTTCCACAAAGCCAAGCCGCGCCTCACCATCGCCATGGGCAAAGACATCAACGGCCTCATCCGCACCGCCGACTTGGCCACCATGCCCCACGTGCTCATCGCCGGCTCCACGGGCTCCGGCAAATCCGTGGCCATCAACGCCATGATCATGAGCCTTCTCTATCGCACCACGCCGGCGCAGGTCCGCCTCATTCTTGTCGATCCCAAGCGCGTCGAGCTGGGCATGTACGAAGGCGTTCCCCACCTCTTCACGCCCATCATCACCGAGGCCAAGCTGGCCGCCAACGCCCTCCGCAACGCCGTCCGCGAGATGGAGCGCCGCCTCAAGCTGCTGGCCAGCCGCAGCGTCCGCAACATCGACCAGTACAACAAGCTCTTTGAGGGTTCCACCCTTTCACTTTTTGGACAAGAGTCCAGCGAGGATGAGGAGCCGCTCCCCTACATCGTCATCATCATCGACGAGCTCGCCGACCTGATGATGCTGGACCGCGCCAATGTCGAGGAGTCCATCACCCGCCTGGCTCAAATGGCCCGCGCCGTCGGCATTCATCTCATCCTGGCCACGCAGCGCCCCAGCGTCGATGTCATCACCGGCCTCATCAAGGCCAACATCCCCACCCGCATCAGCTTCCGCCTGGCCACTAAAGTTGACTCGCGCACCATCCTCGACACCAACGGGGCTGAGGCTCTGCTGGGCCGCGGCGACATGCTCTTTCTGCCTCCCGGAACCAGCCGCCTGGTGCGCCTCCATGCCCCCTATGTCAGCGAGAAAGAAACCGCCGCGGTCGTCGGCTTCTGGAAGGCGCAAGGTCAGGCCGAGTACGTCGAAGGCTTCCTCGAATCGCCCAAGGACGACCGCGCCCAGGTTGAAGGCTCCAACCCCGACCCCGACGAAAACGACCCCCTCTTCAACGACGCTGTAGAAGTAGTCTTTGAAGCCCGCAAGGCCTCGACTTCGCTCCTCCAGCGCCGCCTGAGAATCGGCTACGGCCGCGCCGCCCACCTGATCGACCTGATGGAGCGCGACGGTCTGGTAGGCCAGGCCGACGGCTCGCGGCCCAGAGAAATCCTCAAAGCTCCCGGCTGGCTGCGCGAGGTCTCCTCCACCGCCGTCGAGTAGGCAATAAAGGGATTCCAACGCGAGACATCACAACCGCGACAGTCCTATCCGATCAAGAAGAAATGCCAATCGTGCTTCAACCTCGGACGCGCGCCGCAGTGCCTTCAAATCGATTTTGCCGGCAAGATGCATGGCAGCCATCGGCTTATGATATTCGGCCCAGATGCGCTTCAAGGCCTGCGACGCCAGATCGCTCGTAACAGGCCGCGCCGCCTCGTGCCCTTCCATATGCCGCAGCAGAAAGCCTTCATGGCAAGGCTCCTGCCAAATCAGGTGCAGCCGGTTCTGTTTTGCAAGCGATTCAATCTGCGCGTCGCGCTCCGGCTTGACACCCCACTTGTCCCGATCCAATAAAGTCACCCGAAATGCAAAGGAGGTGCGCTTGGCCTCTTTCTCTTTGATTCGCCGGATGGCTAATTGAACAAGCGCCAGTGGATCGCCGCCTCCCGGTTGCAGCACATCATTATCGAAATAAAGGTGCAGACCGGCCCCATCGGCAATCTGGCTCAGGCGCGCTCCGTAACTCTGTTCGCTTTGCCCTTCGCAACCAAAATAGATGCGGGTACGCTGCTGAATCCGCAGCCGGCTCATCCAATCCGCGGTACAGCCCCGTACACGCCTCCCAGATACTTTTGGTAAAAGTTATCTACTCGGCGCACCCCTTCAATGTCCTTCAGACCGTAGATTTTGGTGCGTCCCTGTTCGTCTTTCTCGGTAAAGAAAATCTCTTCCTTCTTTAGCTCTTCCAGTAGTGATGCACTGTGGCCGCTGAACCACAATTGAGCATTACGAGGGTTTTCCTTCGGATCATGAAACCAGCGCATTATCTCTGGGAGAAGCGCGGGATGGATTGCGGAATCTAACTCGTCTACAACCGCAATCCCCCCAACGATGAGAGATTCTTTGATATACGGGAAGACCTTGACAAAATTCTTTGTCCCTTCGCTTTCAAACTGAAACAATAGAGGACGATCCAATCCCTTATGGGCAAACATTGCTCCAATACCCGTAGGAAATTGAACGAGGGACATCGAACTTAGTCCCAAGTCTATCTTGTTAATTACCTCATTGAGGCGATTGAGGATATCTGGATGATCGACATAGTACTGCACTATCGATGCATCAAGCAGATCGACCTTATCAAGAAAGATATTCGAAGGAATTCTTTTCGCCCAATCCCAAAATAGAGATAATGGAAAATTTCCGGCAAATTGTGCAAGCGTAGAGGTCAGACTTGCATTCTTCCGGAGTTTCGCCAAAATTTGACCATACTTCTTCATCGAGTACTTCGGGGCAGTTTGTACTTTTCCATCTTCGTCTCGTTTGAATATATTCTTCGATTTACCAATAATCGGATGCAGTCGTAATTCTTCTGAAAGAACATTGC
This sequence comes from uncultured Occallatibacter sp., assembly GCA_964509755.1. Taxonomy (GTDB): domain Bacteria; phylum Acidobacteriota; class Terriglobia; order Terriglobales; family Acidobacteriaceae; genus Telmatobacter. Next base: position 390 of record CAZDYU010000111.1, on the reverse strand, counting down.
CGCCCTGCCCAGCCACGTTAAGTAATCGAACTTCATAACTATAATGTGTAAATGGTCGCCCCTCCATTTCGCGTAGATTGATATTCGACAAATCGGGAAACCAATCGAAATTCACCTTAATACGAGTGGCCGAGGCTACCCCAGTAGCGTCAGCGAACGGCATAAAAGGCAACATTGCATCAGGAACTTCTTTGACGCTATCCACGAGGAGCCAGCGCAGCAATGCCAGCGCTTTAAGCACATTCGATTTCCCCGAAGCATTAGCCCCAAAGAAGGCAACCGTCTTGGGCACGCGCACATCGCTGCCGTCACGAATCTGGCCAAACCGCCCCTCCTCGTCCGGCACCTTCGCGCCGATGCGCAGGTCGATCACCTGCGTCTCGCGAATGG
>CAZDYU010000110.1:0-14421 GCA_964509755.1 uncultured Occallatibacter sp. | reverse complement strand
ACTGACAACTGCCTTTAGTACTTCAGCGGATCGTCGATTCCATTTTCGCGGAAGCCTTTTTGGCGGAGCAGGCAGGAGTCGCATTCTCCGCACGGCTCGCCCTTCGTCCCCGGATCGTAGCAACTGCTGGTGAGGCCGTAATCCACGCCGAGTTCGATTCCTCTGTCGATGATCTGGGCCTTGGTGAGCGCGATGAGCGGCGTGTGAATCGTGAGCCGTTGACGGCCTTCGACACCGGCTTTGGTGGCAAGATTCGCCATCTTCTCGAAGGCCTCGATGAACTCTGGCCGGCAGTCCGGATAGCCCGAATAGTCGAGCGCGTTGACGCCGATAAAAATGTCGCTTGATCCCAGCACCTCAGCCCAGGCCAGCGCGAATGAAAGAAAGATGGTGTTGCGCGCCGGGACGTAGGTGATAGGTATTCCGTGGCTCATCGCGTCGGCGTCGCGGCCCTTGGGGACGGCGAAATCGCCCGTCAGCGCGGAGCCGCCGAAGATACGCAGGTCTATGGCCGCGATGCGGTGGGCTGTAACGCCGATGGCGGCCGAGACGCGGCGCGCGGCTTCGAGTTCAATAATGTGGCGCTGGCCGTAGCTGAAGGAGAGCGCGTAAAGCTCATAGCCCTGGGTCCTGGCGATGGCAAGGACCGTGGCAGAATCGAGGCCGCCGCTCAACAATACTACCGCTCTTTTCACATTGCTCTCCATATTACCGCCTGGACGGCAAGTCCTCTCCGCCCTTGCCGATGTCGATCGAGGGCGGCAGAGGATTGCTTTCGTCGATGGAAGCCTCGATGCACTGCTTGAGCAGGCCTTTGGCTTCAAGAATAAACTCGATGGCATCGCGCCCCGCGCCCTGGCCGCCTCTGCTTGGTGTGACGTAATGGGCCTCGGCCTTGACCTGCGCCCGCGCATTGGCCGTGGCGACGGCGAAGCCGCATTGGCGCATCACGGCAAGATCGATTACATCGTCGCCAACGTAAGCAATTTCATCCAGCGTAACGCCTTCTTTGGCCATGATCTCTCGCACTGGGCGCATTTTGAACGCCTCGCCCTGATAGACGAATTCCAGCTTGAGATCGCGGGCGCGCAGGGCCACGGTCTCGCTGATGCGCTTGGTAATAATGCCCAGCTTCATCCCGCCCAGCCGCGCCAGCGTGATGCCCGCGCCATCGTGCGCGCTGTAGCCTTTGGCCTCCACCATCTTGCTGGTCACAGCGCCATCGGGCGAGACGATGGGAACGGGAATGATCCAGATGCTGCCGTCGGTCAGTACGCCATCGACGTCGAAGAGGATGATTTTGATGCGCCGCGCGCGATCTTCAGCCGTGAGTGCCATGTAGCGATTTTATCAACCTGCTTCGGCTCAGTGCTGCGGCAGTTCCAGCGCGCCGGTGAGGCTGGCCACGCGCTCCACGCCATGGCCGCGGCACCAGGATTCCAGGCCTCGTGCAAGGCGCTCGACGGCGCGCGGGTCGGCGTAGCTTGCGGTGCCTACTTGAATAGCGGTTGCGCCGGCCAGCAGGAACTCGACCGCGTCTTCAGCGCTGACAATTCCGCCCATGCCCAGAATCGGGATCGTAACCGCTTTGGCCGTCTCATAGACCATGCGCAGCGCGATGGGTTTGATGGCCGGGCCAGAGAGGCCGCCAGTGATATTGGTCAGCCGCGGCTTGCGCGTCTCGGCGTCGATGGACATGGCAAGGAAGGTATTGGTCAGGCTGACCGCGTCGGCACCGGCGCCAGCGGCAATCTTGGCCATGTGCGCGATGGATGTGACATTGGGCGAGAGCTTGACGATCAGCGGCCTGGTTGCGGCGGCCTTGGCGCGGCTGACCAGATATTCCAGCGATCCGGGGTCGGAGCCAAAGGCCATGCCGCCCGCATGGACGTTGGGGCAGGAGACATTCAGTTCATAGGCCGCAATGCCCGCGGCGTGGTTGAGCCGCTCGATGACCGCAATGTACTCGCCCACCGTGTAGCCGAAGACGTTGACGATGACCTTGGCTTTTGGGTAGCGCTTGAGCGGCGGCAGCTTGCGGGTGACGAACTCTTCCACGCCGACGTTTTGCAGGCCAATGGCATTCAGCATTCCCGCTGCCGTCTGGATGATGCGCGGCGCGGCGTGGCCGGCCATCGGCTCCATAGAGATGCCCTTGGTGACGAAGCCTCCGATCTCGTCGAGCGAAACGATCTCTTCAAACTCGATGCCGTAACCAAAGGTTCCGCTGGCGGCAATGACCGGGTTGGTCAGCTCGAGGCCTGCCAGCGAGACTCTCATATCGGGTTTCACGCGGTCGTTTTCCTTTTTGCCGTGGTTAGTGGACAGTGGTCAACAGTGACCATAGGTTCATGATACTCGCCAGGAGCCTGAGGCGGGCGGTGCACCGTACGCCGAATGACGTATTGACAGCGGCCTCCGGAACGTAGAGTCTGGTACCGCGTAGGGTATTCGGGCCACGCGCGACCGAAATGGAAAGCTGAACGGGCAATGTTGGCTTTGGCGGCCAGATGATTCCAACAAACAACAAGACTGTGGAGGGATTACATGTTGTTGTGCTTGTCTCAAATGCGTCTTAAAGTTCTGCTGTCGGCGGGACTGATTGCCTCAATGCCGTCTTGGGCCGCGGCTCAAACCTCAGCTTTCACCACCATCGACATTTCGGGCCAGGGAACAGGTGTGCATCAAGGAACCCTCGCCACCGCCATCAACGCGGCGGGAGACGTGGCGGGAATCTACATCGACGGCAGCGGCAACCAACATGCCTTTCTGCGGACCGCCAGCGGTACGATCACTCCCTTCGATGCTTCCGGTTCGGGCGGAAAGAATGTCGAGACCATTCCCATCGGCATTGATGCGGCCGGGGACGTGGCTGGAATCTACCTTGAGCCTTATACGTTCTCGAACCATGGTTCACCTGAACTTGGCCGCCATGTACATGGCTTTCTACGAATCGCTGCAACCGGCGCAATAACCCTTATCGATGTTTCCGGCGAAGACACGGGCAACATGGAAGGAACCTATCCACTTTGCATCAACGCCGCCGGGCAGATCGCGGGAAGCTATTCGACGACGATTGCAACTGCCTCCGGCACGAATTCCTTTGCTCACGGTTTTGTTCGCGATACCGATGGGACGATTCACACCTTCGACGCGGCGATTTTACCCACCAGCTACGGAAGTACGAATCCGGGAACACAAGTCACCAGCATCAATGCGACGGGGGAAGTATCGGGGACATACCTCGATGGGGCTGGCGCGTTGCACGGGTTCCTGCGCGACGCCAGCGGCAACATCACTTTATTTGAGGATCCGAATGCCGCCACGGGTTCGGAACAGGGGACCATCGCCACCGCCATTGACGCGGCTGGAGATATCGTCGGCGCATACATCGACGCAAACAATGCGATTCACGGCTATCTCCGCAAGGCATCCACCGGCGCCTTCACCACGATCGACGCCGCGGACGCAGGCACCCTGACCTATCAGGGAACGTATCCAGACGCTTTCGACGAAGCTGGAGATATCTTCGGCTCCTTCACCGATGCAAACAATGTGGTGCATGGCTTTGTCCTGCCGGCCAATGGAACGATCGTGACCTACGACGCTCCCGGCTCCGGCGTGACCAGCGCACAGCGCGTGGGCGGCAGGCTCAACAGCAAGCTCAGCCAGCTTGGCAAGAGCTTTGGAGTTTCCAGCAAATCCAAGAGAGCTCACAGCCCCATGGTCAAACTGAAGACCCTGCTGGCCAACATGGGCAGAATGAATGCCAATGGCACCGGACTTCTGAATGGAAACGGCCCCAATCCCAGCGGGACGGGCAGTATCGGCAATTTTCTTTTGAACAGCGTCAATGCTTCGGGTGAGGTCATCGGTCTTGCCACCGACGGCGATTTCGTCTTTCACGGCTACCTGCGTGCCGCCAATGGGAGCATCACAACGATCGACGCTCCCAATGCAGGCACGGCTGCCGATCAAGGCACCGGCGGTTTGGCGATCAACGCCGCAGGGGTGATTGCCGGAGGCTACGCGGATTCCAACTCCGTGCTGCACGGCTTCATCTACGACAGTTCTACTTTAACGGCGACAACGACGGTCCTCACGCCCGCGCCCACGCCAAATCCATCTCTCTATTGGGAGCCGGTGACCTTGAGCGCAACGGTCACTGCCAGTGGCGGCGCGCCACCCAATGGCGAGACCGTCACCTTCCTCAGCGGATCGACTTCGTTGGGGGCGGGAACATTGGCAAGCGGCGCAGCCAGCTTGACCACCACGGATCTGCCGACGGGGACCGACTCGATCACGGCCGTTTACGCCGGCGATGCGAACTTTGCCGGCAGCACCTCGACCGCTGTCAGTCAGACGGTTGACCAGGCCAGCTCGACGACAACCTTGACTTCGACGCCGAATCCCTCCACTGCCGGACAAATCGCGTCCGGGCAAGTTATTTCCAGTCAAGGCGTTATCCAGACTGGAATCGTCTTTCCTGTGACGCTGACGGCGACGGTCACCGGACAGTTCGGCGGCATAGCGACTGGCTCGGTAGCCTTCAGCTACAACTCGGGCACGAGCCTGGGAAGCTCAACCCTCAGTGGCGGCTCGACTACCGTGACAACCAACACGCTGCCAGTGGGTACAGATTCGGTGATTGCGGTCTACAGCGGCGATGGCAACTTTACCGGCAGCACCTCGAACACCCTCTCCCAGGTAGTGAACCCCAGCGGACCACCGGCTCCGGCACCGGTTCTTGGCGGCATCTCGCCCGCCTTTACCAACGCGGGCGGGGCGGCATTTACGCTGACGGTTACAGGCTCGGATTTCGTCAACGGCTCGACGGTCTATTGGGGAACCTCCGCGCTGACAACCACCTACGGCAGCGCGAATCAGCTTACGGCGCAGGTTACGGCGGCAGAGATTGCCACTGCCGGCCAAACGTCCGTTACCGTGCAGACGCCAGCGCCCGGCGGCGGTACATCGAATGCCTTCGATTTCGAGATCGATACCGCTTCTACAACAGCTCCGAACTTTGCTCCGATCACGGCGACAGTAACTGCCGGCTCACCGGCGAGCTATACAGTTTCTTTGCCGGCCAATGTGGTGAACGCAACGGCAAAATGCCTGAATTTGCCTACAGGAGCCTCTTGCAGCTACTCCTCAATGACAAGCACAGTGACAATTACAACCACAGCGGCAACGCCGGCGGGAACCTATCTGATCACCGTAGTCTTCACAGAATCAGTTTTAGGCCCGACTGTTGGCTGGATTCTACTGCCGATCCTTCTGCTTCCACTCTACTTCTTGAGGAGGAAACTGGCTGCGCGGGGTGCATGGGTACCAGCTTGCCTGGGACTGGTTCTGCTTGCCGGGCTGGCTCTTACGACCGGCTGTGGCGGAGGCAGTGGCAGGGGCCTGTGCACGGGCAGTTGTCCAGCGCAGACGCATCAGGTGACAAGTTCGGGCACAGTCACCATGATTGTGCAGTAGGAACGGAAGAATACCGACAACAGGAATGTGAAAAGCCAGGGACGGAGAGGCGAGTTCGCCGATCCGTCCCTGGCTTTTCACGAGGATGAGGTCTACGCGCCGACCGGCTCCGTAGTGTTGACCTTGACCGGGGTGAGCCAGCCGAAGCGGTCGGGCTTGAGGCCGTTGGCGATGCCGAAGAACTCGTCGGCGATCTTCTTGGTAATATCCCCCGGTTTGCCATCGCCCACAACAATCCTGTCAATGGAGCGGATCGGCGAGACCTCGGCGGCCGTGCCGGTGAAGAAGACCTCGTCGGCAATGTAAAGTAGCTCGCGCGGAATGGCTTGCTCACTTACGGAGAGGCCCAGATGGCGGGCGATGGTCAGCACGCTGTCGCGGGTGATGCCGCTGAGCGCGGAGTTGGCCAGCGGCGGCGTGTAAAGCAGGCCGTTGCGGACGACGAAGATATTCTCGCCGGAGCCCTCGCTGACCAGGCCGTTCACATCAAGGCCGATGCCCTCGGCATAGCCGTTGATCTCGGCTTCCATGTGGATCAGTTGCGAGTTCATGTAGTTGGCGCCGGCCTTGGCCAGCGAAGGCATGGTGTTGGGCGCCAGCCGGTTCCAGCTCGAGATGCAGACATCCGCGCCGCCGTGGCCGGCAATGTACTTGCCCCAGGGAAAGTTGGCGATAAAGACCTCGATCGGCGAACCCTTGGGGCTGACGCCGATCTCCCCGTAGCCGCGCAGCGCGATCGGCCGAATATAGCAGGGCGCAACGCCATTGGCTTCAATCAGCTCCACCACGCCGGCGCAGAGCTCTTCGAGGTTGAAGGGCATCTCCATGCGGTAGATCTTGGCCGAGTCCAGCAGCCGTTGCATGTGCTCCGGCAGCCTGAAGACAGCCGAGCCCTGCGGCTGGCCGTAGCAGCGTATGCCTTCAAAGACGCTGGAGCCGTAGTGAATCACGTGGCTCATCACGTGGATGTTGGCCTGCTCCCAGGGAATCAGGTTGCCGTTGTGCCAAATCTTGGAAGTGGTCTGGAAAGGCATGGTCTTGGGAATGCTCCTTGTTGGCTCAGTCTGGTTCGCGCAATCTTGTCCGCCCGGCGATCTTTGCACGGCGCGCAGACTTCAGGGTAGCGCGATTGAGGCGTCCCTGTCACGGAAGACAGCAGGCAAGGCGCGCCGCGGAGCGCCGTTCCATCTCTTTGACAAAAAAAGGCCATCGCTAAATGGATTTCGATTGAAAGCTCTCTGCAAAATGCAATAGACTGGGCTGGCCTTGCCGGATATTTTTGCATTTCCGCAAGGATGCATCGCATGGTCCGGAGGTCGTCCAGATCGTCGATAGCTGGAAGGAAAGGTGTACACCCCATGTACATTGCTCGTAATTGGAAGCGATTGGCGATTGCCGCTCTGGCGGCGGTTGCAAGCTGCAATGCTCCGGTTCTTCATGCCACGGAAGCCGATTTTGTAACCGCTGTTGTCTCCACGCATCCGCTTGCCTACTATAGGCTGGACCAGACGGGCGGCAAAAGCCAGGTGGGCGCGACCACTTATAAATTTGTTGGCGGCGTCACCAGCAATTCGCCGGGAGCGCCTCTGGGCGGCAATACTTTTTTTGCCATGCTGGACGGTCAAAGCGGCTATGTGACCACCGCACAGACGGGCGGCGTGGGCGCGGCGGCCAGCATCATGGCCTGGGTGAATCTGGCCAAGCTGCCCTCGCAAACAGGGCACTATTTCTATGTGGCCGGAGAGTCGCAAAACGGCAACGATCTCGATCTGCAATTCGAGAACGACGACGCGCTCAGATTCTATACCGCGGCTGGCGGGCATCTTACCTTTGCTCCTCCGCCGGCAACGCTGGTCAATCAGTGGCATTTGATCCTTGCCACGCTCGATACGGCGACCCAGACCAGAGTCATTTATTGGGATGGCAAGCCAGTCGCGCACGATCAGGGCAGCGGCAGGCCAGGCAAGACCAGCATCTTTACGCTGGGCGCAAGCTCCGTCTTCGGCGGGCGATTCTTCAATGGCGGCATTCAAGAGGCAGCCCTCTGGAATCGCGCCCTCAAGGCTGCTGAAGTGGCTGCCATCTACGCCGCTTCTGGCTCCACGGCCACCCCCGCGGCAGCCGCGCCGCATCCGGCCGCTGCCACTGCGCCCCTGCCCACCACTGGCCCCTTTGCCACCAAGGCCAAGATCGAAATCGAAGACGCCAAAGGCCCGGTGCAACTGGCCCGCGAAGAACAGATCGCTTATATGTTCATGTCCGCGATTGAAATGATCGAGCATGATTGCCAACTCACGCTTCAGCATGTCTGCCCTCTGGCCCAGATTCTGTCCGGTGCTTATCCCGCGGGCACAAACATTGAGCGCCTGAAGTTCGATCCCAACAAAACCGACCCCAACTATGTCTATACTCTGGCCGCCAGCGGCATGGCCTGGGAGGCTCATGCGAACCCGAAGAGGCCGGGGCTGAAAGGCTTCTGCTTCATGGCTCGCACCATCGGCACAACTACGGCTACTTACAACCCAGGCGGCACTGCCGGATGGACCAGCGTGGAAATTGGCAATCGCGGGAGTGAGGGCGATTCCTTCGCAACGCAGTAAGACTGGCCGGAATTGGGCTTCTTACGGTGGTGAATTGCTCATGCATTGACATCAAAAGAGCGGATTTCCGTATCGAGAATCTGGCCGATGCCGCCTGAATCAACTTTTCAGCCTGCAATCGGAGTGGAAAATCCAAATGTGATTTCGCAGACACTGTTCCTTGATAAGAAACCCGGGAGGTCCACGCTACAAACGGCCAGGAGGCCGGCGCTACGGTGATGGATTCATGCCTCGCGGGCCGGCTATGCCAGTGAGGGATTAAAATAATTAAGCAGCGATCTCAACCCCAGGATTCCCCTCCATGACCGTCGCACTGAAGTCAACACTCGTCTCCGCTCTGGAAGAGGCCGCGGCGCAAGCCGGCCTGGTTCTTCTCTCCGCAACCGAAGGCACGGCCTCCGATGGCCGGCCCACGGCGATCTTTCAATTGACTGGCAAGGATGCGCGGAATGGCCTCTCATCCAGCGATGCGGCCAGTCGCGTGCTCAAGCTCGAATTGAGCCAGAGCTTTGAATTCAACAAGCCCGATCTGCTGCCCGCCATGACCGCTCACCTTGCGGCTCAAGCCAAGCGGCTGCAAAATCCGAGGCCGGAGTGTTCCGTGACGCTGGCCGGCTTGCCGGTGGCCTTTGGGCAATTTCAATGGCCTTTTCACCGCTCCACCTCCGGGGCAGACACCTACATTGTTCATGGCGAGATGCATCTGGCCGACGGCGGCGCGCACAACCTCCACGCCAAAGTCTCCGCATCCGTTACGCTTACCTTTGCTGAGATTGTGCCGGCCATGGAGCAGCCCTACGCAGAGAGCTTCGTCTACAACGCGGTTCGCAAGACGGTGGATCTGGGTCAACTGGAGTTTGTAAAATCCGGCAATCGCCAGCCCGTGCCGGTCACCACGCGCTACTACAGCCGCTGGCAGAAGAAATTCCTATTTACCGAGACCAATGACGAGGAGCGCTTGGAATACTTGCTGCGCAAGGTTTATTGGCTCAGCGGCGTTTTGGGCTCTGGCGAGCCGGTTTGGATCGCCGACCCGCGCGACGCGCAGTACCTGAACACCACCGGGGAGGACTTGCTGCGCATGGCGGGGCACGAAGCCGGCGAAGGCCTGCTGACCCTCAATGGCGACTTTGCCGCTGCCACGCCGCTGCTGCTGGCTCGCGCGCCGGAGTATCAGGCCAAGCTCGAAGCAGCGCTCAACTTCACCAAGCCGCAGTTCAATGAGTCGATGCGCTCCGGCCACGCCAACATGTAACTGACTGGCGGCGCAAGCTCCGCCATTTTGGACGCGGCCGGGCCACTCGACTAGAATGGGGCGGTCGAGGTTTTTTGCAATCATGACCGCTCATAAGGTTTTTGTCTTTGCCGGCGTCCTTGTTCTTCTAAGATTCTCCGCCGCGCAGACAGCGCTTCCGCCTGTGAATACCGGTACCGTGCTGCATGTTGAAACGCGCCGCGTTATCGAGGACGTTACCGTCACCGACGGCCAGGGAAGGCCGATTCAAGGCCTTGCGCAAAGCGAGTTTCACATCCTGGAAGACGGCGCCAGCCAGCAGATTCTCTCCTTTGAAGAGCACCGCTCGGCGCCGGCAGTGCCCGATAAGCTTCCGCCGTTCCCGCCCAACACCTTCTCCAACCTCCCGGAGCCTCAGTCCGACGGCCCGCTCAACGTCATTCTCTACGACCTTCTCAGCACCGCGCCCGAGTACCAGCACTACGCCCACGATCAGTTGATTGCCTTCTTGAAGACCCGGCCGCCGGGCCGGTACGCCATCTTCGTCCTGGGCAACCGGCTGATGCTTTTGCAGGGCTTTACCGCCCACGACGATGCTTTGATGGCCGCTGCCAATGGCCGCCATGCCATGACCCAGTCAACCTACGTTGACGCTCCCGACAAGGATATTCACGAGGAAAGCGACAAGGTGGTCGACGCCCTTGACCCGCTCGACACCGACGGCGCGCAGGCCGCGGAACTCCTCGCCCAGATGGAGAACAACGAACGCGACTTCCGCCTCGACCAGCAGGTTCAGATCACACTTGACGCCTTTACCGCCATCGCGCAATTCCTGATGCCGCTTCCGGGGCGCAAGAACCTGCTCTGGCTCTCCGGCGCCTTTCCGCTTACCATCCTGCCTGAGACCACCGACTCCAACGCCTATCAAAGCCAGCGCAACTACAGCGAGGCTCAAAAGAAGGTCGCCGACCTGCTAAACCTGAGCCATGCCGCCGTCTATGCCGTCGATGTGCGCGGCCTCATCAACAACCCTGCCTTTGCCGCCTCCAGCCGCGTCGATCTGCGCCCTCGCGGCGGCGGCGGCATCACCAACTCCGCCGGTTACACCAATCCCGCCGTTGCACAGCAGCAGCGCTTTCAGATCGCGCAGCAGGCCGAGCACGAAACGCTTTCCAATATTGCCATCGAGACCGGCGGCACTGCCTTCTACAACACCAACGGCCTCAAGGAAGCCTTTACCAAAGCAGTCAGCGAGGGCAGTGACTACTACACCATCTCCTACGATCCCTCCGACAAGAAATTCGACGGCCGCCTCCGCAAGATCCATGTCGAGTTGAGCCGCCACGGCTACAATCTCTCCTACCGGCGTAGCTACTTTGCCGACGATCTGGCCGACGTTGCGCATCAGGTCGATTCGCTGGGCGCGGCGCTTGGGTTGGGAACTCCGCAGATCCCCGACCTGCTCTTTCTCTCGCATTTAACCGTCGGAAAAACGGCTCCGGCCACGCCCGAGCAATTGGCCGCGCTCGCCAAAATCCAGGGCGTGCCCGCGCTCAAGCCAATCGATGTCACTCAATATGCCGTCGATTTTGCCCTCCTTGCCCGTTACCTCACGCTGATTCCTTCTGAAAACGGAGGCCAGCACCTGGCTCTGGAGTTTGCCGCCTGTGCCTACGGAGCGGGCGGACAGCGCCTCAACGAGGAGCGCATGAAGCTGATCAGCACACTAACCCCGGAGACGCTCTCCACCGTGCAGAAGAGCGGTTATCACTATCGCCTGCTTCTGGACGTTCCCGTCACCGCGCGCTACCTTCGCCTCGGCGTGCGCGACAATCAGGGCAACAAGCTGGGCGCGATCGAATTGCCTCTGCCGCTGGCCGCACAACCCACTGTCGCTCATTAGTGGTCTGTCTCTCGCAAATGATCGTTTATCCGCGATGAAGCGTACAGGCTTTACAGGCTGCGGAAAAGATCAATCTGGAGGGATACGAGGGGGTACCAACCGCATAAAGCCAATGGAATGAGTGCTGCTTTAGCCGCGGAGAGATGTTTTCTGGAATTTCAACACAAATTCAGGCCTTTTCCCGCAGCCTCTGAAGTCGGGCCCTGACGCTTTGTGGCCTGAATAGAATTTGGTTGTACCGATGGTCAGTTCTCAAGCGAACAATTGCAGGCTGGCTTCGGCCTGGCGGAGGCGGGCTAGACACGTCTCGCGGCCGAGGACTGCGAGGGTTTCAAAGAGCGGCGGGGCATTTTTGCGGCCGCAGACGGCGACTCTTATGGGCTGGAAGGTCTGCCCGGCCTTTAAACCAAGTTGTGCGGCGGCGGCGCGGAGAGTTTGGTCGAGGGAATCGTGATCGAAGGCGGTGGTGGCTAGAACTTCCTGGGCATGTTGCAATACGCGAAGAGCCATGGCTGCATCGCCGCCTTTGGTCGGAATCAACTCGGCGGGGTCGTAAGGCGCGAGTTCCTTGAGGAAGAAGAAGTCGGCGGCGACCGGGGCATCACTGAGGAGCTTGATGCGCTCGCGGATGAGGGGGGTTACGGCTTGGACTTTTTCCGGCGTGGCCTCAAAGCCGGCCTTCGCGAAGAAGGGCTCAAACTGGCGGCTGAGTTCCTCGACGCTGAGGGCGCGGATGTGCTCGGCGTTGAGCCAGACGGCCTTGGGATCGAAAGGGTCTTCCTCTGTAAAATTGACAACGGCGTTGGAGCGGTTGACGTTTTCAAGAGTGAAGGCCGAGCGGATTTCGTCGAGGGGCATGAACTCGCGGTCGTCTTTGGGGGACCAGCCGAGGAGGCAAAGAAAGTTGATAAAGGCCTGGGACAGGAATCCCGCATCGCGGTAAGTGGTCACGCTGACGACGGGGCCGTGCTTGCGCTTGGAGAGCTTTGCTCCGTCGGGGGCGACAAGTAGCGGCAAGTGCGCGAAGATGGGCGACTCGACGCCGAGAGCTTCAAAAATCAGCAGATGCTTGAAGGTGTTGCTGAGGTGATCCTGGCCGCGGATGATGTGGGTGATGCGGAGATCGGCGTCGTCGGCGCAGGAAGCTAGATGGTAAGTTGGCATTCCGTCTGAACGCAGCAGGGCGAAGTCCTCGACCTCGTCGGCTTGCTTGGACTGCTCGCCGTAGACGGCGTCGTTGAATTTCAGGGTGCGGTTTTGGCCGCGGGGAACGCGAAAACGGAGGGCAAAGGGCTCACCGGCGGCGGCGCGGCGGTCGGAGTCTTCGCTGGAGAGCTCTCTCATGCCGGGATTGAAGAGCCATGCGCCTTGCGCTGAGGATTGGCCTTCATCGGAAGAGCTTGGGTCGGCGGCGTGGGCGGGTGTGAAGTCGCGATAGGCGAGGCCTTTGGCAAAGATCGCTTCGGCCTGCTGGCGATGCAGGGTGAGGCGCTCGGATTGCTTGTACTCTTCATCCCAGTCGAGACCGAGCCAGCGTAGGCCTTCAAAAATTGACTGGACGCTGGCTTCGGTGTTGCGCTCGACGTCTGTGTCGTCCAGGCGCAGGATCATGACGCCGCCGTTGTGGCGGGCATAGAGCCAATTGAAAATAAAGGTGCGCGCGCTGCCAACATGCAGAAAACCGGTGGGCGAGGGCGCAAAACGAACGCGGGGAATCGGGGCTGAAGAGGGCTCGGAATCAGGCATTTTTTGGGATGTCTTTCTCTCTATGATGCTAGCATTTTCTGCCACCAGCCACCTTGTATCTTGCGTTCAGAGGCGTGAGGATGGTTTCACGTTTCGGCGGAAAGGCCGTAAGCAGCTGCGGTGGGTGGCCAGCGACCCGCTGATCGCTCGGATGTGGTGTGTGGTTTGCCTGGAATCCAAGATTCAAAGCGATGGAATGGGGTTCAAGATTTCCCATGTCCGAAAATCCTGAGATGGGGCACCCATCACTTGTTGGCCGCAAAAGTAAATGCAAAAACGTCTCACCGTTTTGGGCGAGGCGTTTTTGTGGGTCGCGGGAGAGATGAGACGGAAGTACTCTTTACGAAGAGCTTTTTGGAGCTGGCAGGCTTGAAATTGGCCAATTCCTGCCGATGAACTTTTTGTTGGAGAGTCGCATTAAGGACGTAATTCCGCAATGCGGTACGATAGCCCTAAAGGTGAGGCTCGTCACATCTAGGAGAGCCCTTGCAAAATAGCATTGCAGATATGAACGCAGCAACTCTCATTCTGATTGCGCCGTGCTCTCTTCTAGTTGGGGCAGCAATCCAGATTCTGGCCGCAAAGCTCTGTTCCGCAAGGACAAAGGGAATCCTGGCCTTTCTTGCTTGCCTGCCTGCCGTGGCCTCGGTAATCGGGCTTATTGGGTGGGTCAGAGCAGGGCAGGCGATCGACCTGAACGTGCTGCATTGGGATGGGCCGCTGGCACTGGTCTTCCATGTGGATGCGCTCAGCGTGCTTTTTGCGTTGATGGGGACGGGGCTGGGCGCGTTTGTGCTGCTCTACTCGGTCGGGTACATGGCGCACGACAAGTCGGCTACGCGTTTTTTTGCATCGATGCTGGTCTTTATCGCCGGCTTTGTTGGGCTGGTTTACAGCGCAAATCTTTTCTTCTTTTATCTTTGCTGGGAGTTGGTTGGTTTGTGCTCGTTTAGTTTGGTGGGCTTCTGGTACACCAATCGCGAGGCCGTTGCCGGAGCGCGTAAAGTGCTGCTGATGACGCACATCGCTGGCTACGGGCTGCTGGCGGCGATTCTGGTGGTTTATCACCGCACGGGCAGCGCTCTATGGACCGATCCGCATGTGGCTCAGGCATTTACGGGCGGGGTTTTTGTACTGATGCTGGTTGCGCTGGTGGCCAAATCCGTGCAGGTGCCTCTGCACACGTGGATTCCCGAGGCGATGGCCGCGCCGACGCCGGTGAGCGCGCTGCTGCATGCGGCGTGTTATGTGAAGGCGGGCGTTTATCTGGCCTGCCGGATGCACAGCTTTGGCGCTTGGCCGGTGAGTCATGGTTATGCGTGGGGCGGGGCGAGTCTGGTTTGGATTGGCACCGCGACGATGGCCGTGGGCGTGATGTATGCGATGGTGCAGACGGATTTGAAGCGGATGCTGGCGTTTTCGACGGTGAGCCAGATCGGCTACATGATGATGGG
>CAZDYU010000109.1:0-14614 GCA_964509755.1 uncultured Occallatibacter sp. | reverse complement strand
ACCTGGACTATCCCGGAATTGCGCTCAATATCGACCGGGAGAAGGCCAGCCTGATTGGACTCTCCGCAAAGGACGTGGTGCAGAACGTGATCACCGCCATGACCTCCGATGGCATGGTTGCCCCCAGCTACTGGATCGATCCCAAGACCGGCAACAACTACATGGTGACGGTCCAATACGCGAACCCCGTCCTCAACAATATGTCGATGGAAGATTTCGAGAACATCCCCTTGCGCGGCGTTCAGCCCGCGGGTTACAGCCCGATGCAGCAGGCCCACGGCGCATCGAGCGATGCTCGCGCATTCTGGAAAGGCGATCATACAGCCGGCTATACGCCGCTCGGATCTGTTGCGGATATCAAGCTGATCAATACGCCAACAGAGGTTGATCATTACCAGATTCGCCGCGTCATCGACATTTATGTATCCACGAAGTCGGAGGCGCTGCAAGGAGTTGGAAGCGATATCAACAAGCTGCTGGGAAACACCAAAACAGACAAGAACACCGTACTCAACCTCCGCGGAGCGGTGGTCAGCATGAATAAGTCGTTCGAGGAATTTGGGATCGGTCTCATTCTTGCGGTACTAATGGTGTACCTGATCCTGATGACCCAGTTCACCTCATTTGTCGATCCGTTCATCATTCTCATGGCTATCCCGCCTGGACTGGCAGGAGTTGTCATGATCCTACTGGTGACTGGAAGCACACTGAACATCATGTCCTTGATGGGCGTGATCATGATGACCGGCATAGTCGTCTCGAACAGCATTCTCATCGTTGAATTTGCCGGCACTTTGCACAAGCAGGGACTGCCGCTGTTGGAGGCGGTTGTCCAGTCGTGCAAAATACGACTGCGGCCAATTCTGATGACCTCGCAGGCGACCTTGCTCGGCATGATTCCAATGGCACTCGGGACGGAAGCCGGCAGCGAGCAATATGCACCGTTGGCACGTGCGGTCATCGGCGGTTTGGCGGTTTCGGTAGTCGTAACCGTCTTTCTGGTTCCGGCTGTTTACCTGATCGTTCACGATAGGCAGGATAAAAAGTCTGCGATTGCTAGGGAGGCGTAAAAAGAATGAAACGACTTCGGACTCAATGTCATTTTGCACTGACTACGTTTTTGTTTGTTGTTTTCTGTTCCAGTTCTCTATTAGGACAGACAACGAACGTGTCACCTCAGTTGCCTGATGCGCCGCAAGCAGTGCTCGTCGCTCTTGCACAACAGGGAACGACACCGATGGAGCAGGGATCTGGTGATCCTTCATCGACACAAGCGGAGGTAGCAGCTTCCGGTCAGTATCCACAACTGACGCAGTCTGACGCTGAGAAACTTGCCATCAAGAACAATCCACGGGTCAGTGTAGCCCGGTTGCTTGCATTGGCACAGCATCAGGTTGTGCGTGAAACAAGGTCCGCTGAGTTGCCAACAGCTACAGCCAACATCACCGCTGAGGATGCAGAAGATGCAAGCCGCGTCTCTGCGGGATCGCTCACTGCCTCGCGTCTTTTCGAACACGCGGGAGCGGGAGGTGGATTTACCCAACTGCTAACAGACTTTGGAAGAACCGGCAACCTTATAGCCTCTTCGAAACTTCAAGAGAAAGCTCAGAATGCAAACGCTCTTGCCACGGTAGAGGATATTGTCCTGGCAACCGACCAGGCGTTTTTCAACGCGCTTCAGGCTCAGGCTCTACTTAGAGTGGCACAGCAGAATGTCAGTACACGCCAAACCACAGAGACACAGGTCAGCGAGTTGACAAAGAACAAACTCAAATCGACTCTCGACTTGAGCTTTGCGGATGTCAATTTATCACAAGCCAAACTTTTACTGCTCGACGCTCAAAGCAATGTTGACTCAACAATGGCTGCAGTGGATGCGGTCTTGGGACTTGATCATCAAGTAACGTACGTCTTGGTCGATAGCGAGGAAGCCTTGCAAGCGCCTCCAACTGACGCGGATCAACTCCTGCAACTCGCGTTTCATCAACGCCCGGACTTGCGGGCTTTGGCTTATAGCCAGCAAGCGGCCATCAAGTTCAGCCATGCGCAACGCGATCAAATGCTGCCCAGCATCAGTGCCGCGGGAACTGTGGGAAGCGTCCCAATTCGTCCCGCTGCGTATTACCTTACGAATTGGTGGGGCGGGATCGGCGTAAACATGAACATTCCTATCTTTAATGGTTTCCTCTACTCAGCCCAGGCAAAGGAGGCGTCTATCCGCGCCCAGGCTGCATCGGAACAAAGCCGCGACTTGCGAGACAGGATTGTCCGGGATGTTCGCACTGCGTGGCTTGCGGCCAATACTGCATATCAGCGCGTCACGGTTTCGGAGCAACTCCTCAAGGAAGCGAATCTTGCTTTGACCTTGGCGCAGACGCGCTATCAACTGGGACTCAGTTCGATTGTG
Source organism: uncultured Occallatibacter sp. (assembly GCA_964509755.1). Lineage (GTDB taxonomy): Bacteria > Acidobacteriota > Terriglobia > Terriglobales > Acidobacteriaceae > Telmatobacter. The sequence continues at coordinate 12,207 of CAZDYU010000109.1, read as the reverse complement.
GAATTGAGCCAGGCGCAGTATCAACAGACCGACGCCGCAATTGGCAACACCGATGCGCAGTACCAATACCGGCTGTCACTCGCGACGCTGAACTATCAGACAGGAGTAAATCCATGATTGAAAACTTCAAGCTGAAGGTCTTTCGCGTGGTCGCGGACAATTTGAATTATCGCAGGGCTGCGGACGAACTTCATATCACGGCATGTACCGGCGCAAGAAGTTGTACAAGGAACTGCGGCAGCGTTTGGGCTAAGTGTTCCGTCGTTTGGCCGAGCAGAAGGAGAGCACGGTCGTGGAGGGTCACTTGCAACCCGGCCACGTTCACATTCTGCTTTCGATACCGCCCAAGTGCGCTGTCAGTCAGGTGGTCGGCTTCATCAAGGGCAGGAGTGCAATTCATCTGGCCCGGACCTACGGCGAGCGTCAGCAGAATCTTGCAGGGCAGCATTTCTGTGCACGCGGATTTCTGGTTTCTACCATGGGCCCCGATGAAGCCGTGGTCTGAGAATAAATCCGCAACCAGGAACAGGAAGACCAGCGTCTGGAGCAGTTGAAAATGCGCAATGACCTGCCACCGATAAGGTGGCTCAACTTAACCGGGGCCGCGTCAGCGACCCCGCTCAAGCCGCTTTGAGCGGCTTACACCGTACCCCCCGCTTCAGCCCTTTCAATTACCCGCATTTCCATCCCCATGATAACGCCCAGTTGAATATCGACAAGACGGGTTAGTCCTCTCCAGATGGTTTCGTTTCCCGGTGGCGGGTCCGAGTTGCGCGCTAGGCAGACGTCCAGCCGTGCCAGTTTGGTCAGAGAATTCGAGAGCAGGATTTTCTGCGCCCGGGCAGTGGGCTTGTCCTTGACCAATCGATCCAGGATGCGCAGTTCCAGATCCGTGAAGACCAGTTCTGGATCAGCCCCCGGATCGATGCGGTTGGTCCTGGTGAGCCAGAAGACGCGCCAGCTCAAAATGCAGAAAACGGCCAGCAGATTGGTCAGCCGCAAAGCGGTTCTGACCAGAGAACGCAACCGCTTATCCAGCCGCGCATCGGGCAACGTCGAGGCCGCCAATTCCTGCTCGATCCAGTCCTGGCCGCCCCAAATCTCCGGCTCGATGGCCCGTTTCTCTGTTGCTTCCATAACGACAGTTCACAGACCGTAACGCCGCTGAGAAAAGTACCTTGCCTGAGGCCGAATCTGATCCATCAACAAACAGGCTCAGGACTCCACGAGTTGCGGGTAATTGAAAGTACTCCGCCGGGGGATATTTACTGATCGGAATATAGCCGCCGTCATTTTGAACGGGCTTAAGAGTGCGCGGCCCGATAAGCTGTTTGGCTGGCGGGCAGTTTTTTGCCCGATAATTTTCCGCCCGGCTGGCGGTCGTTTTCCAGGCGGAACTGGCGGATCATGCCGTCCAGTTCGCTGGCCAGCGAGGCAAGATTCTTGAGCGCTTCGACGGCCTCCTCGGCGCCTTGCGCATTTTCCACCGACAACTGCGAGATTTGACCCGCGGACTCGGAGATTTCTCCCGAGGCCGAGGTCTGCTCAGTGGCGGCGGTGGCAATGAGATGAATCTGATGCTCCACCTGCTTGGAGGAATCGATGATGGCCTCCAGGCTCTTGCGAGCGTGGGCGGTTTCTCCCATGCCGGATTCAACCGCCGCGCGGCTGTCTTGCATCACCTGCAAAGTCTCGCGGGTCTCTTCCTGAATGCTGCGGATGGTGCCTGATATTTCTTCCGTAGCGGTCTTGGTGCGCTCGGCCAGGCGGCGAACCTCGCCGGCGACGACGGCAAATCCGCGTCCATGCTCTCCGGCGCGGGCGGCCTCGATGGCGGCATTGAGAGCCAGCAGGTTGGTCTGCTCGCTGATCTCCTGAATCACGTTGACGACCTTTCCAATCTCCTCGGAGCGCCGGGCCAGCGAGGTCATCTTCTCTGAGACCGAGCTGGTGGCGGCTGCAATCTTCTCCATGGTCACGGCGGCGGCCTGCATCACCGCGCCGCCCTGGTTGGCCGTCTCAGCCGAGACGCGGCTTGAACTGGCAGCGCTTTCGGCGTTGTGGCTGATCTCGCCGATGGTGGCCGTCATCTCCTGCGCCGCGGCGGCAATCTGGTTGGTCTTGCTGGACTGCGTATGCGCATTGCCTGCCGCCTCCACCGAGCGGGCGCTCATCTGCGTGGTGGCAGCCGAGAGTGTCTCAGCGCCCTGTGCCACGGAGACCAGCACACTGCGCATCGCGGCGACACTGGCGTTAAGGGCCTCGCCCACACGGCCAATCTCGTCGTTTCCCGTGACTCGAATATTCGATGTCAAATCTTTTGCCGCCAGGGCTTCCAGCGCGACCAGCACTCTGGCCAAGCGCGGGGCAATCTCCCGCGTCAAGAGTGTGCCGATGAGGGCGCAGAGAAAAACAATCAAGAGGGTGACCCCGGCATTGATCCAGGTGGCGCGGTTGCTGGAGTTGGTGACTGCCTCGGCGCCCGCCATGCCGAGCTTCGCGTGCATTTGAAATGCCTGTTCCGCCGCTCCCAGGGCTACTCCCAGTGAGGCTTTTGTCGCGTCGGATGAGATCATGTCCAGCGCATCGCCCACTTTGCCGGCATTGATCATGCCGAAAGCCTGATCGCTCGCGTCCTGATACTGCTTGATGGACGCGGTAAATTTGTTGTAGTTTGCGCGGTCTTCCGGGATGATCATGGGATCGATCGTTCGCAGAGCCTCCCGGTAATCGGCGATGGCTTTTTCGCGAACTGCGCTGTGTTCGGCCGAACATGCCGGCGTTTGGCAGAGCAGCAGCTCGAGATCCTCGCGCCGTTCAATATTGACGCTATTGCGGACCGCCCCAATCAGAATCAAGTTGGGAAAGTGATTGCCGCTGAGAGTTTTGTTCTGCGCGGCAATTCCCCGGAAGGTCATGAAGGTGAAGACACCCAGCAGAATGCAAAGACCGCAGACAATGCCGAAGGCGTAGGTGAACTTGCGGGAGATGGGGAGATTGCGTAACCACTGCATGGCCGGTAACCCTCTCTGAGACACTCAGAGGGTTCATCGGCGCGTTCCGCCGTGACTTGAGCGCTTTCACTTGCCGGGGTTTATATGGTTCTAAAGAGACTGCCAGAGATTAAAGCTGCTTGGACAAGATAATGGCATGGCAAACGACACCAGGCTTGAGCTTCCGGGAGGGCCGGAACTCCTCGGCGCCAGTCACCACGTAGCCCCGCCGCCGATAGATGGGCGGCAGCTCCGGCCTCAGGCTGAGCACGGTGATGTCTACGTCCCGGCAGCCCTTGCCGCGCAGATATTCCTCGCCAGCCGCCATAATCCTCATGCCAAGGCCGCCGCGCTGCCGGGCCGGGTCCACGGCAAGCTGGCCCAGGTAGCCGCGCGCGCCGCGCACTTCCAAATAGACGCAGCCCAGAAGCTGGCCCGCGCCGTCCTCGGCGGCCAGAATCGCGCCTTTGCGCATCATCGCCGCCAGACGCTCTTCGTCGGTGCGCGTGCCCTCAAAAAAGTCTTCCATCGCAAAGGCGGCATTGATCAGGGAAATCAGACGCTCCCGCTCGCCATCGGAAGCCAGATAGAAGTGGATTGGGGTGTCGGAATGCTCTATCTCGGTCATATTCGTTCGGCTCTGGGATTGGTTTGCTTTTTCTCCATGATGACACATGAGGGGCCGGCGCAGGTTTTGGCGACTTCTTCAGCGTCTGTTTGTGTCAGGACTCTACACTCATCTTCGCGGAAGCATGCTCAATGTCCGACGACCTCCACAATTGCCTCATTCGCTCTGCTCCAGGCAGCGGCGCCTTCCTGGGTCAGCTTCTGCTTGGCGTCGTCCCAATGCAGTCGAGTCACCAAACCCGCTCCATTCTCGTAGTCATAGGTTGTGCCGTCGTCGGAAAAAAGAGTGAAACTCGCATCCGCTCCGGGATAGACCAGTACTTTAGCGATAGCTTGGGCCTGGTGCGTATTCTCGATTACCGTCCCCTGTGGAATGATTGATCCGGCCCGAACAAATAACGGCAGCGTGTCGATAGGCGCAGCGACCGTGATAGTTTGTCCGCCCTTGATGCGCTCGTTCGTCCAGTAGTTGTACCAGTCGGTTCCCGCCGGCAGGTAGACTTGCCGCGAGGTCGCCCCCTGCTCAGTCACTGGGGCCACCAAAAATGCCGGGCCGAACATATACTCGTCGCGCAGGTCTGCCACCTTTGGGTCGTCGGGAAAATCGAGCGGCAGCGCCCGTAGAAACGGCGCGCCTGTCTGCCAGGTTTTGTAACCCAGCGAATAAATATACGGCATCAACTTGTAGCGCAGGCGCAGATACTTCTCCAAGATCGGCTCTGCCTGGCTGCCATAGGACCAGACCTCATTGGTAGGCCGGCTGCCGTGGGTGCGGAAGATCGGCAGAAAGGCCGCGTATTGGAACCAGCGCGTGTAAAGCTCCGGGTAATCCTGATAATCTCCCACGTTGGCTCTGGCGTCGGAGGGGTCGAGCAGCGGCGGGTGAGCCGAATGGTGTTCGGCTGGAAGATATTCCCAACCGCCCGTGTCATTGGACCAGTAGGTCAGCCCCGAAGCTGCAAAGTCCAGACCAGTGGGAATCTGCCTCCGGAAGGTGTCCCAGTTGGGTTGAATGTCTGAAGACCAGAAGATGGTTCCATTCCTTTGCGCGCCCAGATAGGCGTCGCGGGAGAGAATAAGCGCCCGCTTGCCCGCTTCGTCCTTGCGGAAGCCGTCGTAAATCGCGGCAGTATGGAGGAGCGGATAAATGTTGAAGAACTGCGTGCCAGGGCCTACGTGAAAGTAAGCGCCGTCGGGAGGCAGGTCTGGCTCGGTCTCATCGGCCCAGAGCGCGTCGAAGCCCTTGCTAAGGATATTGTCGCGCAGGATTTTCCAGAACCACAGCGCCGCCTCGGGGTTAGTCGTATCGATGTCCGACCCGGCGCGGTCATAGGGCAAGCCGTTGATGGGCGTACCGTCGGCCTTGTGAATCAGCCAACCTTTTCTTCGCAACTCGGCATAATAGCGGTCATCGGGCACAAAGCGCGGCCAGACGCTGATCATGGTTTCAAAGCCCATCTGGTGCAATTGCTTGTTCATCGCCGCGGGATCGGGCCAGGCCTTGGGATCGAAGTCGAATTGCCCCATCTTGGTGTAGTAAAACCAATCCACCACCATCACATCGGCCGGTAAATGGCGGTCACGGTAGCCCTGGGCAACATCCAGAACCTCCTTTTGGCTGGCATAGCGCTGCTTGCACTGGATGTATCCGAAAGCTGCCTTGGGCAAAAGCGGCGTAGGCCCAGTCAGCAGTTTGTAGCCGGCATATATTTCGTCCGCGGTGTCGCCGGCAATGACAAAAAACGAAACCCGATTCCCCACCTCGGAGGTCCACTTCGTCTTCTCATTGAACCCTGGCACAATGGTGGTCTTCGAGGGGTTGTCCCACACCAGGCCATATCCCTTGTTGGTTATGACAAACGGCACGCAGACGCTGGGTCCGGCCGGTGCGTTGTAATCGTGCCAGCAGCGGACCACATGGCCGCGATGGTCGAGAAAGCCCTCCTGGTTCTGGCCCAAGCCGTAGTAGTGCTCGTCGTCGGGCGAAGCAAAGGTCGCCCCCACCTGGTAGAACTCGGGATCGGAGCGACGCCGGTCGCGCGCAACATTCGCGGTGCCGTCCTTCTGATTGAGTTCCGACTGCGACCAGCCCGTCAGCTCCAGCAGTGTCTTGCCCTCGGGTGTTCGCATCGTAATGTGCGCATCTGGAACCGAACCATCGAAGTACTTTTCAATGTCTTCTTTGGACTGCAACGGCGGATGAGCAGGCGGAAGATTTTTCTCCACCGTGACCACCAATCGCTGAGACCGGAAAATATCTGCCACTGGAGTCTGGCTCGCGCTCCAGCCGGAAGCGGAAGGCGCGGCAATAAAACCGTAGCCGGGAGCAGCTAACGCCGCCTCTGGCGTCAAGCTAATGGTTACATGCAGAATGTTCTGCGCATAAGGCTCGAGCACAATTGTCTCGCCTTCGCGGTCGAGTTTGAATCGTTCACGGGAGGACTGAGCGGATGCACTGTTGCAGTAAAGAAGGATGGCGGTAAGGAGTAAAAAGAAAAACGGGGGCCGTCGCATAGATAACTCCGAGAAACTTTCGCGCGCGGTAACGCGCTGGACTTTCAAATTCATAAGACAAAAAAATGAGCCACGCAGCCACCTGGGAGACGCGGCTCAGGTCAGGAGAGCAACATAAAGAACTACAGATGCTCAATCCGGGCGGTTTTCCGAATCGGCATTGAATACCATTTCAAAGTGGATCTGGTTCGAAAGCTTGCGCCACCGAACCAGATCCGGTTGGAGTTAGAAGTTGTACTTGACGGAAAGCTCACCCAAACGGCGGCCAACCTTCTGGTCAGGTGTGCCAAGGTACTGCCAGTCATAGGTGCCCAGATTGCCCTGAGTCATGGTCGAGGTGAAGTTGATCTTATCCGGGGTTGAGAAAGTCGGGGTGATGGTTGCCGATGTGGTGTAGGCCCTCCCCGGATGGTTGAGGAAGTTAAACATCGCGGCGCGGAATTGCACCGTCTGCTTGCCGAACAAACGGAAGTCCTTGTAGATGGTCAGGTCGGAGTTGAAGAGAGCCGGTCCGCCCAGGTAGCCGAACTGACGCTGACCGCGCTGGCCGATGGCCGGAGGCGCGAAGCACAGGGGGTTGACTTCCTGATGATCGTGAGTGAAACCGCTCTTCGGGTTGCAGGTGGTAATAGGCTGAATCACACCCACGTTGGTTCCGTAGTAGCTCTTTGTGGAAAGGTTCTCGCCGGTTGTTGTGTCCTTGATAGTCATACCTAGGTTCTGGCTATCCTCGGCTTGCAGGTTACCGCCAGCCTGCCAGGTCGTGGTTCCAGAAATCGTCCAGTCATTGACCGCGCCGTCAACAATCTTGTTGATCTTGACGGCCTTGCCGAGGCTGTACGCATACGAGGTGTTGATCACGTGCGGGCGATCGATGTTCAGGATGCCATAGTTGCCGTGAACGCTAAACGGATCGACGCTGGTGGCTGTGATACCCAGCGACTTGGACCAGGTGTAGTTCAGGTTGAAGCTCAGCTTGCCGGTCTGCTTGATCCAAGAGGCCTGGAAGGCATTGTAGTTGGCATAGCCGACGTGCGTTTCCATGTTGATGGAGTTCTGTCCATATCCCTGGTAATACGGGAAGTAGTGGGAGTAAGTCCAGCTGCTAGATCCTGTATTTTCAGGATCGGTGGGAGCAGCCGCGCCCGTAATCGGGTCCACCTTGAACAAGCCGCCAGCGGGGATTTTGTTCTGGTTGATGAAGTCGCTGGCCAAGCCGGAGCCGTTGCTCTGACCGCCCATAAGCAGATTCTTGGTTGAGTTGCCAACATAGGCGACTTCAAGCAAGGTCTTCCATGGCAACTGCTGGGAGATGGTGAAGTTATAAGCGTCGGTTCCCCCATTGTCGTGGTCGTTTGGATCGGTTACATTGATGCCGCCGGTGGGCAGAGAGACGGTGGTCGTTCTGGTTGCGCCCAGGTTGCCGATGTCGCCAAGGGTCACATTGCCGCCGGCAGAGCTGAAGCCCTGCTGCTGCGCCGCAACTCCCAGTGGGCCGGCGTAGTCGTTGTACTGGTCATTCCAGCGATACTCGCCCCAACCGCCGCGCAGAACGGTTTTGCCGGTGCCGAAGATATCATAGGCCAAGCCGAGACGCGGAGAGGTGAAGAAAGGCCGCGTACCGGCCCCACCGTTGGGAATTCCCGAGTCCACGCCATGCCAGCGAACGCCAGGATACTGCCATGCGCCGCTTGCTATGTCAGAGGCATACAACCCAGGGTACCAAGCCGCCATGCCGTTCTGGCCACGATCATACCAGCGTCCAATGTGATCGAAGCGCCAGCCAAGGTTGACCATCAGGCGGCGTGTGATTTTCCAGTCGTCCATGCCATAGAACGAGCTGGTCCGATAAGCCATGTTGTCTTCGGGCGTGGAGTTGGCCTGCGTGAAATAGTCGGAGATGCCCATCACCAGGTTTGCTGTGGGGTTCGCGGAACCGATTGCCGCCACTGCCGAGTTATAAGGATCGGCTTGGATCGAGCTGCCGAAGCCGAAGGTGCCATTGTAGTCGGCGTAGGTGCCCTGGTTAGCACCGATCATTTCGGTGAAGGCACCGAACTTGAAGGTGTTCTTTTTGTATACTTTGGTGACGTGATCTGACAGTGTGACCGAGGTCTTCCCCGTCATGTACGAGCCGCCCTCACCGGTGAACAGATCCGGCATGGACATTTCCGGGAAGGTATCGGAACCGGCGCTGTAGATGCCTGGCGTGACCAATGATCCGCCAAAGTAGCTCATGTACGGGTACTTGGTGCTGGTAATCAGCGACGGCGTAATATTGACCGGCTTGACGGGATTCTGCTCCCATGCCCAGGCGCCTAGCAACTCGTTGGTCAGAGTCGGGGTGATCACGGTGAGCACGTCGCCTGTGAAGACGCGGCTTGTGGTGGGCTGGGTGAGTCCACCGCCCGGATATTCCACGGAGTTGCCCGGATTCCACCACATATGCGCCGGAATCGGAGATACTTCATGACCCTGCTGATAGCTAGCAAAGATTTTGTTGTTCTCGTTGAGGTTGTAGTCCAAGCGGTAGCGCATGATGTAGACGTTCTGCTGTCCGCCAACGGCGTCGTAATAGTTGTATCCGCTCTTGCTGGGGTCGGTGTTGGCCGCGGGGAAGAGCGACGCTATGGCTGCCGCGCCGGGATCCACGGTGACCGCGCCCGCGTTGGTGATGGCATTGCCAGATGCATCAAAGCCACCAGTCAGCGTGTTGCACCAGGTCTTGCCCGACGTCGCCACAAAGCCGCTGGGGCACAGGGCCGCGTTGGTGGCATAGGGGTTGGTCGCAGTGGTGTTTTCCAGCGAGAAGTTGCCGGCCAGCATATCCGCACTGGGGATATAAGATGTCAACACGGTGCTGGACCCCGGGTTCTGCCACTGATACTCATAGCCGGCCCAGAAGAAGAGCTTGTTATTCTTGTTGAAGTCGGAGTGCGGAATACGTACCGGTCCGCCGAAGTTGCCGCCCGGATAGTAGTACTCGTCCGAGGAGCGCTTCGAGCCGTTGTGATTGCTCTGCCACAAGTTGCTGTTCAGCACACCATTGCGAGCGTACAGATAGGCTTCGCCATGATACTTGGCGCCACCGGATTTGCTGGTGACGTTGACAATCACCGGGCCATCCGCGGCGTCTGCCCCGAAGTTCGAGGTCTGAACCTTGACTTCCGCGGTCATGTCGGGATTTACGCTGGCAATCGACCAGCCATTGACGCCCGAGTCAATAATATTGGCGCCGTCCAGTAGATAGGCCGTGCCGCCGCGATAGGGGGCGCCGTTGGGGCTGATTCCCACGCCGATATCGCTGCCTGTGGCACCCATGTTCGTAAAGTCGAAGCCAACGCCATTCGACATGCCGTTGGCGACCGAAGTAACGCCGGGAAGTATCTTGAGCAACTCTGAAAGTTCGCGGCTTTGAACCGTCAGCCGCTCGATGTCGTGCGAATCAAGCAGCGCGGCGCGCTCGGCGTTGTCGGTGGGAACAAGCTCCTGAGAAGCGGATTCAACCACCACGCTTTCGCTGGCGACGCCAACTGCTAGTTGAATGCCGGCGATAGTGCGCTCGTCGCCGACGTTCAGGGTCAAGTCGGCCTGCTTCCAGCCCTTGAAGCCCTTGGCCTGGATGGTGACCGTATATGTGCCGGGTTCGACGCCGGCCAAAGTGAAGTAACCGCGGTCGTTGCTGACAGTTTTACGGGTGTCGGCAGTGGTCTGGTTCAGCAGGGTGATTGTGGCGCCGGTGACCACCGCGCCGGTCGGATCCTGAACTGTACCGGAAAAACTGCCTGACAGCAGTTGCGCCTGCAGGCTGGCTGAGCCGAGCAGCAGACAGATTGCGAATACCGCCAGAGCCCCGGGGCCACTTGCCCAGCGAACTCTGCGCGTAAACGCTTTCAAAGATTGTGTCGTCATGATTCCTCCAGAATTGATGTTGAATGTGCGCATTTGGAGAACTTTGCGTTCTCCTTCTGCAAAAAACCGCCATATCTTTGGATTTACGTGACTTGTAGTCAACGATAAATCGAACTTGGGAGACTCTAGGTTCCGTGTGCTGGGCGCGGCAAGTAATACACGGTGTTTTACGGTAGGGCAAACGCAGATTAGAGCTTTATCAGGGACTTATGAGCGGTTTTTTATGGTGCGCCACTCGGATTCTTACCGTAAGAAACCGCTGTAGCCTGTCTTCTGCTATAAACATGGGGCGAAATCCGCAAGATGTGAATCCTTCGCCCGTTTGCTGGAGGCCGTGAAAGCATATCTTGATTAAGTCCTTGTTTAAGTCATTGAAGCGCTATGGGATGTAAGAGTGCCCCTTGTTCTGTTTCCTCTGGGCTGGGGTCGATTTTAATGTCCACCGGATAGTCCTTGACAATCCTGTATCCAATTATTTCTACTTCTCTTCGAGGCAGTTCGTCGAAAATCAAGTCGGGGTTTTTCAGAGACAGTCGTTCGCAACAACGAAAGACTTTTGGCCCTTGGACGCTCACAAATGAGATGCAAGTGAGATTGCTTTACCGTAAAACAATGGTTGGAAGTAACAGGGGGACCGATGAAAACGTTGGTTGAAACCCCAGAGAACCATGAAGTTGCCCACTCTCCGGCGGAAGGGATAGACGATAAGCGAAAGGCCGTTTCTCTCGAACTCGAGACGATCCTGGCAAGCCCTTTTTTTCGGAGCGCGGCGCGCAGCCGGCAGTTTCTAAAATACGTTGTCGAACATCATTTGACCGGACATCCGGAGCAACTGAAAGAACGCACGATCGGGACGGAAGTTTTCCTCCGTCCAGCGGGCTACGCCACTGGAGACGACCCTGTAGTTCGCGTTCAGGCCGGGGAAGTTCGCCGCAGGCTCGAACAGTATTATCGGGCCAAACCCAGTGGCTCCCTGGTGCGCATCGAGCTACCTGTGGGATCCTATTCCCCTGCGTTTCATTGGCCTTCCGACGCAGTCAAGCCAGAATCCGCTGAACTTCCTCCACCTGAACTGGAATTTCACCATAAAAGCCATTTGAAATCCTGGGTTATCGCGGCAATTATTTTGCTGCTGGCGCTGGGGGCCGGAAGCGTGTTCTTTATAGTTCACCGCGAAATGCGCCAAAAGTCTATCCTGGAAGAGTTTTGGTCCCCGATTTTTGCCAGCCAGCAGCCAGTTCTGATCTGCCTGGCAAAACCGGTGCTTTATAGACCGACTCAAGAAGTTTATCAGCGCTATGCCCAAACTCATCCCGGCACCTTCCAAACTGAGGCGGAGCGGAGCGAACAGCCTCTTCCCCTGAATGGCGGTGAGAATCTTACCTGGCGCGACATGTACGTAGCCTCCGACTATGGAGTTGCTTTGGGTGACGTATATGCTGCCGTCAGCCTGTCGGCATATCTTGGCCAGATCGGCAAGCCTCGCCAGGTGCGGATTGGCACCAACTACTCGTTCGAGGATTTGCGCAATTCCCCGGATGTAGTAGTGGGCGCATTTAACAACAAGTGGACTATGCAATTGACGTCGAATTTGCATTTTGCATTTGCGGAAGAGAATGAAGATTTCTGGATACAGGAAGAGGCTCCCGGTCGGCGAAACTGGCGGATCCGCAAGGGATCTCACGGAGAAGTGATTGAAGATTATGCAATCGTAAGCAGGCTGCTGGACTCGAAGACCGGTCAGTTCACTATTACCGCCGCGGGGATCGGCGGCACTGGCACACAGGCCGCTGCCGAGTTTCTCTCGAATTCCGAATATATGGGAGAAGGTCTACGGAGCGCTCCCGCGGGCTGGCAAACAAAGAATATGGAGCTTGTCATAGAGACAACGGTGACGGAATCAGTCCCTGGTCCTCCTCGCGCCGTAGCATCCTATTATTGGTAGGGAGCCCGCCATCTGACTATCAAGGGGACAGGCAAAGCGGTTTGTACAATTCTGAATGCCGGGCAAGTAAATATCCCCCGGCAGAACGCGTTCAATTATCCGCATTTCCAGCCCGCATGATAACGCCCAGTTGAATATCGACAATTCGGGTTAGTCCTCTACAGTGCAGGGCAATCGCATTTGAAAATCGACTCGCCGCATCTCTTTCAAAATCGC
>CAZDYU010000108.1:0-14853 GCA_964509755.1 uncultured Occallatibacter sp. | reverse complement strand
TGATCACCGTCAGCTTCCCGTGGGGAATCTCGCAGGAGATGTTCTTCAGATTGTGTGTCCGCGCACCGCGGATGATGATGGCGTCATTCAAGGGAAGCACCCTGGGGGAAGTTGGTTGGCTGCATCTCTGAGTGCTCAGCGAGGCTCAGGGTACAGACGGCCATTCTTCATTATAGGGCGTTGGAGGCGGTGAGAGATGAAGGCCCGGTAAAGTTGGGCTGCTCAGGTTTCGCTAAAAGTCCTCGGTGGATTCGACCGCGGGCAGAATGTCGTCTTCTCCGGCCATCCATACATAAAGGGTGGGCAGAAGGAAGACGCCGATGACCAAATTGGCCAGCAAGCCGCCGACAATGACGATGGCAAAAGGCCGCTGCGAGTCCGAGCCAATCGCATGGGAGAGCGCAGCCGGCAGCAGGCCCAGGGTGGCCACCAGCATGGTCATCATAATGGGCCGCAGACGCAGGACAGCTCCTTCGACAGCGGCTTCGATGATATGCTCCTGTGTCGATTCCTCCATGCCTTTGCGCCGCGCGCGAAGCTGGTTGATGAACTCGATCATGATGACGCCGGTCTGCACACTGACGCCAAAGAGTGCCAGAAAGCCGACGGCCGAAGAGACCGAGAAGTTGGTATGCGTGATAAAGAGCGCCAGCGGCCCGCCGATTGAAGCCATCACAACCGAGACCAGAATCAGCATCGCCCACTTGAAGGAGCGGAACATGGTGTAGAGAATCAAAAAAATCGCCATCACGGTGATGGGAATGACGATGTCCATGCGCTTGTCGGCGCGCTTCTGACTCTCGTACTCGCCGGCCCATTCTAGGTGATAGCCGGCAGGCAGAGCGACGCTCCGGTTGACGTTGCGAATGGCCTCTTCGACGGTCGAGCCGAGGTCTCGCCCGCGGACGGAGTATTTGATGGCGATGAAGCGCTGGCCGCCCTCGCGATAGATCTCCTCAGCGCCGTCGTCGGCGGAGGCTGTGGTCAGTTGCGCCAGAGAGACGCGCTCGCCAGAAGGCGCAAGCAGGCGCACGTTCTCAATGGCCTCGCGGGTGTCGCGATATTGCTGCTGGTAGCGTAGAGTCACGTCAAAACGGGCCTCGCCCTGCTGAAGCTGGGTGACGGCGTTGGCACCGACGGCGGTCTGAATGGCGTCTTGAATGTCGGCGACGTTAATGCCCCAGCGGGCGGCGGCGGCACGGTCCACGGTGTAATTGAGGTTGGGCTGGCCGATGATGCGGAAGATGCCCAGATCCTCGATGCCTTTGACGGTGGCCATCTGCGCCTGGATCTCGTCGGCCTTTTTTTCCAAAGTACGCAGATCGTCGCCATAGAGCTTGACGGAGAGCTCGCCTTTGACGCCGCTGACGGCCTCTTCCATGTTGTCGGAGATGGGTTGCGAATAATTCCAGAGAACGCCGGGAAACTCTTGCAGTTTCTTGTCGATAGCGGCGATTAAAGCCTCTTTGTCCTGATGAAAGACGGGCCGCCACTGCTTTTTGGGCTTGAGATCGACAAAGTATTCCGTGTTGAAAAAGCCGGCGGTGTCGGTGCCGTCATCGGGGCGTCCGGTCTGGCTGACAACCTGCGTCACCTCGGGAAATGAGGCCATTGCCAGGCGCGCCTTGTTAGTGAACTCGATAGAAGCGGTGGGGCCTTCGCTGGGCGGCATGGTGCCGCGCACCCAGATTGCGCCTTCATCCAGATGCGGCAGGAACTCCGAGCCGACAGGTCCGCCAAAGGTGAGATAGACGGCGATGGCGAAGAGCGCGCTGGCGATCGCCAGAGTCGTCCGGCGATGCACGATGGCCGCGCGAACCGCAACGCGATAGTTCTCCGTGAGCCAGACCATCACCGGGTTGTGCCACTCTTTGGCGCCTTTGTTGAAGACCAGGCCGGCCAGCACCGGAGCCACAAACATCGCAAAGCCGAGCGCGCCCAGCAGCGCAAAGCAGACCGTCCAGGCCATCGGCTTGAAGAGCCGGCCTTCAACCGCTTGCAGCGTGAAGATGGGCAGATAGGCGGTGATAATGATGCCGCGAGCGAAGAAGACCGGGCGCTGCACTTCATGAGCGGCTTCGCGAATGCTTTGCGCCGGAACGCGAGTCTCCTCATGCTTGTTGAGGTGGCGGACAATGTTTTCAATCATCACCACCGAGCCGTCTACGAGCATTCCAAAGTCCAGCGCGCCCAGCGAGAGCAGGTTGGCCGGAATGTGGCTGAGGTCAAGGCAGATCGACGCAAACATCAGCGCAAAGGGAATGGTGAGCGCAACGATTATCGCGCCGCGAATGTTTCCCAAAAACAAAAACAGAATGATGGAGACCAGAATCATGCCCGCCGTCAGGTTGTCTTCCACGGTGGTGACCGTGAATTTGACCAGGTCGGAGCGGTCGAGGAAGGGAACTACCTTCACTCCCTTAGGGAGAATGCCGGGGTGATCCTTGTCGCCATTGAGCTTGCTGACTTCGGCGTGAATTCCGTCCAGGACGGGGTCGGAGTCGTCGCCCTTCTGCAAGAGCACAATGCCTTCCACCGTGTCGGGGTTGTCGATAATCTGGCTGTCGTCGTAGACCTTTCTGCCGCCGACGAACTTGTAGGTCTTGGAGGACCGGCCAATCTGACCCAGACGAATCTTCGGCCCTTGCGAGACCGCGGCGATGTCTTTGATCTTGATGGCCGCTCCGTTGGCGGTCTTGACGACGGTGTTCTCAATGTCCTGCACACTGGTAAAGAGGCCGACCGATTGCACGTTGATCTGCTGCGCGCCCTGCTCAATGAAGCTGCCGCCGCCGTTGGTGTTGTTGTTGGCAATCTGCTGCTCGACCTGGCCGATACTCAACCCGTAGGAGACGAGTTTCTCCGGATCGAGCTTGATCTGATACTCCTTTGTCGGTCCGCCAAAGCTGGAGACATCGACGACGCCATTGACGCCCTTGAAGGACTTTTCCAGCGTCCAATCTTCCAGCGACTTCTTCTCCATCACGTCATAAGATGGGTTGGTGCTCTCCAGCGTGTACCAGTAGATTTGTCCGACGGGGCTCCAGTCTGTGCCCATCTGCGGAACCAGATTGGCGGGCAGGCTGACCTGTCCCAGCCGCTCCATCACGTGCTCGCGATTCACGTCGCTGGTTGAGTCGTCGTCAAAGATCAGCATCAGGCTGGACAAGCCGGCCAGCGTCTCAGAGCGCAGGTGCGCCAGGTGGGGAATGCCGGCCATCTGTATCTCAACCGGCACGGTGACCTGGCGCTCGATCTCTTCGGCGCTGCGCCCCGGCCACTGCGTAATGATCTGCACGTAGTTGTCAGCAACGTCGGGATAGGCCTCGACGGGCAGCGCGCGAAAGCTGATCACGCCCCACGCGGAGAGCACAACAACAGCGCCGAGCACCAGCCAGCGGCTCTTGAGCGCGAAATCCACAAGTGCGCGAATCATCTACGGGTTCCTCAGATCAATTTTGTTTCTCAACTTAGATTTCCTCAGGGGCTAAAGCCCAATTTGTTTTTTGCTGAGCCAATGTACAGGCTGAAGCCCGTACCCTTCAAAATGCCCAAGAAATCTACTGGTTCCCCGCGGTTTCAAGTAAGAGAGCGTTGCCGACGACCTGCTGGCCCGGCGCAATGCCGGAGAGAATCTCCTGGCGGTTGCCGTCCAGCATCTTGCCTGCATGAACTTCAACCCGCTTGAATTGATTTCCGCCGGCTGGTTGAAAGACCCAATCGCGGTCGTGCAGATGCAGCACGGCATCGGCTGGAACGGCCGCGTGCGTCTCCTTGGCGCGGCTGGTGAAGGTGGCCGTGGCGAACATCCCGAGCTTGAGAAATCCTGGATTGCCCAGCTCGATGCGGACTTTGGCGGTGCGCAGCGAGGGATCGAGCACTGGACCGATGTCGCTGATGCGCCCGGTAAGTGGTCGATCCGGAAAAGAGTTTACCTTGACCCGCGCCTCCTGGCCCAGTTGCAGGCGCGGGATGTCGTTCTCGTAGACATCGCAGACAATCCACACTGTCGAAAGGTCGGCGATGGTAAAAGCGGTAGCCGAGCCGGAGAGCGCGACGCCCGCCGCGGATGCATTGGTCACATTCTGCGCCACAATGACGCCACTGATTGGAGCGTAGACATTGACGACGCTGCTGGGATGATTCTTGTCCACGCCGAGGGTCTTCAGTTGCTCCTCGGCAGCCGTCAGATCGGCCATGGCGTCCTTCTCTGTGTCTTCCGCGGCCTCAAGTTGGGCCTGTGAGATGGCCCCGTGCTGCAAGAGGTCCGAGGCGCGGTCAAAGGCCATCTTAGCCATGTGTTCGTCGTTGGCGGCTTTGAGATAGGTGTCAAAGGCGGCGGTAATATCCGGGCTCTGAACCTTGAGCAACAATTGGCCCTTCTTCACGTTGTCGTCCAGCCGCGCCTTGATGTCCACCACGCGGCCATTGGCCATCGAGATCACAGGTAGCTCGCGCGATATGTCGGGAAAGACGCTGCCCGTCGCCGTCAACTCGGTAGCCGACTCGATCTGCCCGGCCGTGAGGATCGGGAACTTCGGCGCATCGTTGGGATCGACGGTAATCAGGTTCATGTCGGCAACCTGGATGACCTTGGTTGGAGGAGGCGCGCCGTCGCCCTCGTCCTTGCCCTTGCAACCGGTAAACGACAGGCCGAGCAATGCGGACGCGATGAGAGTCAGCCGGAAGCTGTGGGATGGTTGGATAAAGGAATGCGAATTCATTGGATCACCTCGCGCCCGACGGCAAGATTCAGTTGTCCGGCAGCGGTCAGATAAGAGCCGATCAGTTGCACGTAAGCCAGTTGGACGACGCGGAAATCGCTCTGCGCATTGAGGAAATCCATCAGCGAAGCGCCGCCGTGCTGGTATGAGTATGTCACCGTATCGCGAACGCGCAGCGCCTGGGCGTTGTACTGCGCCTTGTAAGGCCGGAGCAGCGCCAGATTGCTCTCCACCTGCGCGTAGGCCGAGTCCACGTCGCTGAAGACCTGCGCGCGCGTGGCGTCGGTCAGTTCTTGATTGCGGCCAATGTCGATCTGCGTGCGCTGCTTCTCACCCTGATTGCGATCGAAGATGCGCAGCGGAACGTTCACGCTGGCGCCCAATGTATAGCGGCCAAAGTTGTTGTTGAAGGCGGGATTGTACGAGTACCAGGTGGCAAAGGTCGGATCGGCAGAGCCATTGGCGATGGCCAGCTTGTGGTTGGTCTGCGCTTGCTGAATGGCTTCAAGCGCGGCTCTCAGATCGGGCCGGGCGTCCAGAGCGATCTGCCTGAAGTCTTCCAGAGGCTTCAGATCGTCACTGAAATCGAACGGGCCGCTCACGTCGAACTGCTCTACCGGCGTTTGGTCATTCAGCAATTGCTGCAGCTGAATCTTGGCGGTGCGCAGGTTGACAAGGGCCGTCTGGATTTCGACTTCATATTGGACGCGCAGCAGTTCGATGCGGTCCAGGTCGATCTGAGCAATGTCGCCGTCGCGAAAGCGGTCGCGGCTGATCTGGATAATCTTGTCGTAGTAGGCAAGGTCTGCCTTTGCAAGTTCGAGAACCGCTTTGGCTTGCAGCGTCTGAACGAATTGGGAGCGCAGATCGAAGAGAAGATTGCGTTCCAGATCTTCATGCTGCGAACCGGCAATCTGCGTGCCTTCCTTTGCGCTCTGCAAGCGCAGTTCGCGCTTGTGCTCCCGTTCATGCAGGTAGTTGATGCTGGGCACAAGCTGGTCGCCGGTCAGCGGCAGCCAGTGCGTACCCAGGCCCGGAACCGTATGCGGTGCGATTTGCAATCCATCGCTCGAAAGGCCAATGCCGGGGTTGGGACGCAGATAGGCGGAAATTTCTTCGGCCTTCATCTCATCCACGCCCAGCGCGTCGGCCTTCAGAGCCGGGTTGGCGGCCTCGAACTTCGTCTTCACCTGATCCCAGGTAAGACTAGGCGGCACCGGTGCGGCGGTTTGGGAAAACGCCTGCTGCGGCGCAAGAGAAAACATTGCCGCTGCCGCCAAAGCAGACCATAGGGGAGGGAACTTGCATTTCATACGCACCCTTTGCGCCGTGGCCTACACGGCGTGAACAGGAAAAAATGAGAGCAATTGACACAGAAAAAGCGAGGCAAGAATCAAGCTGCGGGGGGCGGTCGATTCTGAATCGAAGCCAAAGTGGGCATCTTTTTATAAGGGGCTGGTGCTGGGCGAGGCGCATTAAAACTCGGAAAGCCGACGGAAAGTCCTGAAAGCGCCGGCGGAGGAAGCGCGGCGACTGCCGGAAAGATCGAATGAGGACAGGCAGAAGCAGCGTTGAGGCGGCGCACACAGCAGTCCAACTCAGCAGGGTTCTGGGCGGCTACCAGATCGTCGGTCACTGAGATTACGGGAAAGAGAATCAGAATCAGCATACCGAGAGCGGCGATGTGCGTACGGGTTCTCGCACTTCCGCGGGCAGTATGACTCAGCCAGTGCTTGACCAGCAAAACAGCCAGCAGTAACCAGACGAGATTGAGAGCCAATTCCATGAGATGACCTGATTTTATCTTAGACGTAGAACAACTGAGGAAAGACGAAGGAAGTTTGGATTTCCATGAAAGTTGGAGTGCGGCGGCCGGGAATTCGGAAGCCTGGCCCGTCTGTTTGCGGAACGCGACGGCGTGGAGTGATCTATTATTGGGCGAAGAAATGAAAACTGACCAAACGGGTTTGACCGGGTGGGAAAATCCACTTATGATAAACAAGTTGGATTTGGCCAGGGCGCTTTGGCGCGGCCTAATCTGATCTGGGACAGGAATTGCCCAGCGCACCTGAGTTGCCCACTCGTTCAATGGTAGGACAGCTGCCTCTGGAGCAGCATATTGGGGTTCGAATCCCTGGTGGGCAGCCAATTTGTACAATTGCAAAACACCGGGATCTAATGTCCGATAACGTATATTCTGTATAGTGAGAGGCGGTTATACTCTCCAGTTCCTTGTCTACCGCAAATCCCTCATAATTCAGGAGTTCCCAGGTGTATTTCCCTGCCGTGCCGCATCCTCAACCAATTGGCTACGTGATATTCTCTCGCGATTCCAGTCACGGATGCTGCCAAAAATTAGGAATGCCAATCCAAGTGAGCCCGGGGCGAGTAAACAGCAGAAGATTGGCAGTCTCCAGGACGATTGCCAGTGGACGAATAAAAGATTGAAAAAAGCATAACCGACAAAAAACATTGAGGATGCCGCATAACTTGCTTTTTGGGGTTGCAAAAACTTTGATCCGACTGTGGGGATCAACATCCATAAGATAAGAAACAACCAAAATCCGGCGTCGGTCATTCCGAGGGGCTTATACATCCCCGAGTGGCTGTTCGGGAACTTGGCGACGATGGCATAAACGCAAAATGTAGCAAGAGCGGCCACCAGGAAAGCGACCACAAGAATTACAATCTGGCGATTCACTTTCATCGCTCGTTACCCTCGGCTACATCTTATACCGCCCAAGATCCTCGTCGTTCAGGCCTTCCAGCCAGCCGCGCAACTGCTCACCGGTTGGGCCTTCAGGCGGGCCGGAGGTGTTCAGCTTGGCGGCCTGCATGACCTGCTCGGCGACGAAGATTGGGCAATCGGCCCGCAGCGCCAGGGCGATTGCGTCCGACGGCCGGGCGTCGATAACTATCGGCTCATCGCCCTGGCGCATCCAGAGCATAGCGAAGAATGTATCGTCCTTAAGCTCTGATATAACAACGCGTTCTAGCCGTAAATTCATGTGCCGCATGAGGTTTCTAGCCAGATCGTGGGTCATGGGGCGCGGCACGGCAATCTTCTCAATCTCGATGGCAATTGCGTTGGCTTCAAAGATGCCCACCCAAATGGGCATCACGGTTTCCGAAGCCACGTCCTTGAGCACGACGATGGGCATGCTGGTGGCTGGGTCCATCATCAACCCGCGTATCCTAACTTCGATATCCATGGCTTCCCTTTCCTTGCACGCTTCCAAATCCGCTCACTTCTATCTTAGTACTTTCGAACCTCTTGCAAAATTACGACAGTAGGTTCATTTAGAGGCGGGGACGGCCCACTTTAGAATAGGGTTACGCAGACCAACTCCAAAGTTGAAGGCGCCCCTACCCTATGCAGATTACCGTTTTCCGGCCTCCTGAATCAATTCCAGCGTCAACTGGTCGCGGTGTTGGGCCTGATTCGGATCGAGGCGCTAGCCGGTGCTTGGCGAGGCGACCCAGAAAGGACGGATAGTCGGTAACATCTTACACGCCGCATAATTGCTATTCCTGAAGACGCCCCTCAGGCAGTACCATAGTGCGGAGAATCATTCAGCTCTTTCGAACGCGAGCTTCTTGATCGATTGAAGCCCGCGCTCCCTTGGATGCGATCTACCCGCTGTCGAAAGCGGCAAGATGGAGTACGGCCCGTGCAGCGAAAACCTACCATGAGCGATGTTGCCCAAATGGCCGGCGTTGGCGCCATGACGGTTTCGCGTGTCCTCAGCGGCACGGCGCGCGTCTCTGAAGAGACCGCCAGCCGCGTGCAATTGGCCATCGAAAAACTGCAATACCGGCCCAATGAACTGGCGCGCGCCTTTCGCGGCCATCGCAGCCGGACCATTGGGCTCATTCTGCCTACCCTGTACGATTCCTTCTTTGCCAACTGCGCCCAGGCTGTGACCACGGTGGCCAAAGAGCAGGGGTATTCGCTGATCATGACCACCTCCAACGGCGATCCGGATACCGAATTCGAAGAGGCCGAGCAGATGCTCCAGTGGAATGTAGACGGGATCGTCGCCATTCCATCCAACTCCCGCCATTCGCGGCTCACGCGCGCTCTCTTTGGCAAAACTCCGGTGGTCATCTTTGATTGCCCGGTCGAAGATCCGGCCTTCGATACTGTGCTGGTGCAGAACAACGCCGGCGCGCGCGGCATGATCGATCATCTGATCGGGCATGGCCACCAGCGAATCAGCTTTATGGGATTCACTCGCAATCTCTTTACCATCAATGCGCGATTCTTGGGCTATCGCCGCGCCATGCGCGACGCCGGGCTCAAAGAGGACGCTTTCTTTGGATGTGAATCTCAAGACGAGACGATGCGGACCGTCGAGGCCAAACTGCATGGGCCGGAGCCGCCGACGGCCATCTTCTCTTCCAATACCTTAACCACGCATCACGTTCTGGCGGCACTGACCAACCTGGGTGTGAAGATGCCCGGCGACCTGGCCTTTGCCTGCTTTGACGACTTCGATCTCTCCGACCTGATCTCTCCGCCGCTAACCGTGGTTCGCCAGCCGACGCTGGAGATGGGCCGGGTTGCCACCAACCTTCTCTTCGACCGCATTACCCGCGCCGAAGTGCCGCCAGAGACAGGCCACCGAATTGTGCTGCCAGTCGAGATTGTGCTGCGCCGCTCCTGCGGCTGCAAGCACCGCACGCCGATGGTCATTCATTGACGGGCGACCGGCTGGGATGCAGATAGCACGGAGGGTTGCCTTGTATCCGCACAATCCTCCATGCAAGAATCCCGCTAATAGAAGCTACCGGTCCGTGCAGGAGTAGCAAGGATCGATCGAAGCCTGAATCAGCGGCGTATCCGCCAGCCGCGCCCCGATCACCATCCAGCGAATCGCCGGCATCACGGCAAAGGTCGGCGTCCGCACATGCACCCGCGCCGGATTCCTCGAACCCTCTTTCCATGAAACCGAGTACATCACCTCGCCGCGCGGTGCCTCAACGCGTGCTGTCGAGGCGGTCGTGATCAGCTTGGTAAAGTCGAACTTGCCGTCGCCCGCGAACAGCTCTCCCGGAGGCAGCTTGGCCAGCGCCTGGCGCAGAATCTTGCAGCTCTCCATAATCTCCAGCGCCCGCACCAGCAGCCGCGCGCGCACGTCGCCCGCAGGCTGCACCGGCACATCGAACTCCATCTCCGCATAGGCCGCATAAGGCGCGGCTTTGCGAAGATCTTGCGGCAGCCCGGAGGCGCGCGCCACCGGCCCCACAACACCGCAAGAGAGCGCCTTTTCGGTGGTCAGCACGCCAATCCCGGCGCACCGCGAGGTCGCCGTCCTGCTGGTGGTGAAGATCGGAATCACCGTCCGCGCCATCTCCAGCTCCAGCGCCTCCACCATCTTGAGGATCGATGCCGGATCTTCGATGTCGCGATTGACTCCGCCGACGCGATTCATTGAATAATTGACGCGATTGCCGCTGATGGCCTGCAGCACATCCATCACCTTTTCGCGCAGCTCAAAGCAGGTCATGAACATCGTCTTGAAGCCCATCAGCTTGGCCGCAATCCCCGCCCACAGCACATGCGAGTGCAACCGCTCCAACTCCGCCATAATGGTCCGGATATACTGCGCGCGCGGCGGAGCCACAACGCCGGTCAAGCCCTCCATCGCCGTGCACAGCGTCAGTGTGTGGATATTCGAGCAGATGCCGCAGACCCGCTCCATCAGCGCAATCACCTGAATGTAATTGCGCGTCTCGGCCAGATGCTCGATGCCGCGAAAGTTGAAGCCGATGTGAAGCTTGGCGTCCTGAACCGTCTCGCCTTCGCAGATCAGGTCCAGTTTGTAAGGCTCTTCAAGCGCTGGATGGTACGGCCCCATGGGGATCTTGTAGCTCATTTCTTCTCCTGATTTGCGGCCACGGCATTACTCCCAGCCACGACGGCGTCGCGCAGGTTCACGCCTGGTGTGTCGCCCTGGCGTAGAAGCAGCGGTTCATATTCGCGCCCCAAAAAGTCGATGCCAAAGCCCTCATGAATCTCGCGCTCGATCCAGTCCACTGCCTCGCAGAGATCGTAGATGCTATCAAAATTCTTCTCTTGAAACTGATATGGAAAACCCAGCAACTGCCCATCCAGATCCCAGTGATACTCCAGGCGAAAGCCCCGGTCGGCGGGAAGCTGATAGGCCGTGATCGTAATGAATCGTGCATGAAGGTCATTCATCAATGTGGCCAGCTCGCGCACGGTCACAGAGCCGGGCGCAAGCCAATGCACACCGCCCTCTTCAACCCAGGAATGAGCGATGCCCAGCTTCTTGGGAATTCCGTGGATCACCGTCATGGTAATCACTGTCATGGTGGGCGTCATTTTGCTCCTTCCGGGACGGGCTTCGCCGTCGGCTCAACTGTTGCAGCGGCGGCAGGGGCGACCGGTCTGGGCGCAGGCGGCTTGCGGGCAACGGTATAGGATTTCTTCAGTTCGCCAATCGTCAAATAGATTGGCGGAGTCTCCGACTCCTGGCTCAGCGCATGGTCCTTGCAGCCTTCCACGCAGCGCCCGCAAAAGGTGCATTGGCCCGGCTCGTAGCTCCATGTGAACTCGCCCTTGCCGCTCTTGAACTCGATCGCTCGCGAGGTGCAGCGCATCTTGCAGATTGCGCAGCCCGAGCACAGCGCCGGATCGAAACGAACCAGCCCCCGGTAGCGTTCCGTCACCTTGGGGCGCGCCGGAAAAATCGTCGTGCGCGATCCGCCCCAGAGGTTCTTCCATAGCATCGTCAGAATATTCACGATTTAAACCTCATAAAAAGCGCGGAGGCCACGGCCAGAACCGCAAAAATCAGTGTGCATTGCCAGTAGAAACGCACGGTTGTATCGATCTGCAACCGCGCCGTAGCCGCCGCCACCACAGACAGCAACAGCACCAGGCCGAAGCAGAGCGCAACAAAGATCAACGCGCCCAGCCCCCAGAACGCCACCTGTGGAGCGATCAGCGTAGCTACCAGGCCAGTCGCCGCAACCCACTCCAAGCCGTGTGAAAGCTCCCACATCGCCAACTCAGGCCCCGCGTATTCCGTCATCGGCCCGGAATAAATCTCCTGCTCCGCATTGGGCAGTGAGAAGGGATTGATGTGCAGCTTGGCCGGCAGGCAAACAATGATCGCCAGCACGCCCAGCAAGCGCAGCGGCGAGGCCGGCAGTTGAGCCAGCGCTGAAAGGCTGAAAGTATGCTGCGAGGCCGCAATCGAAACGATCGCCAGCAGAAAAACCACGTTATAACTCACGCTCAGAACCGCCTCGCGCGCCGAGCCAATCTCGCCAAAGATCGAGCCTGAGCTGAAGCCCGCTGCAATGATGCACATCGAAGGCAACTCCAGCAGCGCCAGCAGCAGAATCAGATCGCCCTCAAAGCCGCCCCGGGACGGCAGCACTGGCAGCAGGCCCACCGCGCCCGCCGCCGCTGAAACGGCAATCAGCGGCCAGGCCTTCATCAGCATTCCACCCACGCCCCTGCGCGGCGGCGTGTCTTTGCCCAGCAGCTTGATGAAATCGAAAAATGGCTGCATGAAAGGCGGCCCTATGCGCCCCTGCATCAGCGCCACGGACTTGCGCTCCATCCAAAGAAAGAACCATGCCGCGGGCACGGCAAACAGCAACCCCGGAAAGATCAGCAATCGAGCCAGCGCAGTGGTTAGATTCATGCCTGCACCTCCTCGTTCTTTGCTTCAGCCGAAGCCCCGCAAGCGCAGGCCCCGCTGCATCCCGGTCCAACGAGCGGCATTACAACCGGAACAACCGGCTGCTTCTTCCCTGCCCTCTCGGCCAATATCTCAGCCGCTTTAGCCACGCCCTGAATGATCGCATCCGGCCGCGGCGGGCAGCCCGGCACAAAGACATCCACCGGAATGTGCTTGCTCAGTGGCCCTTCCAGCGTGCGGCTGTCGATAAAAACATTCGTCGTCGCCGGGCAGGAGCCGATGGCAATCACAGCCTTCGGTCCGCAAACCTGGTCGTATACCGTCTTGATCGCGTTCGTTGCATTGTGCGTAATCGGGCCCGTGATGCACAGAATGTCCGCATGACGCGGCGAGCCTTCGAGGCGCACGCCCAACTGCTCGGCGTCGTAGCGCGGCGTCAGGCTGGCAATCAGCTCGATATCGCACCCGTTGCAACTGCCCCCGTTCATATGAAAGAGCCAAGGGCTGTGGCGGCGGGAGTAACACATTAACTTGTTCCAGAGATTCATGGTCTCCCCCCAAGCAGCAGTTGCAGTGCATCCGGCCAGATACCGGCGGCAAGAATCACCACCACAAGCGCAACAATCACAGTCTGTAGCAGGAACGGCTCTCTCTTTGGATGCACTGGGGTTGCAGAAGGATCAGGCTCCTCCGGCGGACCCCACCAGTTGCGCGTCAAAGCCAGCACATAGGCAATCAACGCAAAGATCGATGAGACGATAAACACGGCCGCCAGCGGCCAGCCAATCTGGACTGCCGTCTCGTAGAGCCTCCAGCGTCCAATAAATCCCATCGTCGGCGGAATCCCCAGCATCGCCAGCATTCCGAAGAGGAAGCCAAAGGCCGCGACCGGATAGCGCGCCGCTAGGCCCTTGGGTTCGCCGTCGAGCGCGCCGTCGGCTTCGGGTCCACTCAGGCAGATGAAGAGCAGCGCCTTGGCCAGGGCGTGAGTGGCGGCGGCTAAGATTGAGCCAACAAGGCCTAGCACCGAATAACAACTGATGCCGAGCAATAGGAATCCTACGTCTTCGATGGTTGAAAGCACCAGAAGCCGCTTCAAACTCTTTTGCGTCAGCATTAGCAATGATGCAAAGAGAGAGGTTAAAGCCGCAATCCACAAAATCAGTGGTTGAGGCCTAAATATAATCTCAGCACTCTGCATACGAAGGAAGAATTCCCCGAAGGCCGTCACATCGACCACGGAAATGATCAGACCTAACACTAAAACAGGCAACTCATCGGCCAAGGAAAGCAGCCAGAAAAGCATCGGGATTGCAGCCAACTTGATAACAATCCCTGTTACCAATAACTCATTTGCAAGGCTACTGTCATGGACGAACTCGCTGCCCACGGAACATACGGCCGAGAGAAACACGACAGCCAGATATACATATTTTGCATTCTTGGTCTTTGCGACCGACCAGACTTGAACCACGGTCAAGAAAGCCGCTATCTCAAACAAAACCGAAAAATCAACATCATACAATGAAGCAACACAGCACAGTCCCACAATCAAAATGTAAAGCCGAAGCTGAATCTTTCCTTTTATTCCGGTTACAAGAGAGACAAACAGCAGACCAAGAGCGGCTATTGCTACAGAAAACGTTAAAAAGGGATGGATTGAGAGCCCCGTTACTTGGCCCAATTCCGCAGGAACAGGAAGTCCAACAAAATGAATCAACAGGAATAGCGTGACTGAAAAGACAACCACAAACAGTAACGCCCGCCGCTCCATCCAGCCAACAACCACGCCCAGCCCACGTGAAGCCGCCTGCAACCCGCCCCACGCGCCCAGATAAACCGCATCCACATTCGACCAGCGGAAGAACTCATGCCAGTTCCCCATAAAAATCGAGGAAAAATCCCCCGCCGTCAATCGACCCTCGGAAGACAACGGCTCGCCGCCGGTAAAGATCCCACCGCCAGCGCCAGCCAATGCCGCGCCGCCAACCACCGAGTGTTCCCGTGAAGCGTAGGCAACCGCATAAATCGCGCCGCCCAGAACCAGCGAAACCACGGCCAGCACCAGGCCACCACCAGTCGAGAAGCTGCCCGCGCTGGCCGACAGCCCAAACCAGGTCACCTGTACTGTCGCCAGATTCAGCGCGCCTAGAATCGGATTCAGCAGGTAATTCACCGCCAGTTGCGGCGCAACGCCCAGAATCACGCTGCCCGCGGCCATAAAGCCCATCCCCCAGACCATCGTCGGCGGAGACTCATGCGCGTTCTCGGTCGCCTCGGTCAGCGGACCGAGAAAGACCGCGCTGGTAGCCTTGGCGCAGAGAAAGACCGTGCCCAGGCTCACCGCCCAGGCCACCATCGCCGGCACCGCCCAGCCCGCCTGCAACGCCGCTGCATAGAGCATCCACTTGCTGGCGAAGCCGCTCATCAGCGGAACGCCGGCCATGCTG